>JBAQYV010000014.1:0-44589 GCA_049790315.1 Candidatus Acidiferrales bacterium | reverse complement strand
GATGGGGGTGGACCAGAGGGCAGCTACGAAATCTTTGGCGGCGGGATTTGTGGCGGCCAGGCTGGCTACGGCGTTGGTGGCGACGAGGCCGGTGGAATGGTGATCGCTGATTTGTTTGCCATCGAGGGTGAAGAGGTCGCCGTAATTCGTGATGCCTTGCGCGGCGAAAAAACTTTGGATGCGGTTGCTGAGAATTTGCTCTTGCGGGGCTTTTTGCCACCAGGACCAATCTACGGACCAATTGCTGGCGGTGCGCCAGGCATCGTCGCCGAACTCGCTGGACTTCGGGAAGCGCGTGGCGTGCGGCGTGCCATCGAAATTGGCGTAGCTGGGGGCGAGTCCCGTGGCGGGATTCGTGGTGGCCACGAAAAATGCGCGGCTGGCTTCGGCGGCTTCGGACCAGAATTCGCGGTCGGTTACGGGGCCCCATCTCGACCACAATTCGTAGAACGCGGGGAGATGATACGAAGGATCGGTGAAATCGTTGCGAGGGATTCCGGGGACGAAGCGGATCATTTTGAATTGCTCATCGACTTCGTTGCCTACGGTGCGCGGCCCGAACTTTGTGGGGCCCGTGATTATGGCGCGATGACGCATGGCGGTTAGCAGGGCGTCGGCTTGGGATTTGTAATCGTAGATTCCCGCGCCATTTCCCCACCGCGCGGCGGCGAAATACAAAGACATCACGAAATATTCCTCGCCATCGGGGGCGGGTGTTTCTTCGTTGGGCGTGCCATCGGTTTTGCAGGACCAGGAAAAATATCCGTACGAAGGATGCTTCGGATCGCTGATGTACATGTACGTCTTGGCCCAATTCCAGAGGGCGTTGAATTCTTTTTTCTTATTGAGCTGGACGGAAATCATCATGCCGTAGGACATGCCTTCGGTGCGGACATCGTGATTGTTCCAATCGGTGAGGTAGGCGAGGGGACCGTTGGCGTTGCGGCCGGTGAAAAAAACTACGGATTGGGTTTGGGGATCGCCGTGGAAGAGTTGGGCGTAGGCGGCGTTGATTTTTTTCGAGATTTCGCGATTGGAGTGGCCGGCTTCGGCGAAGAGATTGCGGTAGTGATGGGTGGCGAAGGCGCCGTGGCCGTTGGGGGGCGGCGCGGCGGGAGTTTGCGCGGCCGTTGCAGGTGCAAGCGTCAGCAGAAAGCAGGCTGCAGTGACGAGTGCGCGCGTGGTTGGCATCACGCGCGGGATTGTGTCGCGGTATTGGGGCGTGCGTCAATACGGCGCGCGGGCGATCACGAGAAACGCGTCACGCGGAGAGGGATTCTTCGACTGCGAGGCGACTCATCCGCGTGGACGCGGACGAGAGGAGAAAGAGTCGCCTCTTCGCTCAGAATGACAGCTGCGTATTGAGCGCGATCTGGAAACGTGGCCGGGATTGCGATCGGAAGCGAGGCGGCGATGGTGAGGATTGGACGTGGCATGGATTCGATAGACCGGGTCGGTCCCCGCGATTGAAAGCGGGCGGAGGCAAGCTCCGCCCCTACGACTCCTCGGATTCGTACTGCGATTTTAATTTGGCGACGGTGGCGGGATCGGCGAGGGTGGTGGTGTCGCCGAGGACGCGGCCTTCGGCGATGTCACGCAGGAGGCGGCGCATGATTTTTGCGCTGCGCGTTTTGGGGAGTTCAGCGGCGAAGAAAATATCGTCGGGTCGGGCGATGGGGCCGATTTTTTCGGCGACGTGACGCTTCAATTCGTCTTTGAGCGCGTCGGTGGCGGGGACACCTTCCTTGAGCGTGACAAACGCGGAGATGCCCTGACCTTTGATCTCGTGCGTTTTGCCGATCACGGCGGCTTCGGCGACGGCGGTGTGGTCGACGAGCGCGCTTTCAACTTCATAGGTGGAGATGCGGTGGCCAGCGACGTTCATGACGTCGTCAACGCGGCCGAGCAGCCAGAAATATCCATCATCGTCGACTTTGCAACCATCGCCGGTGAAATAGCGGCCGAGATATTTGGCCCAATAATTATCGACGTAGCGCTGCGGATCGCCGTAGATCGTGCGCATCATCGCGGGCCATGGCTTCGAGAGGACGAGGTAACCGCCGGCGCCGGGGCCAACGCGAGCGCCTTGCGCATCGACAACTTCGGCGGCGACTCCGGGAAACGCGCGCGTGGCCGAGCCAGGCTTGGTGGGCGTGAGGCCGGGGAGCGGCGAAATCATGATCATGCCGGTTTCGGTTTGCCACCAGGTATCGACAATCGGGCAGCGCGTGCGGCCGATAAATTCGTGATACCACATCCAGGCTTCGGGATTGATCGGCTCGCCGACGGTGCCGAGCAGGCGCAGCGTTTCGAGCGATGCGCGCTGCGGCCACTCGGCGCCCCAGCGCATGAAGGTGCGGATCGCGGTGGGCGCGGTGTAAAGAATGTTCACGCCATATTTGTCGATGATTTGCCAGAAGCGGCCGCGATCGGGAAAATCGGGCGCACCTTCATACATCACGGTGGTGCAACCGTTGGCGAGCGGTCCGTAAATTACGTAGGAGTGGCCGGTGACCCAGCCGAGATCGGCGGTGCACCAATAGACGTCGTCTTCCTTGATATCGAAAACCAGGCGATGCGTGGTGGCGACGCCGACGAGATATCCGGCCGTGGTGTGCACGACGCCTTTCGGCTTGCCGGTGGTGCCGCTGGTATAGAGGATGAAAAGCATGTCCTCGGCGTCCATCATTTCGCCCCAGGCGCGATCGGATTTGTCTTTGATTGCGTCGTGCCACCAGACGTCGCGACCGGGCTGCATCGTGCAATTTGCAGCGGCGCGGCCTACGCGTTCGACGACGACGACGTGCTCGATTGACGGCGTGTCGCGAAGGGCTTCATCGGCGGCGGATTTCAGGGGAACGACGGAGCCACGGCGCCAGGCGCCGTCACACGTGATTAGGATTTTCGCTTGCGCATCGTTGATGCGCTCGCGCAGGGCTTCTTTCGAGAAGCCGCCGAAGACGACGGAATGCGGCGCGCCGATTTTCGCGCAGGCGAGAAGCGCAATCGCAAGTTCGGGCACCATGCCCATGTAGAGAGCAACGCGATCGCCTTTGCCAACTCCGAGACTGCGCAGAACATTTACGAAGCGATTGACTTCGCGTTCGAGGGCTCCGAAAGTGATGGCGCGCTCGTCGCCGGGCTCGCCTTCCCAAAAGATTGCGACTTTGTTGCGGCGCGCGGACTGCGCGTGGCGATCGACGCAGTTATGCGTGACGTTGAGGCGGCCGCCGAGAAACCATTTGGCCCACGGAGCTTTCCATTCGAGAACAGCGTGCCAGGGATCGATCCACGTGAGACGCTTCGATTCTTCGGCCCAGAATGCCTCGAAATTTTTCGCGGCGCGGTCGTAGATCGCGGGATCGGATGCATTGGCGCACAGGCGGAAGCCTTCGCTCGGCAGGAAGAGACGCTTTTCGTGCAGCAGGGCGTCGAGCGTATTCGCGGAAAATTTTTCGTCCTGCGGGGGCGGAGGAGTCATGGCGGACTAGGATGTGCGAGGCGACTGGGAGTTGTCAACGTCCGAAGAACATTTAACGCCAAAAGACGGGAAAATTAGTGAGCCGCGCGGATTTCGAATCCGGAAGATGCCACGACGTTCGATGGGATGAACGTGGCATCGACGCGGTACTTGCCGGGCTGCATGGTGGCCGGCGCGGAATTCCACTTTACGGTTTGCTGCCAGTTGAGGCCGGCCGGAATCACGACCGGCGTGACTTTTTGGCAGAACATCTGGCCTTCGGACCATCGCCAGACGAGTTTGTCGCCGGCGGGGCCAAGCCAGAAAATTTCGACGTCGAAGATCTGGCACGAAGGCGCGGCTCCTTCATAATCGGTGTCCGACGAATTAATCACGGTGAACGTGATCGCCTCTTCCTGATGCGTGGCGGGCGCGGCTGCTCCGGGTGCGGCAGGATGTGGAGTAGCAGGCACCGTGATGTCGCCGGGACTTACGACAAGGCGATAGGTCAACGGGCCGGGTTTCTGCGCGGCCCAGCAAACAAGAGACGCAAGAAATGCGATAGCGATGCTGGAAATGGCGGAGTAAAGCACGCGCGGCTTGCGAATCATGTTCCGAACCTCTCTCAACTACCCTTGCGGACGCGTGGCAGGACTCGCATCCACTTAGTGTGCCGGCGGATGCGACGGCGCCCGGCTTGCCGGCTTCGCGGCGGTGTGCCGGAGGCCGAAATTTTTCGCCAGGTACTGCACTAACGGACCCAAATCACCCGGATCAACGTTGGCGCCTTTCTGTTCCATCTCTCTGACGATAGTGCGCCAGCGCGTCAGCGAGTGGTGGGCCATGGTGATGCGATCGAAAGTATGACAATCCTTGCAGGAAGTCTCAACAATCTCTTTGCCAGGACCCTCGGGTAATTTTTTGGCGCCGATGGCGTCGAGGTCTATTCCGCCGGGCGGCGGAGTCGGTACTTGGGCAGAAGAGACAGGAGACTGCGCGGAAGTCTGCGCCACAAGCTGAGACGAAAACGCGCCAAGAATCACAAAACTGACCGTAAGACCGGCGGCGCTCAACAAAAGCGCGGTCGCGAGCGACGATCGCCAGCGTAACCGCGGATCTGAAACTGCACGCTCCACACGGACTGGCCTGTGCGGCGTCAAGTTGCCTCCTCGGCAATACTGCCCGACTTCTGAATCGCCGCGGGCCACCCCGACGCGCAGGCATAAGAAATTCTATCAAAAACATAATCGTGTTTGCGGCCGACTGATGGCGTAACCTTGCGCGTTGCGAATATCAAAATATTTATCGGGAGGTCGCGCGAGTTCGCGATTCGGATGCCGCGGCGCAGGCGCGAAGAAAATGTTCGACCATGACGTGGGATGCGTAGCGTTCCGCGATGTCCGCGCGAGCGCACGCGCCGAGGCGGCGGGGCAATTCCGGATCAGCCAACAAACGGATAACGGCGGAGGCTATGGCGCTGGGCTCGGGCTCGGAAATCAGCAGGCCGTTTACATTGTCCCGCACATACTCGGGCACGCCACCACGAGCGACGGCAGCAATCGGCAAGCCATGGGCCATTGCGGCGAGCAAAGATGTGCCGCTGGGTTCCGCGAGGGACGGGAAAACGAAGGCGTCAAGCGCGTCGTAGACGGCGTCAATGCGCTCCACAAAACCCGCAAAAATGATGCGCTCGCGCACGCCCAACTGCCTGGCCAGCGCTTCGAGCGAGTCGCGCGATGGGCCGTCTCCGGCGAGCATCAAGCGGGTTCGCGGAGCAGCGTCGCAGATTGCGGGAAGCGCGCGCACCAGAATTTCCTGGCCTTTTTCCGGCAAAAGATACCCTACGCAGCCGAGCACAAATTCGTCGTCCGCCAGATTCCAAGTTTGCCTGGCCACAGTGCGTTGCGCCGCGGTGATCGGCGCGGGAATCTCAATACCCTCGCGCACAACCAGCACGCGCTCGGCCGGCAATCCTGAGGCGGCCACGCTTTGAGCGACGAAATCGGAAATAGCGAAGATGCGATGCGGCGCGCGGAAACGCGCGCGCGAAATCGGATTCTGCTGGATTGGATATGCGAGGCGCCGCGCCGCCACGAGCGTGACGTGGCGATGAACGCGAGCGAGCCATGCGGCGGTGAGCGCGTGCGATTCGTTCGCGTAAACCACGTCGGGCGGTGCATCGCGCAACACGCGCCGAAGCGCGCTGGCCGCGCGCCAACGCTTGTGCCGCACTTCAACTTCGATCACTGGAATGCCGGCTTCACGAGCGCGCTTGGCGAGCGCGCCGCCCGCGACGGCGAGCAACTGCGCGTCGTCGCCGCGACGACGCAATCCGCAAAGCGTTATGAGCGCCTGACTCTGGCCGCCGCGCCATTCCGTCTCAAGATCCACGAAGAGTAATCGGAGCGGCATAGATACGCAGGATTGTGTCGCCCCTCCGGGGCTTCGGTCAATTTGGCGAGCGCTCACAGTGCTCACGCCCTGGGCTAAAATGTGGCGCCCCCCCAGGGCTCAGGAGGATTTCCAGGCGCTAACTTGGCGTCGCGCGAGTATATGACAGGGCCGCGGCCATTCACGAATTCCAGACAATAAGCGATGCGAATCATACGCGACCAGACCCCGTGGAGCGCACTGCTATGATAGGGCAAGCGCCGACGCAGCGGCCGATGGCGACAAAAGGTGATGGCGATCGAATGAAGCGGATTGGAATTGCAGCATTCGTTTTTCTTTTCTGCGTTGCGCTGGGACGGCCGGCGCATGCGACGGGCAGAGCGGAATGCGCTTCTTTGCACAGCGCAATTCTAGGACGACAAGTCGCGTATTGCGCGATTCTTCCGCCGAGTTACGATGCACAGACTACGCGGCGCTACCCAGTGCTCTATTTTCTGCACGGCTTGGGCGAAAACGAACAGATATTGATCACGGCGGGCGGCCTCTCGCTGGTTGAAGGGATGTGGGAGCAAAAGCAGATCGGCGAATTCCTGATTGTGACGCCGGCGGCGGGATCGAGTTTCTACATAAATTCACGCGATGGGCGCACGCGCTACGAAGATTTCATAGTGCGGGAACTTCTGCCGTTCGTCGAAAAGCATTACCGCGTGCGCGCCGGCCGCGCGAGTCGCGGGATTTCCGGGGTGTCGATGGGCGGATACGGCGCGCTGCATCTGGCATTCCGGCGTCCGGAATTATTTGGCTCGGTCGCGGCGCACAGCGCCGCACTGATCGAAAAACTGCCGGCGAATGTGGGCGAAAATCCCCTGATGGGACGCATCCTCGAGCAGCCATTCGGTTCGCCGCCCGATCCGGCGTTTTGGGATCGCGAAAGTCCGATTACGATCGCGCGCACGGCGAACCTTTCGGGGCTCGCGATTTACTTCGATTGCGGCGCGGAAGATGATCTGGGTCTGGACGCCGGAAATCGCGCGCTGGACCGCGTGCTGACGGCGCGGCACATTCCGCACGAATTTCATCTTTACCCTGGCGGACATAATTGGGAATATTTCGCCGCGCATTTGCCGGCTTCGCTGGAGTTTGAGTCGCGTGCGATGGGCGCGAGCGGAGATCGATAGCACCATACAAGAAAATTGCGGATTCACATTTGCGGAAAGCAATTCGCTGGCGTTTGGTGCCGCCCCTCTGAGGCTCGCGTGAGACTGCACTGAGTGCCAAAGGCCTACACCCTGGACTAAGCTGTGCCGCCCCTGACTACAAAAACAACCTTAGGCTGGTAGCCTGAAGGCCGCCACGAAGCGCGGAGCACCGAACGGCTGGCTATTTGACTTCGAGGACTTCCTTTTCTTTCGCGGCGGAGAGGTCTTCGATTTTCTTGATTTCCTGCTGGGTTGTTTTTTCGAGTTCGTCAACGGTGCGTTTGCGTTCGTCTTCGCTGATGGTTTTATCCTTTTCGAGTTTTTCGACGGCTTCTTTGATGTCGCGGCGGATATTGCGGACGGCGGTGCGATGATTCTCGAGAACTTTGTGGAGATGCTTGACCATGTCTTTGCGGCGCTCTTCGGTGAGCGGAGGGATCGGGACGCGCACATTCTTGCCGTCGTTGGTGGGATTGAGGCCGAGGTCGGAAGTGCGAATGGTTTTATCGATCAAGGCTACGGCACCGGGGTCCCATGGCGCGATCAGAATCATCGAAGGTTCGGGTACGGACATGGTGCCGAGCTGATTGATGGGCATGGGAGTGCCGTGGTAATCGACGCGAAGATGTTCGAGCAGCGAAGGGTGGGCGCGGCCGGTACGCAGAGTGGCCAGCTCCTTGCGAAAATCATCTACGGCTTTTTCCATGCGGGCCTTGGCTTGGGCCGCGGCGTCTTTGGTATTGGCGATGGTCATCTGAACCAGCTCCCGTTCAGAGAGATTTTGAGGCCGGGTTATTCATGGCCTCAACAAAGCGGGCGGAGACAATCTCCGCCCCTACAAAGTCACAATCTACGAATCTTCAGCCGGCGACTACGAGCGACCCGACGTGTTCGCCCATCAGAACGCGTTTGATGTTGCCGGCGACATTCATATTGAAGACGATGATGGGCATTTTGTTGTCCATGCAAAGTGAAATCGCGGTGGTGTCCATTACGGACAAGCCACGCTGAATCACGTCAAGATAAGTGATGCGATCGAAAAATTTGGCTTTCGGATTCTTTTCCGGGTCGGCGTCGTAAATTCCGTCAACGCGCGTGGCTTTCAGGATCACTTGCGCTTTGATCTCCATGGCGCGCAGGGCCGCGGCGGTGTCCGTGGAGAAATAAGGATTGCCGGTGCCGGCGGCGAAGATGACGATGCGGCCCTTTTCAAGATGGCGCATGGCGCGGCGGCGAATGAACGGCTCAGCGACCGTGTGCATTTCGATGGCGCTTTGCAGACGCGTGAGCACGCCGAATTTTTCGAGAGCGTCCTGGAGGGCGAGGCCATTGATCACGGTGGCGAGCATGCCCATGGTATCGGCGGTGACGCGGTCGATCGAAAGAGCTTTCTGGCGCGTGCCGCGAAAAATATTGCCGCCGCCGACGACGATGGCAACGTGCACACCGAGATCGACGACTTCTTTCAGCTCGCGCGCGATGCCCGCGACGGTCTCCGGATGAATGCCGAAACCTTTCGGGCCTTGCAGAGATTCGCCGGAAAGTTTAAGGACGACCCGGTGATATTTGGGCGCGGGCGGATCAGCGTGTGAATGCGCGGGATCGGTTTTGGCCATGCGGGCGTTGCCCAACGAGAATTTTAGCAGAGAATGCGGGATTCGAGATATTTTCTCGATGCGATACAGTCAAAGCGGGCTCAGGCGAGCTGCGGTACTGCAGAGGCTGCGGCTCGCCCCGACGCACGCAAATTTTAAGGTGAACGGGCGTTATTTCTGCGGCGCCGCGTTTTCGCCGACTTTCAAGCGAACGAAGCGGCGGATGGAAATATTTTCGCCGAGCTTGGCGATCATCTGCGTGACCATCTCACCGATGGTGACCGATTCATCCTTGATGAAGTGCTGCTCGTAGAGGCAGGTTTCTTCGTAGAACTTTTCCATCTTGCCTTTGACGATGCTTTCGATGATTTTGTCGGGCTTGCCGGTGGCTTTAGCCTGCTCGCGGTAGATTTCGTTTTCACGCTCAAGGATTTCGGGCGTGACCTCTTCGCGGCGGACGAAGCGCGGATCGAGCGCGGCGATGTGCATGGCGACGTCGTGGCAAAGCTTCTGAAATTCCTCGGTGCGCGCGACGAAATCGGATTCGCAGTTGATTTCGACGATCACGCCGATTTTGCCGCCCGCGTGAATGTAATGGCCGACAAGACCTTCGGTGGCATCGCGCTGGGATTTTTTCGCCGCGGCGGCTTGGCCCTTTTTGCGAAGTACGTTGATGGCGGCTTCGATGTCAGCGCCGGATTCGGCAAGCGCGGCGCGGCAATCGGCGAATCCGGCGCCGGTGCGCTCGCGCAGTTCCTTGACGAGTTGCGCCGGGACGTTCGCTTGGCTGGGTGCTGCGTCGGGTTTCGTTGTCATTTGTGTGGGCCTAACTCTTCAGCTCGGGCGTTTTTTCGGGCTCGGGCGCGGCGGCTGCGGCTGCGGCCGCAGCATCGGGTGGGGCGGGCGGCGCGATCTGAGCGTCGTCAGTGGCCTCGGCCGCGGCGGCGTCGGCGGCAGGCTCAGCGCCTTCCTGGCCTGGCTCAGCGAAATCGCCTTCCTGTTTCTCGTACGATTCGTAGGCGCTGGTGTCGACATACTCGACGGTTTCGCCGTCGACGGCGCCGGCTCCGCCGGATTTTTCTTCCGCGATCTGGGTTTGCTCGAACGCGGTGCGGCCTTCGACTACGGCGTCGGAAATTTTCGAGGTGAAGAGACGAATGGCGCGCAGAGCGTCGTCATTGCCGGGGATCACCCAGTTGACCTGCTCGGGATCGCAATTCGTATCGACGATGGCGACGACCGGTACGCCCATGCGCCGGGCTTCGCGCACGGCGATGGCTTCGGCGTGCGAATCGACCACGAACATGCAATCGGGCAGCGCCGTCATATTCTCAACACCTTCGAGATTCTGATTCAGGTGCTTCAGTTCGCGCTCGAGACGCGCGGCTTCTTTTTTCGAGAGCTGCGCCATGCGGCCGTCTTCGATCATGGCCTTGAGAGTTTTCAGGCGCTTGATGGATTTCTGCAGCGTGGCCCAATTTGTGAGCGTGCCGCCGAGCCAGCGATGATTTACGAAAAACATTCCGCAGCGGCGCGCTTCTTCGGCGACGGCCCCTTGCGCCTGGCGCTTGGTGCCGACGAAGAGGACGACCTTGCCCTGGCCGCTCAGCTCGCTGACAAAACGGCTGGCGTCGCGAAACATTTTGAGAGTTTTCTGCAGGTCAATGATGTGAATCCCGTTGCGCTCACCGAAGATATATTCCTTCATCTTGGGATTCCAGCGGCGGGTCTGATGGCCGAAGTGCACACCGGCCTCCAACAACTCCTTCATCGTGATTTCGACTGCCAACGTTCCTCCTTAATAGATTGAGTGTTTCACGGCGTGGCGGAAGTTCATTCCGTTCGCCGAACACCCTCTTGCCGGCTGCTTGCCGGCCGTGAATTCGGCCCCGCGGGCGGACCGGATATTGCGAAACAACAACACGGACGAGAGAACAAAACCAAATGCGCTAGCGCTTGCTGAACTGGAAACGCTTGCGGGCGCCCTTCTGACCGTACTTCTTGCGCTCTTTCATGCGCGAATCGCGCGTGAGAAAACCATTTTTGCGCAGGCCGGGACGCAGCTCAGGATTAAATACCGCGAGGGCGCGGGACAATCCCATGCGCAGTGCGTCGGCTTGTCCGCCGACACCGCCGCCGAGCACCGAGGCTTTCACGTCAAACTGAGTGACCGTTTCGGTGAACTTCAGCGGATCGGTGGCGCGAGTACGCCAAGCGACATTGCGGAAATATTCCTCGGGCGTGCGGCCATTGACCGTAAATTTGCCGGAGCCCAGGCGGATGTACACGCGGGCGATGGATTCCTTGCGGCGCCCGGTGCCGTAAAATTGTGTTTTGGCTGTGGGCCGCTCGGCGCGGCTAGCTTCGATTGGATGTGACGTCTCGCTCAACGTTCCCCCTCGACATTCTTTGACTTCGCAATCTTTACGAACTTCACCGATTCCAGTTCACGCCGGCCGATCGGAGAAACTTCACCGGAAATTCGCAACTTCGCGAATATGCCCGCAGACTCCCCGCTCACGCAGTAGGTGCGATTAAAACACCAGCGGTTTCGGGCTCTGCCCCGTATGGCGAGCGAGGCCCTTGTCGTCCAAATAGACGCGGAGCTTGCGAGCGCGACGCGCGCGCAGCTTATTTTTCGGCAACATGCCGAGGACGGCTTCGCGCACCATCCAATCGGCGCGGTCCTGCCGTAAACGCTTGGCCGGAACTTCTTTCAATCCGCCGGGGAAACCGCTGTGATGGCGATACACTTTCTGTTCGAGCTTGTTCCCGGTGAGCACAATTTTGTTGGCGTTGATCACGACGACATGGTCGCCACAATCCATGTTGGGCGTGAAAATCGTCTTATCTTTGCCAATCAGCATTCGCGCGACTTGCGCGGCAAGCCGGCCAAGCGGGTGACCGGATGCGTCCACTACAAACCATTCGTTGCCCGCTCTGATGCGTTCGGCCTCGCGGCCCTTCGGTACGTATGTCGACATGCTCTCAGTGACACCCTTCCCTGTAAGGTCAAACAGCTAACGATAAAGGATACGGTGAGGTTTGTCAACGCGTGGAGGCCGCGGCGACGGGAATCGCCGATGACGTGGGCGGTGAGTACGGAATCAATTGCGTCGGCGCGGTGTCGGGCTGAGCGAGCCAGACAGTGCGCCCACGGAAATAATCGAGCAAGGGGCGAATATCCACGCCGGGAATTTCGCGCGCCCAGACGATTTTCGCCGCGTCGATATCCGCGCGGTTGTAGACCCATTCATTTGTGGGATCGTGATCGGGGCTATAGCGGACAATCACGAGGTCCTGTCCGGGCGTGGATGCGAGCTGCGATTCGACTACGTCACGGCGAATTGATTTTTCGTTGACCTCGTACGGCACCGAATCCGCACTGAACGACGGGCCCACGAGCGAGGCGAGCGACATCAGCACGACAGCGCGGGAGAGACCGACTCCAACAGCCCAACCGCGGATATGCACGCGACGAACGTGACGTAGGCACTGCACGAGGAGCGCGAAGGTCGTGGCCAGAAGGGGCGCGGCATAGTGCGGCCAAAACCAGACGACCGCCAGAAGTCCGGCTAGGCAAACGACGAATTGCCCGCCAAGGAAACGCACACGGCGATCGCGCCACAGCCAGAAAATTCCCAACAGACACACGCCCAATTCCTTGCCCACGAAAAAATTAAAAAACTCGGCGAGTTTGTCTCCGGTTCCGAACACGATGTCGTCCCAATCGCCGCCGAACATTTTCGGTGCCCAGACATTGTAATAGTTGTCGAACTGAGGATTGTCATAGCCCGGGCTGGGCTGCGGCGATTGCCAGATGAATTCGGCCCGCGGATTGTAGACACGCTCGTAGGCGAGATACGGCGGAAGCAGCGGATTTTTCGTGACGCGCCAGTTGTAATAACCCATCCAAACCACGCAGACGAACAGGACCGCCGCGATCGGCATCACGATGCGCGCGAACAGCTTGGCACGCCGCAGGGGGGGCTGCCTCCACAGCCATATCGCGAGCGCCGCGGCTACGGTCGCGAAAAGAATGAAACCTTCCACTGGGCGGCTGTTTGCCAATATCGCCGCGCCGATCCCCATGCATAGCGCGTAACGCGGACGCGCGGCGCGCCAGATTCGCGGCAATGCTCCTACGACGAGAGCGCCGCCGATCGCCGCGACCGCCCCGCCCCAATAACCCTCCACCCAGGCGTTGAACGCGGCGAAGCGAAGCAACACCAGAACGCCGCCGAGCAATGCCCATCGCGCCGGCAACCATCCTTGCAACATCCACAGGATCGCGCCGCACATTATTCCGACGCTGAGCAGCACGCCGATCCACGGATTTCCAAGCAACTGCCCGAGCGCGAGAACAGCGCCTTGCGCCGGCGGATATTTCGACGCGTAGGTCGGGTGCTGGAGAACGTGGAATGTCTCGAAGAAAATCCACATCGGATGGGTTGGATTCGTGAGGCGCCCGTGCGCGAACGTATCGCCAGCCAACAGATAACTGAATTCATCGTGAATTAGCGGTACGGGGACAGGATCGATTCCGAGGAACGCCAATCGGATCAAAATCGCGGTGAACGAAATCGAAACGACGGCAATTCCCTTCTTTTGCGCGAAACGCGAGCCGATGCGCTCGATGGGAACGAATAAGCCATCGCCCAAGCGGGGAGCGACGCACGCCAGGAAAAGAAATATATAGAAACAAACCCAATCCAGTTGGTATTTCAGCGCGCCTTCGAGTAAGGAGAGGAGATGGTGCATGCGTTTCGGCGCAGCCCCGACGCTTCGCGCGCCGGCCGCGATTCTGCGCGGCGGCCCGCGCGAAGCGAGAGCCGCCGACACAGTTTACATGGGAATATTAGCTCGCGGACTTGACTGCGTGCGCGGTGGTCGGTGCGGCAGGACGCGCGAAGGCCGGCTTTGCGAAATCGCGCTCGGCTTCCGATCCGGCGCGTTCGCCGGTGCGGTCAATTTCGATCGCGCCTTTGAAGTAGGCTCCGTCTTCGATCATGATGCGGGCGGTCGTTAGGTCGCCCACCACCGAGCCGTCCTTTTTGATCTCGATGCGATCCTTCGCGCGAAGATTGCCCTTCACGCTGCCGTAGACGACGACTTCTCGCGCTACGACGTCCGCGGTAACCTTTGCGCTCGCGCCGATGGTCAGTCTGCGCTCGTCAAGGTGGACTGTTCCTTCGACGCTGCCATCGATGTGCAGGTCCTCGTTGCCGGTGATTTCGCCCTTCACGTGCAGGCTCGGCCCGAGGCGTGCGACCGCGCCGGCCGGTGTCGTGCTGATGGGACGCATTGCGTCAGTGCTCATGCTAGTTCCCTCCCCAGTGGCCGAAGCCGGTGATGATGTTGGCATGCTGTACAGATTTTGCTGCGACGTCGGATTCGCTGCCGGCGACGGCGCGTCTGGTTTCTTGTTTCCCCACATTGGCCCTCCTCGGTCGGTGTGCGCCGGCACTTGGTGTGACGGTCGGACCGGGGTGGCGCTCAATTTATGCCGTGGGGTGCAGTGCTACAAGAAAATGTTGGGAGGAGTGTTCGCGATTGGTACACGGGCAATTTCGTGCTCAAACAGGAGATCCCGCTCGCGCGGAGCGCATTACTTTCTTTACCGCGCCACGCGGTGCGGCAATCGAATCGCGGCGCGGCTGAGCGGCGACGGGCGCAATCAGTATTTGCGCAGAACTCCGACGACGCGGCCTTGAATCTTGACGTCCTGCGCCGGAACGATGATGGGCTGCATTTCGGAATTGGCGGGTTGCAGGCGGATCTTGCCGTTCGATTCTCGGTAGAATCGTTTCAATGTGGCATCGTCGCCACCGACAAGTGCGACAACGATCTCGCCGGAATTCGCCACTTGCGATTGCTCGACGACGATGAAATCGCCATCCATGATGTGATCATCGACCATCGAATTGCCTTTGACCTGCAGGACGAAGCGATTATCCCCGCGCGCGAATTCGCCCAGCGAAAATGTTTGTTTCTCTTCGACGGCTTCGAGCGGCCGGCCCGCGGCGATGCGCCCGAGCAGCGGAAGTTCCGTCGCGTGGCGCTCGATCACCTGCTCGCGCACGGGCTTCGGCAATTGCACGACTTCGATCGAGCGGCTCTGATTGTAGCCGCGGCGAATGAAACCTTTGCGCTCGAGCGTGGAGATGTGCTTGTGCACGGTCGCAAGCGAAGTCAGCTTCAGCGCGCGCGCCATTTCCTCAAAGCTCGGCGCATAGCCGTGCTTATCTTGAAAGCCGACCAGGAAATCGAGGACCTGCTTCTGGCGTTTGGTCAATGTCATGGCGCGCCTCCAGGCAAATGCAGTTTAGGCGAATAGAAGGCGAATGTAAAGCGGCGTAACGAGGTGAAGACAGGTTCGACGAGTCTCCCGCCATCGCTCAGAGATGTCCCTGAAGCAAGACGTTGTCGATTGGCCAATCCGGTTCCGCAAGATCTTAGTCGTTGAAGTTGGCGACGCCCAAACAAGTTTCGGCACTGAAATTGGGAGCTTCGTCGTTGATACGCAGCATGAAATGCCCTCCTGAGGCGCGGCCATTATACATAGATAGGCTGCGGGCAATTTAGTGAAGATATGGTGCGCCAGGAAACCTACCTGCCGGATATGGCGTCAATCGCCGGTTCACGAACGTCCGCAATAACCCTGGCGCATGCGCGCGATCGAGCATTGCACGTTGCGCGTCTTCGCTTATAGAATCTGGCGCACCACCGGAGGAAAACACGATGTCTGAAACCACTCAAGCGAAAATTGGAAATTTGCCGCCGCACGTCCAACTGATTCAGATGGCTACTGCGCATTGGGTTTCGCGCCTTGCCAACGTGGCTGCACAACTGAATCTGGCGGATTATCTGGCGGACGGGCCGAAGACTGCCGGCGAGCTTGCCCCAAAAACCGCGACGCACGCGCCATCTCTCTATCGCCTCATGCGAACGCTCGCCAGCCTGGGGCTATTCACAGAGGACGCGGCGCACCGATTTTCGCTGACTCCGCTGGGCGCGGCGCTCAAGACCGGCGCGCCGGGCTCGGCCCGAGCGACCATCCTGACATTGGCGGGCGGTCATCAGATGCGCGCGGCGGATGAATTGCTCTTCTCGGTGCAGACCGGAAAAACCGGGTTCGAGAAGGCATTCGGCATGCCGGTATTTGACTGGCTGGCGAAACATCCGGACCAGGCGTCACTGTTCAGCGAGACGATGGTCGGCGTTCACGGACAAGAACCCGCCACCGTCGCCGCGGCCTACGACTTTTCTGAATTTGCGACCGTTATCGACGTGGGCGGTGCGACGGGCAATCTTCTCTCAGCCGTTCTCGCCCGGCATCCAAACCCGCGCGGCGTGCTTTTTGACATGCCGCACGTGGTTCGCGACGCGCCGGCACTGATTCAGGCGCGCGGCGTTGCGGACCGCGTCAAAATTGAAACCGGGAGTTTCTTCGAGAGCGTTCCCAGCGGCGGCGACGCATATCTGCTTTCCCACATCATCCACGATTGGAGCGAGGAACAGTGTCTGACAATCCTCGGCAACTGCCGCCGCGCGATGAAGCCCGGCAGCCGATTGCTAATTGTCGAGACGGTGATTCCGGCCGGCGACGCCCCGCACCCGGGCAAGATGTTTGACATCGTGATGCTTGTGGTGCCGGGAGGACAAGAACGGTCCGAAGAGGAGTACCGCGCGCTGCTCGGCAAAGCGGGATTCCGGCTCACGCGCGTAGTGCCCACCGAATCGGCAGTGAGCCTTGTCGAGGCCTCAATCGCGTGACGTTGCGTTGAATGGCCCGACGGGGGGCGCCGCGAATAGATCCCTTCATCGCTGATCGCTGATCGTAAACTGTACCGGCCGTTGCTCTAATTGGCCGCCGGCACAGTCGGCTGCGCGTAATACCCTTGACGTGTGCGCGCGATCAGGCCGGGCTTGTCGATCTTGATCTCAAGACGATGATATTCGTTCGGCTGCTCGGGCGTGGCGGGATTGAAAGAGATTTCATAATACGGCGCCGAATTGGATACACATTCCTGCAGGAACTTGTCGATATCGTTGCCGGAGTTGAAAACCAAGCCGCCGCTCTGAATCGCGATCACTTGCAGGCCTAGATTTCCCACCTGCGCTTGACCCACTTTGCTGACACCCTTTAGAAACTCCTCATAATCCGAGGCGCGCATCGTGGACTCGCCGGCCCCAAGAGGATCGACGCTATAGAGCGTGATGCGGGCGCGCCGCAGATCCGTTGAGATACCGACAATATTCGCAAAAAGTTGTTCTTGATCCTTCGAGCTGAGCTGAGTCTCAGGACCGGAAAGCATGGGCCAACCCGGAGAAACCCACAGGACCAGCTTGCGCCCCGGGCGCGGCCCTTCGGCCTGCACGAGTTGACCGAGGGCTTTGAGCGAAATCTGCAAGCGCTCCGTGGCGCCCCAGTATCCGGTGGAACGGCCGATGTCGCGCAGACCGACATTGTCCTGCTGCAGTACGGTGCTGAGCGCATTGCCGTCGGTCGAAAAATTCGCCACGGTCTGAATTCCTGTATCGGTAAGAACGTCAACCGCGGTGGGATAGGCGAGATTTCCTCCGTCGGCGCGCAGGAATTTGTTGATCTGTATGCGCTCGTTGCCGACGATTTGCGCGCCAGTGTTGACGGAATCGATCACCAGAACGATCTCAATGGGCGCCTCGCGGCTCGAGACAGCTTTAAATGAGGCAATCGTCTGCGGCGCCTTGTTATCCAGAAGGGTGAAGTCTTGCTGCTGAAGATCCGCGACAGGCGCACCGGACTTCGCGGACACTACCACATCGAGACGCATCGGCCCGCCGTTCGCGGCTTGCGGCGCCGGTTGTTGGGCTGAAACCGCGGCTCCGCCAAGGAGCGAGGCAAACAGGAAACACGCGACACGTGCGTTGGTAGACATTAGTTTCGCTCCTGCAACCGAGAATCTATGGATATTCTACGGAACTTCGCTTGAGCATGTGACTGAGTTATATCGCATCATGCACTACCAATATGGATGCGGTTGAACGCCGGCGAGTTTCGATTAAGTCTTGATCGAGGCGGTTCTCAAGAACGGTTCGATCGCGCCCGGCGGCACATGTGGAAACAGCGCTTCCGAAATCCCGTACGGCGAGGAATCAAAATTCGCGGCGTTGAATGAACGGCGGATGGAAGCTCAGGAGCCGGCCCGGCTATTGATGCGCGCCATGTTCGGACGTTTCACGCCACTGGCCAGGCCGACGGCTTCAAGCGCCAGGATGAGGTACCAGCCCATGTCCGGTTGCCACCAGCGCAATCCAAGACGCGCGGAGCCGGCATTCGAGTGATGATTCTTGTGCCAGTTTTCGCCCCAGGCCGTGAGTTGCAACGGGCCGAGCCACCAGAGATTCTTGCTCGAATCGCCTTCTGTCTCATGGCCCAGATGCGTGATGCTGTTCACGAAGCACTGCATGTGCAGCGTGTAGACCAGGCGCATCCCGCCAATCCAGAAAAATCCTTGCCAGCCCCAGATGATGCCGAAGCAGATCGAGAAGATCAGCATGGGCGCTTCGGTGAACATCCAAACTTTGTAAAAGCCGCGCGTCAGCTCCGGACACCACTTTTGCTTATCGGCGGGCGCGGATTGATACAGCCAGCGCAGATGCGACCACCAGAAGCCGCCTTGCTTCGGGCTCGAAATGTCGTCGGGCGTTTCCACGTGCGAGTGATGATGTCGATGATACGCAACCCAGCTTGCCGGGGCGCCGCCGCCATTGAACATCGCGCCAAAAACCAAAAAGTGTTCCACGAATTTGTTCAGCTTGAGCGTGCGGTGCGCCAGCAGGCGATGATAGCAAACCGTTGTGCCGAATCCGCCGAGCGCGGCGATGCCGAGCGCGATCAGGAAAACTTTCAGGCTGGGCAGCGGATAAAGTATCAAACCGATGATGGCCAGAACGTGGATAAGAACCAAGTAGAGGAGGACGCCCCATTTTCCCTTCGCCGGTTTCCAAAAAGGCTGTTCCCACGGGCGAATTACACCTACGGCAGGTTGATTCACATAGCCCTCCAACTTGATTGCTTGCGGCCCGGACAGCTTCAACGTACTTCGTACTTCGCCGGCGGGAGATTCCTCTTCTACTGTATACAACTTGGGGTCGCAAAGCCAGCACTGATCGTACGCTGGAGTACATTGTGTGCAAGACGATAGGGCGCAGCCGCATCCGAATTCCGCGCGCGTGTTCTTGCTGTTGGCTTTTTCGCGTTACCCGCAACGATTCCTCGCCGGGTTTTGCGCCGCCCGCGGCGGCGGCTTATGCTATTCTTTAAGCAATGCGCTTCGCGCAGACTAGAAAAATTAAGCGCCTCGCGCGGGGCGGCTGATTCCCCACCGAGTGCGCTGGCCCCAGGACGCCGGGTCCGTTCCTGAGAGCGACCACAGGAAAGAAATCTACATCTAATAGACAGAGGGCTCCTGACACCATGGCAACACTGACCGAATCCGAAGTCCACGCGCATAAGCGTGAAACGATCGAACAGGCGGTAATCCGATTCGCCGGCGATTCCGGCGACGGCATGCAGATCACTGGAAATCAATTCACGAATACCACCGCGATCTTTGGCAACGACCTCGCCACTTTCCCCGATTACCCGGCTGAGATCCGCGCCCCTGCGGGCACGCTGCCGGGCGTCAGCGGATTTCAGATTCATTTTGCGTCGGGCACGGTCTACACGCCGGGCGACGCTGTCGATGTGCTGATCGCGATGAATCCCGCGGCGCTGAAAATGAACGTGGCGGACCTGAAACCTCGCGGCATCCTGATCGTCAACAGCGACAGCTTCAAGGAACTCGATCTGCGCAAGGCGCGCATGACGTCGAATCCTCTTGAGGATCATTCGCTCGACAGTTTCCGCGTGTTTCCCGTGGAGCTTTCGCGCCTGACGCGCGCGGCGCTGCAGGATCTGGGCATGGACGCCAAGAGCATGGACCGCTGCAAGAACTTTTTTGCGCTGGGCATGTGCTACTGGCTCTACAACCGCACGATGGATTCCACCTATCACTGGCTCGAAGAAAAATTCAAGGCCAAGCCGCTGCTTGTGGAAGCGAATAAGCGCGCCCTTCGCGCCGGATATTCCTATTGCGAAGCCACCGAGGCGTTTCAGATCAGCTACGAAATTCCCCCGGCGAAGCTCACGCCCGGAACCTATCGCAACCTGAGCGGGAATCAGGCGCTGGCCATGGGCTTTGTGGTTGCGGCGCAGTGCGCGGGGCTAAAACTTTTTCTCGGCTCGTACCCGATCACGCCGGCTTCGGACATTTTGCACGAACTTTCCGGATACAAGAATTTCGGCGTGCTCACATTTCAAGCGGAAGATGAAATCGCGGCCATCACATCGGCGATCGGCGCATCGTTTTCAGGCGATTTGGCGATCACGACCACATCCGGCCCCGGCATGGCGCTGAAGACGGAAGCGCTCGGCTTGGCCGTGGCGATTGAACTGCCGCTCGTAATCTGCAATGTGCAACGCGGCGGCCCGTCTACTGGATTGCCGACGAAAACCGAGCAGGCGGATTTGCTGCAAGCGCTTTACGGACGCAATTCGGAAGCGCCCGTCCCGGTGCTGGCTCCCGCCACTGCGGGCGATTGCTTCTGGATGGCCGTCGAAGCCAGCCGCATCGCACTCAAGTACATGATTCCCGTGATCATTCTTTCCGACGGGTACCTCGCGAATGGCGCCGAGCCGTGGCGCATTCCGAACGTCGACGAGATTCCGGAATTCCACGTAAATTTCACGACCGAACCCGAAAACTTCCAACCCTACAGCCGTGACCCGAAAACGCTTTCGCGGCCCTGGGCGATTCCCGGCACGCCGGGCCTCGAGCACCGCGTTGGTGGCCTCGAGAAACAAGACGTTACCGGCAACGTGAACTACGAACCCTTGAACCACGAAAAAATGGTGCGCTTGCGCGCGGCGAAAGTCGAAGCGGTCGTGCAGGAAGTTCCCGATGTGGTTCCGTCCGGCGATCCCGATGGCGATTTGTTGATCGTGGCCTGGGGCTCGACGTTCGGCGCGATCACGGCGGCTGTGAATTCGGCGCGGGCCAAGGGCCAGCGCGTGGGCCACGTGCACTTGCGCCACCTGAACCCGCTGCCGCGAAATCTCGGCGAGGTCCTGGCCCGCTATCGCACCGTGCTGGTGCCGGAAATGAATTTGGGGCAGCTCGTCATGGTGCTGCGCGCAAAATATTTGGTCGATGCGCAACCCTACAACAAAATTCAGGGCCGCCCATTCAAGCAGGCCGAGATCGAAGCGAAAATCGATGAGTTGCTCGGCCAGTAGCGCCGGAACAACGGATTCAGATTTGATTTGAAATGAGTTTGAAATTTATTCGACACAATAGGATTAAGCAGGAATTCCAGATTTTACAGAGGACACGAAACAATGGTTACCGCTGAACTGCCGATTTACACCAAGAAGGATTTTCAGACCGATCAGGAAGTGCGCTGGTGCCCGGGATGCGGCGATTACGCCATCTTAAATGCCGTGCAGTCCGTTTTCCCCGAGTTGGGAATTCCACGGGAGCAATTCGTGGTCGTCTCCGGAATCGGATGCTCGAGCCGCTTTCCGTATTACATGAACACCTACGGCTTCCATTCGATTCACGGACGCGCCCCCGCAATTGCCACGGGAATCAAGATCGCTCGGCCGGACCTTGAGGTCTGGGTCGCGACCGGCGACGGCGATTCTCTTGCGATCGGCGGCAATCACACGATTCACATGCTGCGGCGAAACGTTGGAATCAAAGTGCTGATGTTCAACAACCGCATCTATGGCCTCACCAAGGGCCAATATTCTCCGACCTCGGAAATCGGCAAGAAAACAAAATCCACTCCGTTCGGCACCGCCGACAGGCCGTTTGATCCGCTGGCCCTGGCGATCGGCGCCGGCGCCACATTTGTGGCCCGTTCGGTGGATGTTTTCCAGAACCATCTGAAGGACACGCTTCGGAAAACCGCGGCACATCGCGGCGCGGCGTACGTCGAGATTTTGCAGAATTGCAATATTTTCAACGACGGCGCGTGGAACGAAGTCACCGAAAAAGAAGCGCGCAGCGAACACGTCGTGGAACTCGAGCACGGCAAACCCTTGATCTTCGGACGCAATAAGGACAAAGGCATTCGACTGAACGGACTTGAGGCCGAAGTCGTGGCCCTGGGCAACGGCGTATCCGAGAAGGACCTGCTGGTTCACGACGAGCAGAATCCGAACCCCAATTACGCCTTCGTCCTGGCGCAGATGGATTCGACGCCGGGATTCCCGACGCCGCTCGGAGTGTTCCGCTCATGGGACGCGCCTCGCTATGAGGACATGTTGGCGGCGCAAGTTCGCGACATCACCGCAAAACGCGGACCGGGTGACATTAACAAGCTGCTGCGTTCGGGCGATGTCTGGGAAGTGCACTAACCTCGCGCGGCGAGCGTCGGTTGGAAGCGAATCGAAATAAAAGGGGCGGACCGTTGGTCCGCCCCTTTTATTTTGCTCATACGAAACGCAATCCGCAATTGCATCAATGGCTCGGTGGTTTGTAACTCCCCGCGACGCTCCGCGACGCGATCGCCAGCCGATTCCACGCATTGATGATCGAAATCGCCAGCGTCAAATCGGCCAGCTCTTTCTCCGTGAAATGCGCGCGCACGGAATCGTAAACGGCATCGGGCACGTGCCCCTCCATCACCCGAGTGATCGATTCCGTCCATTGCAACGCGGCGCGTTCGCGGTCGGTGTAATACGGCGATTCTTCCCACGCATCCAGCCCGTAAAGGCGCTGTTCAGTTTCGCCAATGGCGCGCAAATCTTTCCAATGCATATCGATGCAATGCGCGCAGCCGTTGATCTGTGAAGCGCGTAACTTAATTAGATGAATCAGTTTGATTTCAAGGCCGCAGGTATGAAGATACGCCTCCACTCCGGCAAGGGCTTTGTATCCTCCGGGACTCACCGCGAGCAAATTCAATCTGGATTTCATGTTCGGCCTCGGTTGGATGCCGTGTCCGGCTTGCATCTGCCGTTTCCGTCTCGACGCTGCCTTCCAATCAGATGCCGGCTGCCGGTTCGATGTTGCGACGGAATTTCAGACACAATGAGGCCGCGTGATTGAATTCGCTCAGTTCGACGCCCCGCTCGGTGCGACGTTGCCCGAGCCGCCGCCGTGCATATTGCCGTCCAGCGGGCACAGCGTCGGCGGCTCGCTGTTGTCCACGCGATGGTGAATGGGCGGAACGGTCTTGAGGTACGCGAAGATAGAGAGCAAATCCTGGTCGGTCATGCCGCGGAAACTGCTCCACGGCATAATCTGAGATAGTTTACGCGTCCCCACGTAGCCGGTGCGCAGCGCTTGCAGGAAAAGTGCGTCGGAGTAGTACGGAATGCCGCTCGGATCGGGCGTGATATTCGCGGAGGCCACGTTTCCCCACGGCCCGGCGAGCACAAAGCCCCCTGCAAGATCGAGCGACGTGATGGGCGCGCCGTGCTTGTCCTGCGGCGTGTGGCAGTCGCGGCAGCCCGCAACGGTGACGAGGTAAGTGCCTCGCTTGACCGGAGTCGAAAGATCCGGCTCGGGAACCGCCACGGTGACCGGTTGCGGCACGCTGCGCATCAAATACTTCACCGGAAAAATAATCTGCGTTGGCGGAACGACATGGTGCACCGGCGGGAGCGAGCGCAGGAATACCACAACCGAGGCCAGGTCCTCATCCGACATGTGCCGGAAATTCTGATACGGCATGAGCGGGAACAAAGCGCGCCCGTCGTGGCCGATTCCCTCGCGAATCGCTCGCGCAAGTTGGTCGTCGGTCCAAGTGCCTGAGCCAGTCTCGGGATCAGGCGTCAGATTCGGCGGATTCACCGTACCGGGCAATCCGGCCAGCGGTAAATTCTCGCCCGCGCCTTCCATGCCGGGAATGATCGGCGCGTCATGTTGTGTCCAATCGTGCGGCGAATGGCAATCCATGCAGCCTGCGACGTTCTCCGCTATGTATCGGCCGCGCGCCAAACGCTCCGGCGTCACATCAAATTTGCGGCTCGTGAGCGGGCGCGCCTTCGGACCGATAAATGGCCGCCAACCGATCGTAAACGTGATTCCCACGGCGAGCAGAATCACCAACACGGCAACGGTGTAACCCAGAATTTTTGCGAAGCGCATCGCATTCCTCCGATCGGATAACCGGTGAGTGCGCACATCCTACCTCAAACCGCGAAGATGGCGTGGAAAAATTCATCAACAAAAACATTTCAGGAGAAAAGGGAGAAAGAAAACAGAACTAACGGAGGGAGCCTGAAGCGTCGGGGCTGCTTGAGGCCGGCGGCGCGCTTGATGAAGCGGGCACGGTCGCCGGCGCGGCGGCCGACGCTGCCCTGGATTCCCAGGCGGGCATTTCTGAGTCGAGATAATTTTCTTCGTGCAGTCGATGATAAATTCGGCCGGCGATTCCCGCGGCCATGGGGCCTTCCACAACGTGATTGTGGCCGCGCATCAGAACCACCAATACGATACGGGGGTGGAGCTCGTCGGCGTAAGAAACAAACCAGCCGATGCGCGACGCCGAATCAGAACACGAGCCCGTCTTACCAAGCGGCTGCTCGCTCACATAATCCCAGCTGCGCTGCGCGGTGCCATACAGAACCGCGGCCAGCATTCCGTCGCGAATTTCCGGAAGCACAGCCTCGATCGGGAGTTGGCGCTTGATGCGCGGCTCAAAATTGTCGCGCGCTTCCTGCGAGCGCGGATATTGCAGGTAGTATTCCGTTCCGCCGTTGGCGATCGTCGCCACTACCGAGCCCAATTCCAGCGGCGTAATCTGTATGCCCTGGCCGAAACTGGACATTCGCGCCACGCCTCCGAACTCCGGCGGCGCGGTCGGCAACACACCAGCCTGCTCTTCCGGAATGTCGTAACCGGTGTGCTCGCCCAGACCCATCATGCGGGCGTATTTCAGCACCGTGTCGAAGCCCATTTCCCGGCCCAGGCTCTCGAAGAAAGCATTGTTGGAATGCGCCAGCGCTTCGGTCAAATTCATATAACGGCGGTGCGCCACTTCAATCATGCTGTCTTGATTGATCACGCCTTGGCCGAGCGCGGCGAGTGCGATCACCGGCTTGATTGTCGAACAGGGGATGAAACCCGCGGAGAACGCAAGTTGCTGATTCACAACCGTCAGGATGCGGCCGTTATTCGGATCGATCGCGACTACCGCGCCGTTGTACCGGCCCAAACCTTCGATAGCCGCTTCGCGCACGACCGGATCGTCGTATTGAGCATCGTCGCCAAGCGTGGAGTTCGCGTACGTCGGCACGCCATAGTGCGTCACGGGGCGCCTTCGCGTTGTACGCGTCGTCGTAGTCGTGGTGCCTGCCGCGGCGGCGCCTGCGCTCCACAACGGAGCCGACGGCGCCAAAACGAACATTGCGCCCACAACAAGAACCAGCGCTCGCTGAATGGGATTGTGCCTCTGCATAAGGGGCGGTGACTTACCGCGGGTTCAGACGTTCCCGGCCGCGAGCGAAGCCTACCTGCATCTATTATTCTACGTAAGGTGAGATGCGCGGAGCAAGACGCAACGTTGCCCCACGGCGCGTGAGCGTACCTGTACTCCCGGCCAACGAAAGCTTTCTCGGCGGCGGGTCGCGGCGTGTGCCGCTTGTCCTAAATCAATCAATTTCAACGATATATTAGCGCGCCGGGCGGCCCTTCGCCGCCGCACTGGCCGGGGCCGATCCAGCAGACGCGGATGCAGCCGCGGCCTGAGCTGCGGGCTTTTCCGCCGGTGACGCAGGCGCGGCTGCGGCGCCGGAAGCGCCATTCGACGACATAGCGACTTGCGGCACACCCAGCTTTTTCCGCAGGACGGCTTCGAGCTTGTTGCGAAGGTCGGCGTTTTCCTTCAGAAGCTGACGCGCATTCTCGCGCCCTTGGCCCAGGCGGTCGGCGCCGAACGAAATCCACGTACCGCTCTTCTCGAGCACCCCCTGCTCTACGCCAACATCGACCAAATCGCCCTCGCGCGAAATGCCCTCGCCGTAAATAATGTCGAACTCGGCTTCGCGGAACGGCGCGGCCACCTTGTTCTTCACCACTTTGCCGCGCGTGCGCGAACCGATCACGCGATCACCTTCCTTAATGGATTGGATGCGGCGAATATCCAGGCGAATCGAGGAGTAAAATTTCAGCGCGCGCCCGCCCGTGGTGGTTTCGGGATTGCCGAACATCACTCCGATTT
Source organism: Candidatus Acidiferrales bacterium (assembly GCA_049790315.1). Taxonomy (GTDB): domain Bacteria; phylum Acidobacteriota; class Terriglobia; order Acidiferrales; family UBA7541; genus DASPOJ01. The sequence goes on along the minus strand of JBAQYV010000014.1, from coordinate 18,685 downwards.
TTTCGCGAATCTGGTTGATGAAGATCAGGCACGTACGCGATTTCGAGACGATGGCCGTCAGTTTGCGCAGCGCCTGCGACATCAGCCGCGCCTGCAAGCCCATTTGCGGATCGCCCATATCGCCTTCGAGCTCAGCGCGCGGCACCAATGCCGCCACCGAATCCACAACCACGATATCCACCGCGTTTGAGCGGATCAGCGTCTCGGCGATTTCAAGCGCTTGCTCGCCGTTGTCGGGCTGCGAAACCAGCAAGTTGTCCACATCCACGCCGAGTTTCCGCGCGTACGCGGGATCGAGCGCGTGCTCGGCGTCGATGAACGCCGCCTGGCCGCCGCTCTTCTGCGCTTCGGCGATCACGTGCAGCGTCAGCGTCGTCTTGCCGCCGGACTCCGGGCCGTAAATTTCAACCACGCGTCCGCGCGGCAATCCGCCCACGCCCAGCGCGGCGTCCAGGGAAATCGATCCCGTGGAAATCACGCTGACCGGCACCAAAACGTCTCGGTTGCCCAGCCGCATGATCGAGCCCTTGCCGTACTGCTTTTCGATTTGTGCGATGGCCGATTCTAGAATCTTCGTTTTTTCGTCCGTCATAGCTCACCTCGATGAGGGCAGTTCGGGGACGCGATGGCTGCCGCGGTCGCCAAGTCTACCAGATAGTTAATGCGGTTGTGCAGAGTTTGTTTTCGTGTCGCCACGCCGGGCATTTTAGCAGAAGGCGAACAAAAAGCAAATACTTTATTTGCCCGCACTCACACCTTTTGTTTCAATAGGGGAATTTTCGGGTCGGCCTCGTCCCTGCCGACGGGGCCAGCAGAAGTCGAGCGCAAGACTCGGTTCTAACCAATCCAGCCGCTGCGATATGCGAACCACCAGCTGGCATACCCGATCGGGATCGTAGCCAGCACCGCCCACCAAAGCGGCAGCGCGAAATCCGCAACTATGCCGAGGATCGAGAAAGTGAACCAGAATACCTTGCGTTCCATACTCTTATTTTAATCCCATGCGTGCCTTGCATGTGGTAAAGCTGGGCGCCCGTGCGCCGAAAGTGACCGGCCGAAAGGTCAGGCCGCGGCACTCGAGAATCGGCGGTACGTCGCATAACGATTGCGCCCGCACGCTGTTACACTACGCTTTTGGCTGCGACCTCATTGTCATCGCGTTTGCAGCCGAACTATTCGTATCAGGGCCTTGGAGGTGTTCGGTGAAACGTTTTTTTGTCACTGCAATCTTCGTTGCGATCGTTCTTTCGATAGCGGCAACGCCCCAGGCGCGCGCGTGGGGCTGCGAAGGTCATCAGACTGTCGCGCTGATCGCGAAAATGCATCTCGATCCAAATGCCCTGGCGATGGTCAATAAAATCCTGAACGACAATCCCATCGATCCCCAGCTCAAGCGATTTTGCCAGCCCGTGAGCACAGATCCGATGGCCAACGCCGCGACTTGGGCCGACGATTACCGCTCGGAACACCCGGAAACCGAGGGCTGGCATTTCTTCGATATTCCGCGCGGCGCGAAGCGGGACAATCTCGATCAATATTGCCCCGCATCGGCGAGCTGCATCACGGCCGCGCTCAAAGCCCAGATCGCCATCCTCAAATCGCCCGGAGCCGATCCAGCGGCCAAGGCCAACGCGCTGCGATTCGTGATCCATTTCGCGGGAGACATTCACCAGCCGCTGCACTGCACGACCAACAGCGATCAAGGCGGAAATTGCGTTCCGGTCAATTTCTTCGGCGCTCCCCCCGTGCCGAAGCAAGTGACAACGAAGAACCCCGGCCCGCCCTATATTCCGCACCTAGTGACGATCTACTATCCCAATCTGCACCAGGCGTGGGACTCGAGGATTCTGGGACGAATTTCGGAAGGCCAAACCGTGGATCAGTTCGCCGCGGCCCTCGACCAGCAATTCCAATCCAAGATCGCATCCTGGCAGCGTGAGGGAATGATCTTCGACGATTGGGCATGGGAGAGTCACGAACTCGCGGACCAGATAGCTTATGGCGATCTTCCTGTGAATATCCCGATCGAAGCCCCGATCTCAATCGCTTCGTGCGCCGACAACAACCACATCGATCTCCGCATGCTCAATCTAAACGAACAGTTGGGAACGGACTATCAAAACGCCACGGCGCCCGTCATCGAAGAACAATTGGCCAAGGCCGGAATCCGCCTGTCGATGATCCTCAACCAGATTTGGCCGTAACGCGGCGCGATGATTCCGATTTCGGTCGTGATCGCGAAATCTGGAGCCGTGATCGCGAGATCTGGAGTCATCATCGCGAGATCTGGAGTCGCGATCGCGAAATCTGGATCCGAGTTCGCGCCGCGACGAAATGGAAATCCAGGCGGATCGCATTCCTAAGTTGATCGCGGAACCACAGCAACCCGAACAAGATACGGCGCCGCGCGCCCAAATCATTCTCTTTTGGTCCGCGGTCGCCGTGGCCGCGCTGTGCATTGATTTCGGCGCGTTTCATCGCTTGCACAACAGCGATTCGATCGTGCCGGTGATGATGAGCTTGTACCGCTGGACTCCCTTCTACTGGGAGCAGGACCGGTTTGGAATGCTGGTTCCGCTGCTCGCGATTCCATTCAAGAGTCCTCTCGCGAATCTGCTGGTCCAGTCGGCGATCAATGCATTCTGCGGCTTGGCCGCGTTCTTCTTGTGCGCGCGCTATGTGATTCCCAAAGCGTGGTTGTTTACAGGCGCTTTGTCCGCTTCCCTTTTTCTTTTGTTCAACAGCGTCGACGCGCGTTTCCTTTACCTTGGCCTTTCGCAGCCTTATGGCGTCGGAATGTTTCTGGGTTTCGCGGGCTTGCTGCTGCTCGAAAATTCAAAATATCCTCGCGGTCCAAGAATTATCGCCAGCTTTCTGTTTCTCTTGGCAGCCTCGTGGGTAGACGCTGCCGTGATGTTCGTGCTGTTGCCCGTGATTTTCTTCCGCTGGTATTTCAATCGCGATGCGCGCCGGCGAAGCGCCCGGTTCGACGGGCTGCTGAATCTCGAACTTGGAATCGCCATGGTACTGGTGTTTTCGAGTTTCGCGGCCAGCTACATTTATTCAGGGATTGTTTCCTACTCCGCGGCGTACGGAGATTGGCCGTATCCTCCCGTGCCACCGTGGAGATGGCCCGCCGTCTGGTTTCAGTTCGGCGGAACGATCTGGACCGATTATCTGAATCAGCCGTGGGGAATTTCGGTGGCGGCGCTGCTGGTGTTGGGAGCGATTGTTCGGCTGGCGACGCGTGGCGGAATTCGCCGAACCAATTTTCCAGCGGCGAATCTGGTCGCATCTTCATTGGCCAGCTTTCTGATGATGGGCAGTCTGTCGCATATTCAGAACGCGGATTACGACCCGCGATTCGGGTTGCAATCCATGGTGCTGCTTCAGATCGGCGCCGTGGTATGGGCTTTGTCGCCATTTTATTCACTGGCGAACTTCACGGGCCGGCGCGCGTTGACCGCCGCGAGCCTGATTCTTTTCCTGAGCACCCCGCTGTATTTATATGGCCGCCCGTCTCTCGCCAGAGTCCGCGCCGATCTTGACGAGACGCTGGGTGAATACACTCTCGAAATTCTTCAATCGGACGCAACCCACATTGCCGGCGACTACTGGAAGGTCTGGCCCGCGACATTCCACGCCAATTTAACGCTCTACAAAATGGGCAGCAGCCGAAAGCTCTGGGCCGTAACCTATCGCAGCACACCAACCCGCATATTTTGGTCGCAAATACCACGAGAGAAAATGCGCTTTGCCACGATAGCGGGTGACTCGTCCGTCTCCGACGCACTCAACCTGTATTCGCTCGCCCCCGTCGCAACCGAGCAGACGTTTAAAAACATCGTGATATTGAAGCCTGTGCCAACGACGGAAAAATCACGGAAACAGCTTTCAAAGTAAACAACAAGATTCCTTCGCTCAATACTCATGCATTGTACTCGTAGAAGCCGCGGCCGGATTTTCGGCCCAGGCGGCCCTCGGCGACCATTTTTCGCAGCAACGGGCAGGCGGCGTACTTCGAGCATTCTTTCGAGTTGGGGAATCCGGCTTCCAATACATCCAAAATATCGACGCAGACGTCGATGCCGATTAAATCGGCCAGCTCGAGTGGACCCATCGGATGATTCATGCCTGTGCGCATCACGGCGTCGACGGCTTCGGGGGTGGCTACGCCCTCCATCACGGCGAATGTGGCTTCGTTGATCATGGGCATCAGCACGCGATTGGCGACGAAGCCGGGAGCATCGTTCACCGCTACCGGAGTTTTGCCGAGCGATCGGGCAAGTTCCATCGTGGTTGCGAGTGCCGAATCGCTGGTTTGCGGGGCGCGCACGACCTCAACCAATTCCATCACCGGCACGGGATTCATGAAATGCATGCCCACGAAGCGATCCGCTCGAAAGGTTGCCGCGGCCAGCGTGGCGATCGAGATCGAAGAAGTGTTGCTCGCGAGGATTACGTGCGGCCGCAAAATGCGATCCGCTTCGCCGAGGACCGCGCGCTTAAGCTCCAAGCGCTCGGGAACGGCCTCAACGGCAAAATCGGCTTCGGCCAGCCGCGCGGAATCGGTGGTGGCATGAATGCGCGCAAGAATCGCGGACTTGGCATCCGCGGCGACTTTTCCTTTTTTTACTTCGCGATCGAGATTCGCCGAGATCGTGGTTTGCGCGCGATTGAGGACTTCCGGAGAAACGTCGCGCAGAATAACCTGGTAGCCGGAGCGCGCGAAAACGTGAGCGATACCGCCGCCCATCGTTCCCGCGCCGAGCACGGCCACGGTGCGAATTTCGGCCGCTCCGAGCGGGGCGGGTTGCTTCCGCGATTCGCGCGGCTCGGTTTGGTTCATCGATTCCATCGAATCCATTGAACCTCATTACTCTGGCGAGTCACTCAGACGAAGACGCTTCCTCAAGCACGCGCAAAACGCGCTGGGCGCGAGGATAATCCGCGGGACGAACGAGAATTCTGGAATACGCGGGAGAATCCTGAATCGTGCGCGCGCGAACGCCATTTTCCCAGAGCACGTCGACCAGGTAAGCGGCCCAGGCTTCATCGTCGCCGTTCCATAATTCGGCGGTGGCGTCGACGGCCAGCCAATCGAGAGCGCTTCGTGACGCGCCGCCATGTTTCTCTCCGGTCACGACGTCATCTTCAACAGCACTTTCGTCAGAGTCGTCGCCGCCGATCGTTCCGATTGTTCCGACGATCGATTGCAGAATCTCTTGAGCGGCGGTGAGATCGCAGCCCGCCACGCGAATCTCAAATCCGCCGACGGCTTCGGATCGCAAAGGAAACGACGCGAACAATCCTCCAGCCGGATCGTGCACAGCGGATTCATAGAACGGAATCGCGGCGCCGGCAAGCTCGTGCGTTAACGCGGAAAACAGAACAGGATCCTGCCCCGACCACAGCAGCAGGGGCGCGCGCTGATTTTGGTTCCCGCCAGACTTCGAGCCGGAGCCCGGCGCGGCGGCCTTGCCGGACTCCGTTGCGGACTGCGCGGATTCCACGAGCAGCACTTCGCACTTGCGGCAGCGCTGCGCGCCCGCGCGATATTCTCTTCCGCAAACGGGGCACTTCATGCGCGCTCGATGGCCAGGGCGACGGCGTTGCCACCACCGAGGCATAGCGCGGCGATTCCACGCTTCGCATTACGACGTTCGAGTTCGTAGAGCAGCGTGACAAGAATGCGCGCGCCAGAAGCGCCGATGGGATGGCCGAGAGCGACCGCGCCACCATTCACATTGACTTTGGCGGGGTCGAGGCGCAGAACGCGCGTGACGGCGATGGCGGCGACGGCGAACGCTTCATTCAATTCGTAAAGATCGACATCGCGATCACGATCCCATCCTGTTTTTTGCAGCAACTTTTCGACGGCATCGACCGGGGCCATCATCACCCACTTGGGCTCGACTCCGCTGACGGCCTGGGCGACGATGCGCGCAAGCGGCGTCTTTTCGAGTTGCGATGCGCGGCGTTCGCTTGTGACGACGAGTGCCGCGGCGCCGTCGTTCGTGCCGGGGGCGTTGCCGGCGGTGACCGTGCCGTCGTTCTTGAAGGCGGGCTTCAATTTCGCCAGCGCTTCAAGCGAGGTATCTTCGCGCGGCGATTCGTCGTGGCGCACGACTATCGGATCGCCTTTTTTTTGGGGAACCTCAATCGGCAAAATCTGCGACTCGAGGAAACCCGATTTGCGCGCACGCACAGCCCGCTGGTGACTTTCCACCGCGAAGGCGTCCTGCTCCTGCCGCGTGATGCCATATTTTTCGGCGACGAGTTCGGCTGTGACGCCCATGTGAAAATTCTCATGCGCGTCCCACAGACCGTCGTGCAGCATCGAATCGACAATTTCGGCGTTGCCCAGGCGATAGCCTGCGCGCGCGCCAGGCAGAAGATACGGGCAATTCGACATCGACTCCATGCCACCGGCTACGACGATTTCGCTTTCGCCCAGCTTCACGGCTTGCGCGGCGAGAGCGACCGCTTTCAGGCCGGAACCGCAAACTTTGTTAATCGTCATTGCCGCGACGCGTGGCGATAGACCTCCGCGGAGCGCCGCTTGGCGCGCTGGATTCTGGCCCAGCCCGGCTTGAACAACGTTGCCGAGGATCACTTCGTCAACCGCGGCTGGTTCGATTCCGGCGCGACGAACCGCTTCGGCGACGACGCGCGCGCCTAAATCGACGGCCGAGAGCGGGGCCAGCGCGCCTTGGAATCGGCCGATGGGCGTGCGGACTGCGCTCAGAATGATCGGTTTATCCATATTGTCATTGGCCGTCGCTGGCGCTGATCGCGCTTGCCGATGGCCGCGCGCGCGACCGAGAAGCGCTGGGCGCAGTATAGGCGCGCGCCGCAAAAAGAATCAAATTGTGGCGAGACGCGCGTGGCGCGAGGCGAATCGCGCTTGGCGAAGTGCTTAAAAATGAGTGGGATAGGTGCCGGGTATATACACCCCCCACCCCATTTTGCGAAAGTGCTGAAACTGCTGGGTTTGCGGCAAAAGAGTGCGCATGTGATTGCAAATACAGGGACTTCAAAACACTTTTTTTCAATGCGTTGCGCACTCTTTTGTCAATTAACTGAAAACACAGGGGTTTGCGAGGCAAATCGTGCGCGACAAAAGCGTGTGAGTAGGCGCGGTTCATTTTGGGGCCGCGAAACGCAGATCCCGCACCGCCATTCGCGTAAGGCGCGACCGGGATCGGGATGGCGCAAAAGCCGATGATAACATGCCGAGGTCCTATTGTCAAATATAGAATGAGTGTTCGAATTGACATACACCGGGTCCTCAAATTTGCGCAGGATTCAGGGACACTTGGAGAAGGACAAAGTACGATGGCCAAGAGCGGCGCGTACACGAGCTTCGGAGATCAAAAGCAGGGCGGAGACACGCTTCCGCCACGGGAGCCCATCTGCCGCGAGAGCGAAATAGGCTAGGATGGATGAATGGCCACGCTGTTCGACGACGATGCGGCGCCTAGACCGGCGCGCGCGAAAAACGCGAAAGAAACGCCCGACGGGTTGAACGCCGAGCAGCGCGCGGCGGTGCGTCACGGCGAAGGTCCGCTGATGGTGGTGGCCGGCGCGGGCACGGGCAAGACACGCGTGATTACCGAACGCATTCGCTATCTGCTGGAATCGCAGCCGGAGCTGGATGGCGGCGAAATCCTGGGACTGACGTTCACCGAAAAAGCCGCGGCGGAGATGAAGCGGCGCGTGGTGGCTAGTGCGGGCGAGCGCGGCGAACGCGTAGTGCTGGGAACATTTCATTCCTTCTGCGCGCAAATGCTGACGGAGCGCGATCCGGGCGTGCGCACGCTCGATCGAGTGGATCACTGGATTCTGTTGCGGCGAAATTTGGCGCGACTAGGCCTCGATCGCTACCGGCGGCTGGCGGAACCGGGACAATTCCTTGGCGACTTTGAGCAATTTTTCTCGCGCTGCCAGGATGAACTGGTTTCGCCGGAAGATTACCAAGCGTTTGCCGACGAATTGGCCGCGCGCTACGCCCGCGAAAAAGCCGCGCTGGCGGAAGACGAGCGGGCTTTGCGCGAAGAAGAGATCGCGCGGCAACAAGAAATCGCGCGCGTTTATCGCGAGAGCGACGCACTTCTGCGCGAGCGGCATCTTTTAACATTTGGAACGCAACTGATGGGCGGCGTGACGCTGCTGCGCAACGATCCAGAATTGCTGGCCACGCTGCGCGAGCGGTATCGCTACATTTTGGTGGACGAATTTCAAGACACGAATATCGCGCAACTGGAACTGCTGCATCTTTTGGGTGGCGAGCGGCGCAATCTGGTGGTGGTGGGCGATCACCGGCAGGCGATTTACCGATTCCGCGGGGCGTCATTCGGAAGCTTCGCGCATTTCCTGGACGAATACGCGGGGGCTTCGCCCGCGGAGCGCGCGCGTGTGCAGATGCCGCTGCGGCGGAATTACCGCTCGACGCGACGGATCTTGCGCGTGGCCAACGAAGTGGAGCGACATCTTGTGCTGCCTGCCGAGCAGCCTAAGGATTTTCAAGAAACCGGGCTCGTCGCGGAAAAATCCGAGGGCGAACGGATTCGCGTGGTCACGCTGGCAAGCTCCGACGAGGAAGCGCGCTGGATCGCGGCGGAAATCGAGCGACTGCATGGCGCGGGCGCGCGTTGGCGCTCAATGGCGGTGCTGTATCGCATGCACACGCATCGCGAGCGGCTGGTGACGGCGCTGAGAGACAGCGGCGTGCCGTTCGTGATTCGCAATTTATCGATTCTGGATCACCGGCTGGTGCGCGACATTCTGGCCTACATCCGGCTGGCGGCGGATGTGCGCGACGACGTGGCCTGCGCGCGCGTGCTCGCGGCGCCCGCGTGGGGACTCGAGGCGCAGGATTTGCAACGTCTGGCGGAGCGCGCGGCGAAAGCGCGAGGCGGCTCGTTGTGGGATGTGATCGAATCGGCGCAGGGCGAATTGGCGTTCGACGCGGGGCGCGCGGGTTTGCAGGAATTGATCGCGCTGGTGGGCGATTTGCGACGACGCGCGCGCGAATTGCCCGCGCTGGAATGGTTTGACGAACTACTCGGGCGCCTGGAGATCGGCGTCGCCGTCTCGGAGCAAGACCGAAAATATGTAGGGCGATTGCGCCAATTCATTTTCGAGTGGCAACCAAAAAGCGAAACGCGCCGGCTGAAAGAACTCGCCGAGTATCTGGATTACTTCGATCAAGCGAATGGGCAGATCAATCTGGAAGAAGAACACGGCGACGCAGTGCAACTGATGACGGTGCACTCCGCGAAGGGCCTGGAATTCGATCACGTATTCGTGATTCATCTGGTACACGGGGGATTTCCGGCTCGGGAAAAACCGCACGTGCTGGAATTCCCCGCCGAATTGATGAAGGAGCAACTGCCGGCCGGGGATTTTCACATCCAAGAAGAGCGCCGTTTGTTCTACGTGGCGCTGACGCGCGCGCGCGATCGCCTGACGTTGACGACGGTGGTGGGCAAGCGCTCAAAACCATCGCCGTTTCTGGACGACATTCTGATGGCGCCAAAAGTGCAGCGCGCCGATCTGCAACAACTCGCGCCGGAACATGTGCCGGAAAAACCCGCGGCCGGCACAGCAGCCGAATCAGGGGGCGCAGCGCTATTCGCAGCGGAGCGCGCGCAATCGCGCGTAGGCTCGCGCATCGGGCAGTGGGCCGAGACGTACCGGCCGCCGCTTTCCGAGCCATTGCCGCTGAGCGCATCCGCGATCGGCACATTTGAATCCTGCCCGCAGAAATATCTTTTCACGCAACTGTGGGGAATTCGCACGGGGCCGCGGGCGACGCTGACGTTTGGAAACGTGATGCACACGACGATCGGCGCATTCGTGGGCCAATTGCGCAAGGGACGGCGGCTGCCGTTCGAGGAAGTCGCGGCGATCTACGAACGCGAATGGAGCGCGGCGGGTTACGAGGACACTTATCAGGAGCAGGAATACAAGAAGGATGGCTTGGCGCAATTGCGCGCGTTCCATCAGAGCACGCTGGAGGCGCCGCCCGAGGTGTTCGCGCAAGAGCGCCGATTCGAATTGCCGCTGGCAAACCGGATTGTGCTGACCGGGCGGATGGATCAAGTGAATCGCGCGGGAGCTCCGGGGGAAAAACTGGTCGAGATCGTCGATTACAAAACGGGCCGGCCGAAAACGGACGCACACGCGAAAAAAGATTTGCAACTGAGCGTGTATGCGCTGGCGGCGCGCGAGGTGTTCGGCGAACAAGTGGCGCGCCTGGTTTTCTACAACGTGCAGAACAATCAAAGCGTCGCTGCCACGCGGGACGCGAAGCAACTGGCGCGCGCCGAAGAAGACATGCAGGAAGTGGCCGCGGAAATTCGCGCGGGAAACTTTCCAACCAAGATCGGATTTTCCTGCAAGGCCTGCGAGTTCCGCTTGATTTGCCCGGCGCACGATCGGGGCGCCAAAGCCGCGCCCGAGGACACGTAGCACTCGCGCGGACCCAGGTTGCGAGCCGCCAAGCGTGCGCGACGGGCGCTTATAAAAGAAAAAGGGGCGCCGGAGCGCCCCTGATTCGCTTTGATGCTGCGTTACTGCGTTTCTTCTTCGCCGGGCTCGGTGGGCCGGTTGTCCTCGAGCCTGCGATCGGTGCCTGTGGTTGCGCGCATTCCCTGCTGGACGTCGGTTTGGAACTTCTCCCCTGGGTCTTTTTCTTGCGCGGCGGAAAATTTACGTTTCCGCAGCGCGCACATTTGGTTTTACGGCGCAAGCGCGCCGGTGTCAAGAAGAAATTCCGCGAGCGAGTTGCTCTTACTCTCATAATTTCATGCGCGGCTTTCGCAAATTGAGCGCGCGGGACGACAGCGCTATTTTTCGTGGACAAACAGCGGCTTTCGATTCACGATGGCAGCCTGGCCGCGAGGCGCGAACATCTTAGGGCGTACCCGGCGCATCCAACTTTCGCGTGTACTTACTCCCGACAGCAGCCTGAGGAATCCTATGAAGCGCTTTCGCATCGTTGGTTTTGTGCTTTCGTTCTGCCTGCTCGCCGCCGGACTGGCGCGGATGCCGCGCACGGCGCTGGCCGCAGGCCAAGGCCAAGTGATCGCGCCGCAAGAAAGCCAGGGACCGATTCGCGTGCAAAGCAACCTGGTGAACGTGTTCGTAACCGTGCGGAATAAAAATAAACAGATCATCGACGATCTGGTGCAGAGCGACTTCAAGATCTACGAAGACGGCCAGGAGCAACAAATCGCGTTTTTTTCAAAGGAAACCGATCTGCCGATCACGCTGGGCATACTGATGGACACCTCGGGCAGCGAAACGAACATGCTGCCGGCCATTCAGGATGCGGCTGAACAATTCTTGCGGCGAGTGATGCGCAAGGGCGACTTGGCGATGGTGTTGAGCTTCGATTCCAACATCGATTTGCTGGCCGATTTCACCGACGACCAGGAAGTGATGGACCGAGCGATCAGCCGCGCCAGGATCAACGTGCCGTCCGGGATGGGTCCTTTTTCGGCAACACAGAGTGGCGGCACGCATTTCTACGACGCGATCTACCTGGCCACTCACGACAAATTGTCGGACGAAGCGGGGCGCAAGGCTGTGATCGTGATCACGGACGCGGTCGACGAAGGCAGCGATCTGCAGCCGGCGGCCGCGATTGAAGCGGCGCAACGCACGGACACCGTGGTGCACGTGCTGCTGGTTTACGATCCGATGTATGGAAACGCTTACGATGTGGCGAAAAAGATCACGGACGAAACCGGAGGGCGCACGATTCCGGTGCGCGGCACCAAGAATATTCAGGACGCGTTCGACCAAATCTCCGAAGAGTTGCGCAGCCAATACGTGATCGGCTACTACCCGACGAACACGAAACACGACGGCAGCTATCGCAAAATCAAAGTTGAAATACAGCAGAAAGACATGGATGCGCTGGCGCGCAAAGGGTATTACGCCCCGCAGGATTGATGCGGTGGCGCGCGAGCGGGAAACTTTTCCGGGAAAAACGATGCGCGGGAAATGCGGAGAGCGCTACGGCTCCTGGAATGTCGGCGGCGCGGCGTAGTATCCGGCGCGCGCGCGCACGATTAAATCTTTCTGATCCACCAAAATCTTAATGGTGTGGAATTTTCCATCGACCAGGCGGCCAAGGGGCGCGTAGGCCAGCGAATACTGGCTGCGCAGTTCGTCGCCGATGTCGAGGAACGATTGATTCAGGTCGTCCACATGGTACGGGAAAAACGCGCGGCCGCCGGTCGAATCGGCCAGGCCCTGCAAGACTAAATCGCCGCCTTCCTTGTGATATTTCCTATCGGCGCTATTCGAAGGATTGACTTCGTCGTCGGGCTTCTCCCAATCGACGCTGGTGCTGATGGTATAAATCACCACGCCGACGCGCTGGGCCATTTCGAGAGCCTCGCTGCGCGATTTCTGGCTCAGATTGTCGTCACCATCGCTGATGACGACGAGCACGCGCCGGAATTCCTGCGTGCTGCCGGGCGGAGGCGGAGGATGCATCATTTGCGTGGCGCAGGCCTGATAGATGGCGTCGTAGAGCGCGGTGCCTCCGCCGGCGCGCTGGCGCTGAATGGCGTTGCGGAGCGTGTCGAGATCGTCGGTGTAATTCTGGATGACTTCGGGCTGATCATCGAAGGTCATCAGGAACGCCTGATCGCGACCGCGGCGAATCACGTTGAACAAGAAATCGAACGCGGCGTCCTGCTCAAAACTCAGGCGCTCGCGAATGCTGTTGGACGTATCGAGCAGGAGACCGATGCGCAGCGGCAGATCGGTCTGCTGGCTGAAGGAATCGATCGTCTGCGCCGCGCCGTCATCCAGCACGCGGAAATTCTCCTTCTGAAGATTGGTGACGAATTTCTGCCGCTTACTTACGACGGCAAACTGCACGTCCACCAAGTTGGTGATGGTGCGAATTCCGGGTCCAGTGATGGCGCCCGGCTTCGGCGCGGGCTGCTGGCCGGTGGCCGGAGGATTTGTTTGTGCCGGAGCGGACGCGGCAGGCGCGGGAGTTTGCGGCGGAGCAGGAGCCGTGGCATTTGCGGGGCTGCTAGATTGCTGCGCGGCGAGCGGCCGCGTGCCCGCGGAAGCCAGCGCGACTGCGCCGAGCAAGAGAACGACCGCGACAATTCGGGAAAGCGACATGGCTTGTTCCTGACGGATCGATTATAGGAACGCCGCGAGAGCAGCGTCAATCGCAACCGCGGTATCGGCACCGGCTGGCTCTGACGTCGCGATGCGCGCGATGTAATTTCTCAGCTCCGCGGGGACGGGCGCGCGAAATTCCACTCGCTCGCCCGTCGCGGGGTGCTCAAAGCCGATGCGTGCGGCGTGAAGAAATGGCCGGCCCAGCGGATCGAGTTCGCGGTTGCCCGCGCGCGGGCGCAATGCGGCGCCGTACAAGGTGTCTCCTACAACAGGACGGCCCAACGCGGCGAAGTGCGCGCGAATCTGATGCGTGCGCCCAGTGTGCAATTCGATTTCGACGAGCGTGAATCGCGTTCCGCGCCATAGCACGCGCCAATCGGTGCGCGCTTCGCGACCCGTGCCCGCGCTCGCCGTCATGCGCACGCGGCGGCGTTTATCGCGCGAGATCGGCAATTGGATCGAGCCGCTCTCCGGCTTCAGCACGCCTTCGAGTAACGCCAAATATGTTTTGCGCACGGCGCGCGTGCGGAACTGATCGGCGAGGCGGCGATGCGCCGCGTCGGTTCGCGCGACCACGAGCACGCCGGACGTGCCGCGATCCAGACGATGCACGATTCCAGGACGCAGAGTTCCGCCAGGCAATGCCGACAAACGATGGAGCAGAGCGTTCACCAAGGTTCCTCGCGGGTGGCCCGCGCCGGCGTGAACCACCATGCCAGCGGCTTTGTTCACGACTACGAGGTCATCGTCCTGGTAGAGAACGTCAAGCGGGAGATCCTCGGCTTGGACTGTGAGCGCCGGCCGCTCCAGAATTTCGATTTCAATTTGTTCGCCTACTTCAATGCGATGCGACGCACGCGCCGCGCGATGTCCCACTCGCACTCGCGCTTCTCGGATCAATTCTTGTATGCGCGTGCGGCTTAGCTCGGGAAGTTGCGCGGCAAGATAAACATCGAGGCGGCGGCCCGCGTCGTCAGCGGAAACGATGAACGCTCGCGCGTGCGTTTGCGCCGGTGGTGGCGCGGCCGGCTTATCGGGCGACTCATGCGCCGTCGCGCGTTGACGCCGGGACTTCACGTTCAGGCGCGCGCGCGGCGCGTCTCCCGCCCGGAAAAAAGCAACTCGATTAAAATCAGGGCCGCGCCAATGCTCAGCGCGGAATCGGCGACGTTGAATGCCGGCCAAACGTAATGGCCGAGGCGCACTTCGACGAAATCGGTCACCATGCCGTGCATCAAACGGTCGAGCACGTTACCCGCCGCGCCGCCGGCCATCAACGCCACGCCAGCGCGAGCCAATCCGCCGCCCGCGCGTCCGGAAACCAATAGCCATATCAGTAGGGCCAGCACAGCTACGGCTCCGGTGACGAGCGCGACTTCAAGCCAGCGGGATGGCGAATCCGAAAAAACTCCGAAGGCGATGCCGGGATTCTGGCTGTGCACGATCGTCACGATTCGAGGCACAACGACAAACCGATATGCGTCGCTTGTGCGTGTTTCAATCAAATATTTCGTCGCGCGATCGGCCGCCAAGGCTGCGGCCGAAAGCCAAAGCCAACGCGCTCCGCTTCGCGCTTCGCTCATCAGGATGCGGCTCCCGGCGCCGCGCCATCCGTGCCGCGCGCGGGGTCGCGGGCGATTTCCGCGAGTGCCGCCGTGCAGCGCTCACAAATCGTCGGCTGCGCCGCATTTTCACCGACGTGAATCGAATAGTTCCAGCAGCGCTCGCACTTTGCGCCGTCGGCTTTCTCGACACGCACGCCGATTGCGGACTGCGCCGCGCCTTGCGGCTTGTCCGATTCCACTTGCGACACCAGGAAAAGCGCGGGCAGCGTGGCGCTGTACTTTGCCAGCAGCGGCGACAAATCGCCGTCCGCGACAAGATGCACTTTGGCTTCAAGGCCCGCGGAAATTGTTTTTGAATTGCGTGAGGCTTCCAGCGCGCGCAACACTTCGGTGCGCACTTCGAGCAGACGGTCCCAATTGGCGCGAATTGCGGGATCGAGCGGCGCGCCGAGTTCGCTGGCCGACGGAAACATGGCGAGGTGAACGCTGTCGCGGTCGCTCGCGCCGGAGGGGCGCGGGAATTCGCGCCACACTTCTTCGGCCGTGAAAACAAGGATGGGCGCCACCAATCGCAGTAGCGCGCTCGCAATACGGTGCACGGCAGTCTGCGCCGAGCGCCGTGCGCGATTGCGCGGCGCGAAGGTGTAGAGCCGATCTTTCAATATGTCAAAATAAAACGCGCTCAAATCCACCGACGCGAAATCGTAAACGGCGTGGAAGACGCGATGGAACTCGAACGATTCATACCAAGCGCGGCAACGTTCGATCAGTTCCGCCGTGCGCGCCAGCATGTAGCGGTCAAATTCCTCAAGCTCTGAGTCCGGCACGGCATCGCGAACCGGATCGAAACCCGAGAGATTGCCGAGCGCGAAGCGAAACGTATTGCGCAGCTTGCGATACGCTTCCGAAAGCTGCGTCATCACGTTGCCGGACATGCGCACATCGGCCGTGTAATCCTGCGAAGCCACCCACAGCCGCAGCAAATCCGCGCCCCATTTTTCACACACGTCGCTCGGGAGCACCACATTGCCCAGCGATTTCGACATCGGACGGCCATGCTCATCCAGCGTCCATCCGTGGGCCAGCACGCGACGATACGGCGCACCGCCCTTTACTCCCACGCCGACAAGCAGCGAGCTTTGAAACCATCCGCGAAATTGATCGGGACCTTCGAGATACAAATCCGCCGGCCATGGCAGCTCTTCCGAACCGAGCACCGCCAGATTCGACGATCCTGAATCGAACCATACGTCCAAAATGTCGTTCTGTTTGCGCCAATTCTCGCCGCCGCATGGGCAGCGCGTGCCCGCGGGCAAGAGTTCCGCAGCCGAATGATCGAACCAGGCATCGGCTCCTTCGCGTTCAAACCACTTCACGACATTCCGCAACGCGGCGACATCCTCAAGCCGCTTGCCGCATTTCTCGCACACAAATTCGATGATTGGCACGCCCCAGAATCGCTGGCGTGAAACGCACCAATCCGGCCGCATGGCGACCATCGAGCGCATGCGCTCTTCGCCCCACTCCGGCGTCCAGCGCACCGCCGGGATTTCCGCGAGCGCTCGCGGGCGCAGGGCGTCTGCATCGCGGCCGGGCTGATCCATTCCGATGAACCATTGTTCTGTGGCACGAAAGATCACTGGATTGTGGCAGCGCCAGCAATGCGGATAGCTGTGCGTCAATTTCGATCGATGAACGAGGCCGCCGCGCCTTTCCAGCAAATCGACGATCAGCGGATTCGCCTCGAAGACCGTCTTGCCTTTGTATTCCGCCAATCCTTCAACGAATCGCCCATTGTCATCCAGCGGCGCATACGTCTCGATGCCATACTCCTGCCCCGCGACAAAATCCTCCACGCCATGTCCCGGCGCCGTATGCACGATTCCGCTGCCTTGATCGAGCGTCACGTGCTTCCCCAGAATCCCCGGGATCACGCGATCGAGAAATGGATGCTGAAATTTCGCGCCCTCGAGAATTTTCCCGCGAAACGCTTCGCCGACAACTTCAAGCTCAAGTCCCGTCTCTCGCGAAGCGCTCGCCAATAAATCCTCCGCGAGCAAATACGAATCGCCCGTCTTCGCATCGCGCGCGACGACGTAAGAAAAATCCGGGTGAAATGACAATGCCATGCTGGCCGGAAGCGTCCACGGCGTAGTCGTCCAAACCAACGCGTACAAATTTCCTTTGGCCGCCGCCGGTATCGACGCCTCCACGACTTTGTACCTCAACCAAATCGAAGGACTCGTGTGATCCTCGTACTCGACTTCGGCCTCCGCCAGCGCGGTGGCGTCGTAGATGCACCAATACACCGGTTTCAACCCGCGATACACATAGCCCTTTTCAAGAAAAGTTAGAAACGCTCCGGCGATGCAGGCTTCATAATCCGGATTCATCGTAAGGTACGGCTGCGCCCATCGACCGAAAATTCCCAGCCGCTTGAAATCGCGCCGGTGCTGCTCAACATAACGCTCCGCAAACTCGCGGCATTTGCGGCGAAACTCTCCCGGCGTAACTTTACCTTTACCGCCCAGCTCCTTTTCCACCTGCGTCTCGATCGGCAAACCGTGGCAATCCCATCCAGGAACGTATGGCGCGCGAAAACCGGCCATGGTTTTCGATTTGACGATCATGTCCTTCAATATCTTGTTTAAGCCGGTTCCGAGGTGTATCGTGCCCGTCGGGTACGGCGGACCGTCGTGCAGCACGTACGTGGGGGCGCCAGCGCGGGCCTTCTGGATGCGATCGTATAGACCCGCCGCCTCCCATTCGGCCAATTGTTTCGGCTCGTTCTGCGGCAGATTGGCCTTCATGGGAAAGGCGGTACGCGGCAGATTGAGCGTGTTCTTAAGGTCGGAATTCCTGGGCATAGTTTGGAGTGTCCAATCCGCAGGCGAAATTTGCGCGCGTCGTTTATAATACGCGAGTGAGGCATCGCGTGGGGCGATTGCAGCGCCCACGGGGGAAACCATCCTGCCGGCGGAAACGTCGTATGTTACAATGGATTTCTCAGCATGTCAGCTTCGACACGGAGGCATCCTTTCCGGCGACGCAGAATCTAAGCTGTAGAGCACGCCGGACGCCCGACGCAGGTAGCGGGAACAGGCAATCAAACTGACATGGCAGACGATTTGAACCTCACAGGATCCGGTCCGAAGGACGGCAATGTGCCCGCCGGTAAGGCCACGCCGCGTTTCGGCGCCGGCGACCGCGCTCTTTCCGATGGTTTCGTTTCCAACCTCAAAGATTTTTTGTCCGAGCGATCCGTAAAGGTTCACGGCAGCGGCCCGACCGCCTTCACACAAGACGAATTCGGCACGGGATTCGTTGCCAACCTCAAAGAATATTTCCGGAGCACACCGAGAGTTGCCAGAGGCGCCTTGCGGTCGCGCATGACGGTGGATTGGCAGCCGTGGTATCGGACGTTCTGGCAGAATTTGCGCGACACGATCTCACCACCGAAGCTGCCGCCGCTGAAAGTCACCAGCCAGCCGGTGAAGGTGAAAGAACTTTGGAGCCGCGACAAGGCTTTCGGTCCGTCGCAGGGCATCTCGCTTGCGGTGCACGTTCTGCTGATCATCTTGCTCGTCGTGCCATTGATTCATCACGTTGTTTCCGGAAGCAGTCCGGCCGTGAAGGCCATGCTGTACGACACGGACATTTCGCCATACACCAGCAAGTTGCCGCCCGGCGCGAATAAAGCCGGCGGCGGCGGTGGCGGCGGAGAACACAGCCAGATCGTGGCCTCGAAGGGTAAATTGCCGAAGTTTGCCATGACGCAATTGACGCCGCCGATGGTCACCGTCAAGAACATGAATCCGCGAATGGCCGCCGTGCCAACAGTTCTGGGACCGCCGGACCTGAAGTTGCCCAGCCCGAACATGCCAAACTACGGCGATCCTCTGGCCTCGTCCGTGACAGATTCGAGCGGCACCGGCACCGGTTCGGGCATCGGCAACGGC
>JBAQYV010000013.1:0-10137 GCA_049790315.1 Candidatus Acidiferrales bacterium | reverse complement strand
ATCCCGTTCTCGATGACGCGCTGCGTCGCAATGGCCGCGCGGCCGTGCCGATCACTCTCGAACTCGGCGGCGCAGAAACCGTGCTCGTGATCAGTGGTCCAAACACCGGCGGAAAAACCGTTGCGCTCAAAACCGTCGGCCTCGCCGCGCTTGCTGCGCAATGCGCGATTCCCGTCGCCGCTGAATCAGCCGAACTTCCCATCTTCGATCGCATTCTCGCCGATATTGGCGACGAGCAATCCATCGCCGCCGACCTTTCCACATTCTCCGCGCACATGCTAAATCTTCGCGCCATGCTCGAAGTCGCCGGTCCCGCATCCCTCGTGCTGGCCGATGAAATGGGCACCGGTACGGCGCCCGAGGAAGGCGCCGCGCTGGCCGTCGCTCTTCTCGATGCCTTTCGCGCTCGCGGCGCCCTCACACTCGCGACCACGCATCACGATCGATTGAAATCCTATGCCGCCGCCACGCCCGGAGTCCTGAATGCGTCCGTGGAATTCGACGCCGTCGCGCTGCGTCCCACGTTCCGCCTGCGCGTAGGCGTGCCCGGCGGCTCAAGCGGCATCGATATCGCCGAACGCCTCGATTTGCCTCACGAAGTGATCGAGCGCGCCCGCGCGCTACTCGAACCTGCCGCGCGCGAGGCCGCGCAACTCATCGCCTATTTGCATCGCGTGCGCGACGATCTCGAACAAGCGCAGCGCGATGCCGCAACCCAGGCCCGCGAACTCGATCGCGAACGCCAACTCCTGCGCACCGAATGGATTGAGCGTCAACGCCGCCGCATTTCCGATCTCGAACGCGATTTCGCGGAGACCATGAAACTGCACGAGCAGCAAATCGCCCAAGCCGTCGAAGCCGTAAAAGATCGCGAGCTGCGCGCTCAACTCCAAAAGCAAACCGGCAAAAAGCTTTCGAGCCTGCGCGCCGATGCGAAAGCAGCTGCCGACGCCGCCGTCGTCCAGCAACTCTCCGCATCGCAAACCGATCTTGGCACGGGCGCGCCGCAATCAAATTCCGCGCCGCGTCCCGAGCAGCTTGTTCCCGGCGCGCGGGTCCGCGTGCGCGGCTGGCCCGCTCCAGCCACGTTGCGCCGCGTTGACAATTCCACCGTCGAAGTCGAAGCCGGCTCGCTGCGAATGAAAATCGCAATCGAAGACATCCTTGCCGTGTTGTCCGACGCCGCGCCGCCTGCCGCACGGCAAACCGGCCGCTCCGCCGTGACCATGCGCACCACACCCGAGCCGGAAGATGAGCAGCTCGACGGCGCGCCAGTCGACGAAATCAATCTCATCGGCTGCACGGTCGACGAAGCCACGCGCCGCGTCGATAAATTCATCGATCAAGCCGCCATCGCCGGAAAATCGCGCGTTCGTCTGATCCACGGCCACGGCACTGGAGCCCTGCGCCGCGGCCTCGCCGAATTTCTCTCCACGCATCCGCTCGTCGAGCGCATCGCCGCCGAAGACGCCGAGCGCGGCGGCGCCGCCATCACCGTCGTCGAGCTGAAGGAATAGGTCTTTGCGGCGCCAGCGTGGTGAAAGCCGGCATTGATGAATCTGCTGAAATGTAGTATAATCTAGTAGATTTTACTGGAGATCCCATGGCGAAAATGAGCCGTGTCCAACAAAAGGCTGTCGGCGTCTGCCGCCTCGACGACCAGAATGAGGGGCGAATTGAGAGAAACGTTTTCGCCGTGAACGGCGGCATGTGGGAGGCGCTCAGGTTTTGCAAGAACAAGAACGGCAGGCACAACCGCGTGCATCTGGTGCTCGACGAGGAGAATTTCGTCGATCTATTTCAAGATGCGGTGCGAAATGGTGTATTCCATCAGAAGACCCTTGATAGGTTGAAAGTTATCTTGGACCGCAGGGACCCCTTTTTAGATGTCATAGGGATCGGTTCCGACGGAACTCTTTCGGAAGGCCTTGATGAGCAGCTTTACGGTGAGAATCCGGCTTGAGGCTTTTCGTAGACACCTGGGGCTGGCTCGTGCTCGAAGACATTAAGGCCGGATCGCACTCGGCGGCGGCCGAGCTCTACGCGGAGGCCACCCGGCCTGGCGGGCGCGTCCTTACAACAGATTACGTGCTAGACGAGACGTTCACGCTACTGTTCCGCCGCCGGCCATATGACGAAGCCTCACGGTTTGCGAAGGGACTCCTGGAATCGCCTTTCATCACCGTGGAGACGATTACACCTGAGCATTTTCGGAAGGCGTTTGATCTGCGCCTTACCTATCGAGATAAACCGGACATCTCCTTCACCGATTTGACGAGCATGGTCATTATGCGAGATATGAAAATTGCCGACGTTCTGACTGGCGACAGGCATTTCCTGCAAACTGGACTCGGTTTTCGGGTTCTGCCCTAACTCTACTAAACTTTGAGACATGGCTGAAGCGGGCTCATTTGCCGACAAAGTCAAACAGCAAGCGGACATCGTCCGTATTGTCGGCGATTACGTGCGCCTGAAAAAATCCGGCCAGAATTTCACCGGTCTCTGCCCCTTTCATTCTGAAAAAACTCCGTCGTTCGCGGTTCACCCGGTCAAGCAGATCTATCACTGTTTCGGCTGCGGCGTCGGCGGCGACGTTTTTCAATTTGTGATGGAAATGGATAAGTGCAGCTTTCCCGAAGCCGTGCGCGCGGTCGCGGAAAAATCGGGCATCGCCGTGCCCGCCCCGCGCGAGCGCAGTCCCGAAGAACGCCAGGAAAATCAGCAACGCACCGCGCTTGTCGAAATGCATGGCGCCGCGCAAACATTTTTTTCGCGTCAACTCGAATCCACACCGGAAGGCAAAGCCGCTCGCGCCTATCTCGAAGATCGTGGCTTGGATGCGCAAGCCATCGCCCGCTTCGGCATCGGCTACGCGCCCTCGGGCGGAGACGTGCTCCTGCGCGTGCTGCGCGGCAAGTATCCTGAAAAGTTGCTCTCGCTCTCCGGCCTGGTCAGCAGCGATTCCTCCGGCCGGCTGTACGATCGTTTTCGCCGCCGCATCACTTTCACAATCGCCAACGAATCCGGAAAAGTGATTGCGTTCGGCGGCCGCGCTCTTGGCGACGACCAGCCGAAATATCTGAATTCCCCGGAAACGCCAATCTACTCGAAAAGCTCCGTGCTCTATCACCTCGACCGCGCCAAAGAAGGCCTGCGGCAGCGCGATTTCGCCATCCTCGTCGAAGGTTACATGGACACCATCGCCGTCGCCCGCGCTGGCATCTCGAATGTCATCGCCAGTTGCGGCACCAGCCTCACCGAGCCGCAAGCGCGGCTCCTCGCCCGCTTCACGCATCGCGTCGTCGTCAATTACGATCCCGATTCCGCCGGACAAGCCGCCACCGAACGTTCGCTCACTCTGCTTCTCGAACAAGGTTTTGAAATTCGCGTGCTGCAATTGCCCGGCGGCAAAGATCCCGATTCGTTCCTGCGCGCGCAGGGCGCGGCCGCGTACACGAAACTCCTGGAAGCCGCGCCCACCTATCTCGATTATTTAATCGGACGCGCGCGCCAAATGGATCTCTCCACAGCCGAAGGAAAATTACGCGCCGTTAATTTTCTGTTGCCCTACGTGCAGCGCAGCCCCAACCGTCTCCTGCGCTCGGAATGGGCCGGACAAATCGCGCAGCAATTGCGCGTTGAAGAACCGGTTCTGCGTGAATCGTTGAAACGCGCCGCCGCCGAGCGCCGCGACAAGGTTCAAACGCATCCCGACCTTGTGGCGCGGCCCGGCAAACCCGTCGAGCGCCGCCTGATCCAGCTTCTCTTGGAAGCCGAAGGCTTCCGCCGCCAGCTCGCCGAAACCATTCGCTCGGAGGATTTGCACCGCGGCCTTGAAACAGAACGCATCCTCGAAGCGTTGATCGAATCGATTCTCGGTTCCAACGGATCGGATGAGCGTCCTGACGCCGTCTCACTCGGCGCGAAACTCGAAGACCGCGATCGCCGCCTCCTGTTCCAAATCGCCTTCGAGACCGGCGGCGAATCCACCTGGGAAGAAGCCGAAAGTTGTCTCGGCACGCTGCGCCGCCTGCGCTTTGAAACCGAACTCGCCGCGATCCAGGCGGAAATCGAAATCCAGGTGAAATCGAAATCGGCGGAAAGCGCCGAGGCGCTGCGCCGCCTGCTCGAACGCAAACAGGCGCTTAGCCGCCGCCGATCCGACGCCGCGCACTGACGCCCGCCCCCTCCGCCCTACCCGGGATTTGTTGGACACAGGGTGTTGACGCGCTCGCATTTCGGCGTGTAACTTGACGGGGTTTCAAGCGGAACTGTCCTTGGGCGACCTGCATCTAATTAGTTGGGCGGCACGAACTCGACGGGCGATCGAGACGACACAAGACCGGGCCGAGAGCACGAGAAATACGAAAATCCCACAACCGGACTTTTTCATTCGGTACCCTTTCCCTGGCGCGGTCGCTGCTCACTGGGCGCAACCCGGTTCGGCCCCGGCCCTCGCGGAGCGCGTTGCCTTGGTCTAACTTTGCCGTGCGCGTTGCTTTTGAACGACTGATCGGAGCGTGACGCTGTAGCTGCTTGATTGCCGGAGGGGCCCCTTGCCGTTGGCCATCGAAGAGAAATATGACCAGGTACGCCAGCTCATCATTCTGGGCAAAGAGCGTGGCTACCTTCTCTACGACGAAGTGAACGATACCCTCCCGGCCGAAGTGCATTCGTCGGAAGAAATTGACGATCTTCTGTCTACCTTTGAGCGCTACGGAATCGACGTCTACGAAGACGCCGCTGCCGCAAAAGCCGCTCATCCCCTGCCTGAGCCTGCCAAGGCGGAAACCTCTGTAGATGCACGCGAGGAAAACGAACTCGATCTAACTCCCAGCAACCTCGAAAAGACCAACGACCCGGTGCGCATGTATCTGCGCGAAATGGGCACCGTTCCATTGCTGAACCGCGAAGGCGAAGTCACCATCGCCAAGCGCATCGAGCGCGGCCAGAATCTCGTCCTCAAAACCATCACGCGATCGCCCATCGTCCTGAAGGAACTGCTTTCGATCGGCGAGGACCTTCGCAAAGGCACCCGCTCGATCAAAGAGATCGTGCAGTTTGACGACGAAGAACTGACCGAAGAAAAAATCGAAAACAAAACCAAAAAAATATTGAAGGTGCTCGAACGCATCGGCAACTTGTATCTCGACGCGCTCAAGCACGCCGCGAAATTAGAACGCACGCCGAAATCGAAGAAGCGCTCCTACCTGCACGCGCGCTATGCCGTGGCGCGCGCGCGAATCAAAATGTCGGATCTCGCGCGCTCCATCGAATTTCATCCGCTCGAACGCAAGCGCTTGATCAACGGCATGCGCTACACCGTCGAGAGGCTGCAATCGCTCGAGCGCGAAACCAGCAAGCTCGAACGCCGCGTCGATCTCTCCAAAGGCGATACCGCAAACGAAGCGCGCAAGGAGTTGCGCCTCCGCCGCACCGAGTTGCGCGAAATCGAAATCACCAGCGAAGTCGGCCTCACCGAACTGAAGCGCACGCTGCAGGTGATCCTGCGCGGCGAAGCTGAAGCCGAGCAGGCCAAAACGGAATTGACCGAAGCCAACCTTCGCCTGGTCGTTTCCATCGCCAAGAAATACACCAACCGCGGCCTGCAATTTCTCGATTTGATTCAGGAAGGCAACATCGGCCTCATGAAGGCCGTCGATAAATTCGAGTGGCGCCGCGGCTACAAATTTTCGACCTATGCGACCTGGTGGATTCGTCAGGCCATCACTCGCGCCATCGCCGATCAGGCCCGCACCATCCGCATTCCCGTGCACATGATCGAAACGATCAACAAATTGATCCGCACAAGCCGTGCTCTCGTGCAAGAGCTCGGGCGCGAACCCACTTCCGAAGAAATCGCCAGGCGCATGGAAATCGCTGTCGCCAAAGTGCGCAAGATTCTGAAAATCGCGCAGGAGCCCATCTCGCTTGAAACGCCGATTGGCGAAGAAGAAGATTCGCATCTCGGAGATTTCATCGAAGATAAGGCTGTCGTCTCTCCGTCCGACGCCGTCATCAACTTAAATCTGAAAGAGCAGACCAATTCGGTTCTAAAAACGCTCACGCCCCGCGAAGAAAAAGTCATCAAGATGCGTTTCGGTCTGGACGACGGTTCCGAACACACACTCGAAGAAGTCGGCCAGTCCTTCGCCGTCACGCGCGAACGAATCCGTCAAATCGAAGCCAAAGCCCTGCGCAAATTGCGTCACCCTTCGCGCTCCCACAAGTTGCGCGCGTTTCTCGAAGGCACTTCGCGCGAATACCTCTGAAGCTTCGGTCACTTTGTTCCGCGTTTTTGTTCTCGACGCGAAATTTCTCAAGGCGTAGCTGCAGGCAAATTCACCGAAGTCGCATACCGATAGACCATCTCCGCGCCGCGATCCGCGCCGATCGCCACCAAAATCACCAGCGCCACCAGGCCCGCGAGAAATAATTTTTGCGCGGCGCCCGAAATGCGCGGCTTCAGCAGCGCCACGAGGCACAACCATCCCGCGAGCGTCGTCGAAAAAAGCATCAGCGTCTCGTGCACGCTCATCACGCCGTGCGCCGCGCCAAACGGTGGAACCGAGCGCTGCGCGCGCCAACCCGTCAGCACCGCGAATGCCGCCGC
Organism: Candidatus Acidiferrales bacterium; assembly: GCA_049790315.1. GTDB lineage: Bacteria > Acidobacteriota > Terriglobia > Acidiferrales > UBA7541 > DASPOJ01. The sequence continues at coordinate 3,524 of JBAQYV010000013.1, read as the reverse complement.
GATCGTGCCGAGGTACAAAGTCCGCGCGGCCGTGCGGTGCCAATCCTCGCTCGCGCGCGCCACAGCCACAATTTCAAACACCAGCGCGCCCACCCACAACGCAATCGGAAAGTGCACGAATAACGGATGCAGATTCAACATCGAATGAAGACCCGGGAGCAAATCCTGCATGAACGCCTCCGCAAATAATCCCGCTCAAACGGCCGACGGTGGAACCGGAACCGAATGCACCGCGGACTCCATATGCCCCGGCCCCGTGCGCAGCGCCGCGACAACAGATACTCCGTACAATAAACCTAAAAGCACAAAAGCATCCGTAAGACTCTTGTGTTCAGCGAACCATCCCAGCAGGAAACTCATGGTCATCTGCAAAATCGTGGCGATTACGGAGAAGGCCGACTGTGTGCGTCCCATCAGGCGAGGCGGCACGATTCCCATCAGAGAGGATTGCGTCAACACCCCGCCGAGTGCGCGACACGCACCGAACAGCGCATTCATCGCCACCGCCACCGCGAGCCAGCGCACAAATGGAAACAGTGTGTGTCCCACCGCCAAAATCGCTAACGCCCCAACGAGCACTCGAACCGGATGCCGCCGCGCCAGCCACGCCGCCGCCAATCCCCCGGCTACGGCGCCCACCGCCCAACCCGACTCGATGTAACCGTAGCCTCGTGGCCCCGCCGACAAAACATCCCGCGCCAGCGCCACCACCAGCACATTTGCGCTGATCACGCCCGCCATCATGCACGCATACGTCAGCCCCAGCGCCAGCACGCGCGGCTGCTCCGCGAGGTACCGCAGCCCCTCCGTGATATCGGCGGTGAATCGCCGGCGCGAGAACATTGACGATGCGCCCGGCAGCGTCTCGCGTCCCGTTGCTTCCAGCAGCGATTCCACCGACGGCTCGGGAAGCGGCAAGGCAGGCGAGAAACTGTGGTGCGGAAGAAATTTTCCGTGGCGCACGGCCAACAAGCACATCCCGGCCGCAAAATAGGTGAACCCGTCGATCGCTAAAATGCCGCCCAGTCCCGCGCGCTCATAAATGAATCCCACTAGCGCGCCAGAAACGATCATCCCGCCCTGCACCGCGATCAAGATGGCGGAGTTCGCGCCCACAAGCTGCGTTGCGGGTATCAGCTCCTGCAGCAACGAGTTCGTGGTCGACCAATAAATCGCAAAGCCGACGCCGAGCAGGAACTCCATCCAATAAATGTCCGAAAGCCGGAGCCGCCCGGTGAGCGCAAGCGCCGCCACCCCCAACACGATCACCGACCGCGCGACATCGAGCGTGATCGCCAGATACCGCCGGTCTACGCGATCGATCAGCACTCCGCCGAATGGCGGCACAAAAAGCCCCGGCAGCGTCACCAGAATCACCATCCAGCTCACGCTTACAGTGGAATGCGTGCGGCTGAGGATGTACCAGGTCACACCGGCATAGTTCATCCCCGTGCCAAACAGGGAAATGAACATGCCGATGAACAGCCAGCGAAAGCCCGGCAAGCCTGCCAGCGTTTTCCAATCCAAACTCGATTGCTTCGTCGTCGTCATGGACGGGTCGTGCCTTCGATTCTGACAAACGACGCGCGACTTGGTAAGCAAAAAGCTTCTGGTTGGCCGGGAAAACACGGAGAGCGAACCGGGCGTTTATCGCTGGCGCGAAGTGAGCACCGAACGCTACGCCGAAATTTCGCTCAACTCATTGCAGCCGGCCGAGCTGCGCCTGCACTGGCTCAAGATTCATCGCTCGAATTAATCATTCGCCGCGGCGTCCGGCCGCCACGCTTGCACGTGGCTCTCGTCGGGGCAGTCGGCGAGCAGCTCGGCGACCGTGCGGTCCAGCGCCGGATGCCGCAGGCCGGGCGCGAGTTCGGCCAGCGGCACCAGCACGAATCTTCGCGCGGTCATCGCGGGATGCGGAATCGTCAGGCCCGGCTCGCGCACAACGCTTGAACCGTACAGCAAGATATCGATGTCGATCGTGCGCGGGCCTCGCGGCACAGCGCGCTCTCGGCCGAGGGAGCGCTCAATTCCGAGCAGCACATTCAGCAAAGCCTGAGGCGCGAGCGCGGTCTCTGCTTCGACAGCAAGGTTCAGGAACCAGCCTTGCGCGGGCGCGTCAACGGGCTCGGTGTCGTAGATCGCGGAACGCCGTAGAACTCGAACGCCCGCGGCGCCGAGCGCGTCAATGGCTCGCTCAATGAACGCAGCGCGGTCACCGAGGTTCGAGCCGAGCGAAAGATAAACGATTTGCGCCGCGGACATTGCCTCCAATCGCATCAAGCCATCTCAAAACTAGCTCGTCGTTTCACGACATCTGTTTTTCACAACCCGGGTGGCCCGGATGCACATTACTTGCGCGGCCAGCCGCCAACGAATCGCTTTTGCGTTGAGGGGGGCGCGCTCCCCAAGAGCTTCAGAACAAATGCTGCTGATTGCGCGGGGCTTCCAAGCCAAAATGCTTGTAGGCCAGCGCCGTCGCCACCCGCCCGCGCTGCGTGCGGTCCAGCAGACCGAGCTGCATCAGATACGGCTCGTAAATCTCTTCGATGGCATCCTCTTCTTCGCTGAGAGATGCGGCGATCGTGTTCAGTCCGACGGGACCGCCGGCGTATTTCTGCATGATTGTGAGCATCAGATTGCGGTCGGTTTCATCCAGGCCGTGTTCGTCCACGCCCAGCATGTGCAGCGCTTCGCGCGCGGCATCGGCGGTGATGCGGCCCTCCTTGCGAACTTGCGCAAAATCGCGCGCGCGGCGCAGCAACCGATTCGCCACACGCGGCGTGCCGCGGCTGCGGCGCGCAATCTCTTGCGCGCCGGCGTCGTCCACCTCGATATTCAATATCTTCGCCGAGCGACGCACGATCTCGAACAAATCCTCGGGCTGGTAAAAATCCAATCGATGCACGATGCCGAAGCGCGAGCGCAGCGGCGCCGTCACAAGCCCCGCGCGCGTGGTCGCTCCAATCAGCGTGAAGCGATTCAATTGAAACGGATGAATGCGCGCGCCGGCTCCCTGGCCGATGATCAGATCGATCCGGTAATCCTCCATCGCGGGATACAGAATCTCTTCGACGGCGGGCAGCAGCCGATGAATTTCGTCGAGGAAGAAAACTTCGCGCAGATCGAGCGACGTCAGAATCGCCGTCAGATCGCCTTTGCGTTCGAGCATCGGACCGGAACTGGTTTGCATGCCCACGCCCAACTCGTTGGCGAGAATTTGCGCCAGCGTCGTCTTGCCAAGGCCAGGCGGCCCAAACAGCAAAACATGATCGAGCGCTTCGTTGCGCGATCGCGCCGCTTCCACGGCGATCGCCAAATTTTCTTTCAGCCGCGTCTGCCCGATGAAATCCGCAAGCTTCTGCGGCCGTACGCTCGCTTCGACGCGAGCGTCCTCATCAAACGCTTGCCCAGAAAGAATTCGTTGTGCCGGCTTTTCCATGTTCGCGTCGCTCATCTATCCCGCGCGCCCCACCAATTACTGGTCATCCCGAGCGAGTCCGCCGCGGCGGACGACGAGGGAC
>JBAQYV010000012.1:0-20919 GCA_049790315.1 Candidatus Acidiferrales bacterium | reverse complement strand
CGCGCGACGCGCGCGGCCGGAATCGAGGCGGATGTCCGCAACTTCGAGGATGGGCTCTTTGGAGAGCGCGCAGGCGCGCTCGATTACGTTTTCAAGTTCGCGCACATTGCCGGGCCAGTGGAATTCCATCAGGCGCTGGAGAGCGTCGGGACGAATGCCGGTGACGGGCTTGCCCGATCCGCGCGAAAACCTTTCGATGAAAAGCTGCACGAGATCGGGGATGTCTTCGGTGTGCTCGCGCAGCGGAGGAATGTCAATGGGCACGACATTTAAGCGGTAATACAAATCTTCGCGAAAAGTTCCGTCTTCGAGCGCGGCGCGAAGATCGCGATTCGTGGCGGCAACCAAGCGAACATCGACTTTGAGCGTGCGCGTGCCGCCGAGGCGCTCGAATTCGCGCTCTTGCAGGACGCGCAAGAGTTTCACTTGCGTTGCCGGAGGGACGTCGCCGATTTCGTCGAGAAACAGGGTGCCTTTGTCGGCCAACTCAAACTTGCCGGGCTTTGTGCCGGCGGCACCGGTGAAGGCTCCCTTCTCGTAACCGAAGAGTTCGCTTTCGAGAAGATTCTCAGGGATTGCGGTGCTATTGATCTTGATGAATGGCCCGCCGGAGCGGCGAGATTTTTCGTGGAGCACGCGCGCCATCAAATCTTTGCCGACTCCGCTTTCGCCGCCGAGCAGCACGGTGGAATTCGTCGGCGCGATGCGCTCAATGGTGGCCAGCACTTCTTGCATTTTGGCGCTGCGCGTTACGACATTTGGGTGCGTGTATTTGTGTCCCAGCGCTTCGCGCAGGGTGCGATTTTCTTCGCGCAGGCGGCGGACATCCAGTTCCTTCTGGATCACCATTTTCATTTCCGCGAGCGAAAATGGTTTCAACACGTAGTCGCTGGCGCCGGCTTTCATGGCTTCAACGGCGGTCTCGATTGTGCCGTAGGCCGTCATTACGACGACGGGCAGCGCCGCATTCGTGCGCTTCACGGCGTGCAGAAATTCGAGGCCGTCCATGCCGGGCATTTTCAAATCGGTGACGACGATATCTACCGATTCCTGACGCAGCAATTTCAAACCTTGCTCGCCATCAGACGCGGCGAGCACACGATGGCCTTCCTCGCTCAAATCGAGTTCGAGCAGGCGGCGCAGCTTCGGTTCGTCTTCGACGATCAAAATCGTAGACATAGTCTTAAATTTTCACACGCCCACAGGCTCAGCGCTCGCGGCATCCATCGAAGCGGGCAAAAATACCACGAAGCGGGCGCCATGTGGACTGCTTTCAAGATGAATCGTGCCGCGATGCTCGTCCACAATTTTCGACACGATCGAAAGACCCAGGCCTACGCCGGTTTTCTTCGTGGTGACAAACGGATTGAAAATTTGCTCGCACATTTCGGGTTCGACACCAGGGCCTGTGTCTTCGATGCGCACTTCGATGCCGGAGCGTCCGCCGGATTGCGCGGGAGCGAGCGAAACGCGCAACGTGCCGCCCGTTTCGCCCATGGCTTCGTAAGCGTTCTGCACCAAATTGATGAAGGCGCGCTCGGCGAGATTTTCGTCCAGCGGAATCTGCGGCAGTTCCGGGACGAAATTGCGCTCGACGAGCACGGGCGCGCCGTGCCACGTTTCGGCGACAGAAGCGAGCACGCGATCGATAAGCGGCGCGAGCGGCGCGGGATATCGCTCCGCCCGCAGCGGCCGCGCGAAATCGAGGAAGCGAGAGACGAGCGCGCTGAGGCGATTGACCTCGGTTGAAATATATCCGGCCAACTCGGCGGCCAGCGGATTCGACGTGCCAATTTTTTGCTCGAGCATCTCGGCTGAACCCTTGATCACGCCGAGCGGATTGCGAATCTCGTGCGCGAGACCCGCCGACATCTGGCCGAGCGCCGCCAAGCGCTCGGAGCGGCGCGCTTCATCCTGAGCCAATTGAAGCCGGCGATTGGTTTCGGCCAGGCGCCCGGCCAGGTCGCGGTAACGCGTCGTCTGCCGGCGAATCTCAATCGAGAAGCGATTGACGACAACGGCCACCAGAAAGAAAAAAAGAATGCGAATCGCGAGAACACCCAGCGAGTCCCAGCCGATGTCGTAGTCCTGGCGAGCCGGCACAAGATACGAACAGTACGCAGCGGATGCGAGGAGCGTCCACAGCAGCGTGCCGATCGTATCGAAGTACATCGCCGCGGTCATTACCGGCAGAAAATAGATCGGGTAGTAGCTGCTGTTAATCGCGACTTCGCCAGTGTGGTAGATCAAGATCGTGGCCAGAGCGATCTTCAACAGCACGGCGATGTAGCGGCCCGCGTTCGGAAACGCGCGCACGAGACGGCCTTCGAGCAATTGCACCGCGGCGATCAGCAGCAGGATGAGCTGTTTGTGGATTTCGCGAACCGGCGGAAGGACCGCGAGGCCGAGAAGGAAAAACACCATCAGCCAATCGATCCAACCGCGGCGTTCGCCTTCGGCGCGGTCGTCGGCGACGCCGGCCGTTCCGTTGTCTATCGTGCCCGCAATGTTGGAAGGATCGTCGGTCAAGAGATCGGAGGAGGGAGCGGTCGAGACGCCGGCGTTGCCAGACAACGTGCTCGCGGCGCTCGACTGCGAGCGGCGTTCGGTGCGGGAGTTAAAAAGCTCGGCCATGGCCGAACAAATTTACCGCGAAAAGTCCCCGCGCCGGGGACTTTCGCGTTTCGCGTCAGGAATGCGGAGGCTTCTGAGATTTCGAGGCCCCGCTGGATTTGTCATTCTGATGAACTTGCTGGTGCTTATTTTGCCAGGCTTGCTGCTTGGCATTATCGTTTTGCTGCTCTTGCTGAGTTGGTTGACGAACCGGCGGCGCTTGACGCACGTTCGGATGCGACTGCTGTTCGGGCTGCGGCGCGGGCGCCGGATTTGCCTCTTGATTGCCACGCTCATTACCCGGTTCACTGCCACGATTTTCCGTGTTCGCCGGCGGCGCCCCTTCATTCCCGCTCGAACCATTCATGGTGCGGCTGGCGGGGGAATTGCCAGGCTGAGCCGGAGGCCGGTAGTTCGACCCACCGCGGTCACTGTTGGCGGCCCCGTTGCCTCGGAAAGCCTGCGGCTGCGCGGGAGGAGTATGAACGGCCACGGTGGGCCGGCTGGCGACATTCGCGGGCGGGCGATGGGTTGCGACCTGGGCGCCGCCGATCGTGCTTGCGCGCGTCGGCTCAGCCGCGGGACCCGCGCGATTCACGGGCGCGGAAGCCAAATCGCGATCGGGAACATTCACGACGTTGCGCGATACATTGCCGCCGCTTACGAACGTATTGTGCGAAACCACGGTGACGCCGCCCTGGACGTGCTCGTTCGCATAGGTGATGTTCCGCGCGTTGTTGTGATAGACGTCGATCACGGCATTGCGATCCACAACGGTGTTGGTGACGTTCACGCGCGTCATGTACGTTTCGCTGACACGATACGTGGGCATAAAGACTTCACGCGGGCCGAGCGCAAACCAACCAATGCCGCCGCCTCCGCCGATCGCGACGGAAAAGGAAAAGCCCGGAGTGCCACCTACCCACGCTACGAGCGCGGGCGCATACACGGGACGCACGCCGACGACGACAGGGCCAGGCACCCATCCCCAACGTCCGCCGAACGCCGCCCAGCGGCCATAGTGGAACGGCGCAAAACCCCACGGCTCGGATTCAACCCAGGTCCATCCCCACGGCGCAATCCAAACCCAATGGCCGAATCGATAGGGCGCCCAACCGACCGCGACGCCGGTGGGAAACCAAACGGCGCCGTAATCGGCCTCGGGAGTCCAGGAGCCGTAAGTATCCAAATCTTCCGAGCCGGTCATCTCGGGCGAAACATATTGGTCGGGCGCGGCTTGGTTTTCGGCCGCATCACGTTGCGCCGACCACTGCTGGAAGGCGGATTGCGGAAGTGAATCGGCGTCCGCGAGAGTGTAATCGAGCGTGTCCGTACCGGTGAATGTGGCTTGTTGATCGGCGGTGATATTCCAGGAACGGCCGCCGCCGGTGACTTGGCCTTCGCCATTGACGACCGTGACGACGGTGACGTCCTTATCGGGATCGACATCGATTTGATACGTGCCGGGCTGCAGGAGCGAGAACGCCAGGTTCGGCGCGTCCACCTCGAACGAATTGTTGGGATCGAGCTGCGGCAAATGGACGATCACGGAGCCGGCCGAAACCTGAAGCTGAATCAAACTGTCGGACAAATTGAGGTATGAAACACCGGTGTTGTGATCCATGCGAACAGTCGTCGAGTCCACTTCCATTTCGACCTGACCATCGGTATCCGCCCAGAGTTGATCGCCAGTGGTGAGCGGGCGATTGACTTCCGCGGCGACCCAGTCATTATCGCCACCGCCGGCCGGCTGAAACGAAACCGAGCCTTGCACGAAATCCAGACGTGCGACGCGACCCGGCGGATCGCCGGCGTTGGCGCTCGCATCCTGAGCCGAGGCCGAAATAGGCACTTGCAAGATCACGGCGACCGCGGCAAGAACCGCAGCCGCGAAGAGAATCTTTCGCATCTTCATTTGCACGTACCTCCGAGGGGCTCAGTGCCGTTGCGCACTGTGTGGAACACCAGCATGTAGAATTAGTTTCTCGCCGGGCAAAAAGGGATGCAAGCGCCAAAACAAATGTGTGCGTTCAACCGATCGGTCAATTGAACGCGCTTGTTAACTTGTGAATTTGCGCCGGCACGGAGCGCGAACTGAGCACGCTCCGCACCGGCCTGGCTCGATCGCTTGTCTAGTGATGAGCAGCAGCGCCGACGTAGCTGACACGCCAAACGATATTCGATCCGTCGTCGCTAACGAGCAACGAACCGTCCTTGGCCACGGCCACGCCCACGGGGCGGCCCCACACACCACCTTGCGGCGTGACGAAGCCGGTTAGAAAATCTTCGTACTCGCCGGTGGCTTTTCCGGATTTGTCCACGGGCACACGAATCACTTCGTACCCGGTGCGCAGGTGCCGATTCCAGGAACCGTGCTCGGCGGCGAAAATGTCGCTGTGATATTCGTTGGGAAACTGGCTGCCTTCATAAAACAGCATCCCAAGCGACGCGTTGTGCGGTTGGAGCAGAACATCCGGGACGATCACTTTGCTGCGCAATTCGGGATGCTTGCCGGGAAAACGCGGATCGGGATTTCCGCCGGTGTAATACCAAGGCCATCCATAGAAACCGCCGTCTTGCACATGCGTAATGTAGTCGGGCGGCAGATTGTCTCCCAGTTCATCGCGCTCGTTCGTAGAACACCAGAGTTCACTCGTCTCGGGCTGAATGGCTTCGCCGACGCAATTGCGAATCCCGTAGGCATACACGCGCTGGCCCGAACCGTCGGGATTGAATTCGAGAACGTCGGCGCGATTCGTTTCGACCGCACTGGCGTCGGTGTCGGTAACGTTGGTGGCCGATCCGACGGAAACGTACATCTTCTTTCCATCCGGACTGAACACGACATCGCGCGTGATGTGGGCGCCGCCATGGGGTAGGCTGGCCACGACCGTTTCGGGTTTGCCGGTCGCGACCAAATCGCCATTTTTATACGGGAAACGCACGACGGAGTCGGTGTCGCCAATATAGACGTACTGCGGATTGGGACCCGGCGGATAAAATGCAATCCCGAACGGGCGATTCAGGCCCGTCGCAAAGACGGAAACGTGCTCGGCTTTGCCCGCGGGCGTCACGCCGCGCAATACGAGAATTCGTCCGGGCACGTCGGCATTCACATTCACCGGAAAACTTTCGGCCAGGAAAACATCGCCATTCGGCGCCGTCCGCATTTCGCGCGGATTATCCAGACCGGAAGCATAGAGGTCCACTTTGAATCCGGGCAGGGCCTGCGGCATGGCATTGGCCGGCCGCGGAATAAGCTGCGGGCCATTTTGGATCGTCTGGGTCGCGTACGGAGCCGGAATATCGGCTGCGGTGATTTTGCGGAATACGCCGGGATGTTCGGCGTCATAGCCGTGGAACGCCGCGGCACCGGTGACAACGTCGTGCGACTTCATCTCCTGCGAACGCGCGGCGAGCCATGCAAAACAACCTACTACCAAAACCACAATTCCCAATCGCTTCAGATACAAGACGCCTCCTCAGCCAGCCGCGTCGCATGACCGTCTTCCCGGACTGCCCTTTACATGGGCCGGGTGGGTTGTAACGGGTGCGGGATCTACTCGGAGCCCACATTCAATGCCGACGCGCGGCGCGCAGACTTTTAACCAACACCATGATACCACCGCCGGTAACGCAGGAAAAAACGGGCGGCTTTCGCCGCCCACCGTACCGCACCGCAATTAATTCAGCGCGAAGCCGCGATAAAGCTTTATCGCTGGTACGCAGCGTTGCGTTTGTCACGACAGATGTTGTGGGAAACATTGTTCTGGCAATGCGAATCAAATTTGCGCGGACGCGCGGATGCGTTCGCGCGCGGTTGCACGGGAACAGATTGTGGGGCGAATCTTTCGCGGCGACGAAAGCCGGCTAGGCGCCCGGCGGCGTGGCCGTGGCGGCGGCCGGATGTGTGTGTGTGGCGAGAAACCCGAGCGTCAGAGGCCAAGCCTCGGCTGCGGCCACGGGGTTGTAGCTGGGACGTACATCGCAGAAGAAACCATGATCCGCATCGGAGAATTCAACGTTCACGAAGTTTTTGTCCGCGGCACGCAGCGCGTCGGTGACGGAGCGCACGACGTCGGCGCCGAGATGCTTATCGCGGCCGCCCCAAATCAGCATCACAGGCGCGTGCAACTCGTTCACGCGATCGAGCAGGCCGGGGCGTTGCGGACTGGGCGCGATGCCGCCGCCGTAAAACGATATCGCGCACGCCACTGGCAGCGTCAACGCCGCAAGAAATGCCACCGAGCCGCCCATGCAGAATCCGACGGCGGCGATCAGCGAACTGCTTCCGCTGCGATTTGCAGTAAGCCAAGCGTGCGCGGCGTGCAGATCGGCTTCCATCTGGGGATGCCGCAACGCCTGCATGTGGGGCATGATCGAAGGGAAATCGTCGTAGCGTCCTTCAAAGCCGGGGGCCGTGCGGTGATATAGCTCGGGTGCGATAGCCACGTAGCCTTGCCGCGCGAAACGCTCGGTAACATCGCGAATGTGGCCGTTCACGCCGAACGCTTCCTGGCCAACGATCAAGCCGGGGTAAGCGCCCGCCTCAGTGGGGCGCGCTACGTAGGCGCGCATGGTTGTACCGTCGGCGATGCTAAGGTCCACGAACTCGGTGCGAATCTCCATGAGTCCTTCCCTCCTGAACGACATCAAAATCATAGCACCGCCGCGATTTGCGGTCTTCCGAGACGGCGGACAAAGAGCTTTGAGAAACTCCGGCGGTATGGGATACTGCGGTTGGACATGAAGGACCAAATCCAGAAGACGACATCCTGCTGCTGCGCAAGTTGCTGCTGCGACGCGACCTGCTGCTGTTGCGCATGTTGTTGTGCGGTGTGTTGTTGTACGCCCGCGTCTTCTGGGTGGATCCTGACGAGCTAGAACCAAATCAGCTCAACGCAGCCGGAGCCCACCGCCAGAAGACGACCTGGCAGGTGGGTTTTTTGTTTTTAGGGCGCAGAAATCGCCGAAACAGACGCAACCGAGATTCGACCCAGGAGATCCACTCGATGACCGCTGCCACCGAAACACCGAACATCGCACCGCACGGAGGCACGCTGGTCAATCGCGTTGTTCCGCCCGAGGCCAGAAAAGAAGCGCGGGCGCGCGCCGAGAAACTTCGCGCGTTGCCGATCGACATGCGCACCGCGAGCGAACTGCTGCTGATCTCAACGGGCGGCTTCAGCCCGCTCGAAGGTTTTCAAACGAAGGCCGCGGCGCAATCGGTGGCCGACAAGATGGCGCTGCCGGACGGCACACTGTGGCCGCTGCCGGTGCTGCTGCAACTGACGCCTGAAGCAGCGAAAGATATTCGCGTGGGCGAGCGCATCGCCCTGGTGCTGAACGGCGAACCGCTGGCCACGCTCGACGTGGAAGATATATTCACCGTGCCGTACGACGAATGGGCGCCGAAAATTTTCGGCACCGGCGAAGTGGCGCACCCCGGCGTGGCCGCGCTCCGCAATGGCGGCGAAATCGCGCTCGGCGGAAAAATTGAATGGCTTGGCGAACCGACGCTGCCCGGATTGCCCGCGCAATGGCGCACGCCCAGCGAAACGCGCGCGGAAATTAGATCGCGCGGCTGGACGACAGTGGCCGGCTTTCAAACGCGCAACCCCGTGCATCGCGCACACGAACACGTGCTGCGCATCGCGCTCGAAGTGACGGACGGGCTGCTGCTGCATCCGCTGGTGGGCGAAACGCGCGCGGAAGATATTCCCGCCGACATCCGCATCCGGTGTTACCAGGCGCTGCTCGACAATTACTTGCCGCAAAAGCACGTGATATTCGCGGTGCATCCGGCCTTCATGCGCTATGCAGGTCCGCGCGAAGCCATTTTCCACGCTCTGATGCGCAAGAATTTCGGATGCACGCATTTTCTGGTGGGGCGCGACCATGCCGGCGTCGGCGGCTACTACGGTCCTTACGACGCGCACAAATTGATGCGTTCGGTTGTGGGGCGCGGCCTGGGCATTCAACCGATTTTCTTCGACGAAGTTTTCTACTGCAGTCGCTGCGGCTCGATGGCCAGCCGCAAGACCTGCGGACATCCCGACGACGCGCACCTGAGCCTGAGCGGCACCGAAGTGCGCCGCCGTCTGCGCGAAGGATTGCCGCTGCCGGTGGAATTCACGCGGCCCGAAGTTGCCGCCGTGCTGTCGGAAGCGTACCGCGAGACCGCCGAAGCCGGCCAGGAGATGCGACGTGGCTGAAATTATTCTCGGCCTGTTCGGCGGAATATTAGTCGGCGCGACCGGTTCGGGATTCGGCACGGTAATCACGCCGATCCTTCTGCTGCTGGGCTACAGTCCGGCCGTCGCGATCGGAACGATGCTCGGCGTGCTGGTGGCCACGAAATTCGTCGGCGCGATTACGCACCAGCAGTTGGGACACTGGCCGCGGCAACACGTGTGGCTGCTGCTGGCCGGTGGAGTGGGCGGAGCACTGGTCTCTGGATTCGCCGCGACTTCATGGATGCCGACGCTGCCCGGAGGAAATCGATTGCTCGAGCGTTTCGTTGGAGCGGCGCTGCTGGGTCTTGCGACTTTTATTATTGGACAAGAACTATTGAAGAGGTATGGCAAAGAGCCGATCGTGTCGGACAATATTGTTCCGAGAGAACGCGGCGGCCCAATGACTTTGTTTGCCGTGGGCATGGGCACGGGCATGGCGGTCACGCTGACGTCGGCGGGCTCGGGCAGCGTGCTGGTGCCGGCGCTTGCTTTGGTGACGAATTGGAGCACGGCGCAATTGGCCGCCGCGAGCAACTTATTCGGCTGGGTCGTCGGCGTGATCGGAGTCGTGTTGTTTTCGCACGCCGGGGCATTCGCGTGGCCGCTGTTCGCGAAGGTTTTGATTGGCACGCTGCCGGGAATTTACCTGGGCGCGCTGGTTTCGCGCCGGATTACGCGCCAGTGGTTGCTGCGCGCGGTAGCGGCGATCGCGGTAGTTCTGGGAGCGCGGCTGATTTTCCGGTAAGATTTCATTTGAAATACGAATAAAGGAGAAACGAAGCGACATGGATACGGCTCAACAGGATGCATTACGGCAGGAAGTGGCGGAACAGCAGCAAGCGGCCGAGTCGTGGGACGCGGCACGGCTGATCAAGTGGGGACTCGAGCGTTTTGGCTCGACGTTGGCGATTGCCTCGAGTTTCGGCGCCGAGGACGTGGTGCTGATCGAACTCGCGGCGCGCGCGGGAATTCCCTATCGCGTTTTCACTCTGGACACGGATTTTCTGTTTCCCGAATCGTATACGCTGATCGAGGGCACCGAGAAGCTCTACGGCGTAAAAGTCGAACGCACGCGCCCGGCACTCACGCCCGAAGAGCAGGCCGCGAAGCACGGCGAAGCGCTGTGGTCGCGCGAGCCGAATCTGTGTTGCTCGATCCGCAAGGTCGAACCGCTCAAGAAAATGCTCTCGAGCCTCGACGCCTGGATTACGGGCATTCGCCGCGATCAGACTCCGCAGCGCGCCAACGCCAAGAAGATCGATTGGGATGCCGGATTCGGCCTGGTGAAAATCAATCCGCTGGCCGATTGGACTTCCGATCAAGTTTGGAATTTCATTCGCGAGAACAAAGTTCCCTACAACGCGCTTCACGACAACCATTACCCGAGCATTGGCTGCACCTATTGCACACGCCAAGTTATGCCGGGCGAAGATCCGCGCGCGGGCCGCTGGTCCGGCTTCGTGAAGACCGAGTGCGGTCTGCACGCGAAAGAATAAGTTTTAGCGCTCGAAAGTACTCACAAGCCCGAGGCGCGCGCCGCAATTCTCCGCGACGCGCGCCTCGGACTTTCTTTACGCCGCACATTCATCAATAATTCGCCCTGAGAGCGAGAGTCCCCTCCAAGGGGCTTTCGCGCCAACGATGCCCCGCGCCGACTTCAACGGTTTAAGCGTACTTGCGCTCGAAAGCCGCCGCGCGCAGGAAACCGCCAAACTGATCGAAAATCATGGCGGACGCGCCATTGTGGCGCCGGCGCTGCGCGAGATTCCGCTGGCATCGAATGTCAAAGCGCTCGAATTTGTTGCCGCACTCATCGACGGGCGTTATGGCATGGTGATTCTGCTCACCGGCGTGGGGACGCGCGCGCTCGTCGGCATCGCTGAAAGCGCAGGGCAGCGCGAGCCGTTTCTTGCGGCTCTGCGGAGCGTTACGGTGGTGGCGCGCGGACCGAAGCCGATGGCGGTTTTGCGCGACCTTAATGTGCCGGTGAGCGTCGCCGCACCCGAGCCCAACACATGGCACGAACTGCTTGCAGCCCTCGATGCCGCGGCGGCCCAATTTCCTGTGCGCGGACGACGCGTCGCCGTGCAGGAATACGGCGTATCGAATCCTGAGTTCCTGGCTGCGCTCACTGAGCGCGGCGCCGACGTTACCCCCGTGCCCGTATATCAGTGGGCGCTTCCCGAGAATTTGAAGCCGCTCCGCGCCGCGATCGGCGCCATTGGCCGCGGCGAGATCGATGTCGTGCTATTCACCACGGGCGTGCAGGCAGACCACATTTTTGAAGTGGCGGCGGAGATGAACACCGAGGCCGCGCTCCGGCACGGCCTCGCGCGCATGGTGATCGCGTCAATCGGACCAACAACAACCGAAGGCCTGCGCCGTCACGATCTGACGCCGGACCTCGAACCCTCGCATCCCAAACTCGGCATTCTGGTGGAAGAAACCGCGGCCCAAAGCTCCGCCTTACTTTCCCGCAAACGCGCGCTACCACAATCCTCGTAAACGAATTATTAAAGGGTAGTTAAAAGCCGAGGTGGGGCCCGCCAAAATATTGGTCGAATGAAACCAAGACTTGAATTGGACACGGCTTCCGCCGCCCCGCTAACATTTCACATGGACACCACCGCAATCCCCCCCGTTGAAGCACAAGGCGCGGTTCAACCCGAAATTTTATCCATTGATTTGGACTTTCTTCTGGAGATCACCAGCCGGATCGCCGCGGCTGATGCTTTCGACAAAGTTCTCGGGCGCGTTGTGGATTTCGTTTCAACTCTGGTGAAGTGCGATTCGTGTTTCGTCTACATTCTGGAAGGCAACGATCTGGTTCTGCGCGCGTCGAAAAATCCGCATCCGGACATCGTCGGGCGTTTGCGCCTTTCGGTAGGGCAAGGCATCACGGGCTGGGTGGCCGAGCACCGCGAGCCAGTGACCGTCGCGCGCCACGCCTCGAAAGATCCTCGCTTCAAGGTTTTTCACGAATTGCCGGAAGATAGCTTCGAGGCGTTCCTCTCGGTTCCGGTGCTTTGCCGCGGGCGTCTGGTCGGCGTGATCAATATCCAACACAAGCAGCCGCACCATCACAGTAAACGCCAAATTCAGTTGATCTCGACGATCGGATTCCTGGTGGGCGCCGAAATCGAAATGGCGCGCCTGGAAAGCGAAAATTCCGAACTGAACGCACAACTCGAAACGCGCAAAGTGGTCGAGCGCGCCAAGGGAATTCTGCAGCGCGAACTTCACATCACGGAAGAAGAGGCTTATCTCTCGATGCGCAAGCAAAGCCGCCAGCGGCGCATGCCCATGAAGGAAATCGCCAACGCCATCGTGCTGAGCGACGAAGTGCATCGCGGCAAAAGCCCCGTGGCGAACACGCGGTGATCTCAGGGTGAATTCGCATTCGGCCGCGACCGCGCGAATGGCGCGCTCAATCGGCGGCAAAATGCTCAGGATTCGGACAGCTTGAGGTTTCGTTCGGCGTCGCTTGCGTCGAACGGATGCTCGAGAAATTCTGCGGCGACATCGCCCGCAACTGTTCCCGAAACTGCTTCCGCGAATCGCATCTCCGCGCGGCCCTCAATCGCCGCCGATGCCGCAAGCGCGATTTCCTCCGTGCCGGTAGGACTTGCTGTGGCCGCGGGCTTCTCGATCGCCCAATCGGCCGCGGCCATCGCGCGATCGGCAGCCACGGCGCCGATCACAAGCAGTGCGGGCGCGCCGAGTGTCGGCAGCAGCGCTACTTCGCCCAGCGACATTCGCGCAACTTTTTGTTCGCGTCGCGACGCACACGAAATCACGGCGCACGGCGTATCCGGCGAAAGGCCGCCGTCTACAAGTTCCTCGACGCGCCCCGCGAAGTTTGGTCCCGGCATATAGACCGCGAGCGTTGTGTCCTCGTCCGCCAAGTGCGCCCAGCCGGCGCCGAGCTTCTCGCGGCTATGATGGTTGCTCACAAGAAGCAGTTTCGACGCGAGCCGCCGGTCCGTCAGCGCGATTTGCGCCTCCGCCGCGGCGCCGAGAGCGGCGGTAACTCCCGGCACGACCTCGAATTCGATTCCGGCGCGCGTGAGCGCATCCATTTCTTCGCCCGCGCGCCCAAAAATCAACGGGTCGCCGCCCTTGAGGCGCACCACGCACAGTCCCTGGCGCGCGTAATCCACGAGCCGCCGCTCGATTTCCGATTGCGATATCGATTCCTTACCGCAACGCTTGCCGACGTTCTGCACGCGCGCTCCGGCCGGCGCAAGCGCCAGAACATCGAGCGAAACCAAATCATCGTGCAAGATCGCATCGGCCACGCGCAATAACCGCGCGGCCTTCAGCGTCAGAAGTTCGGGATCGCCCGGCCCGGCGCCGATCAGATACACCTTGCCCGGAATCGCATATACATGACGCATGATGAATCTATGCTAGCACCTTAGCGCGCGCCGCTCATGAGAAAAAGCGGCGACGCGAGTCACGCCGCGGCGCGACCGGTCCGCGATCGAGCTTCCCCTCTATTTTCAGAGGCCACGTGGCTCGATCCCGTTGTCGCGCTTCGCTACGAATAGCGCTGCAAAGTCGTTACGCCAGAGGACGATCAGGAGTCTCGCCGGCCGGGTGCGAATTTGTGCTCCTGCCATTGCGCACAGAGGCGACGGGATGTATATTCCCGCCACTCTTCGTTTGAGATTTCGGAATTCCGACCAGTAAATCTGATGGAGGACTTATGATACGAACGGGGTCAATAGTTCGAGTTGCTTTCGTGGTGGCGCTTCTCTGCGTCGGTATATCGTACGCGCAAACCAAACCCATTCAGGACGTCAATTCCAAGATCAGTCCGAACCTGGCCGCGGCTCAGACGTACATCGCGGATGCATGGAACAAACTCAGCGTGTCGCAGACGATCAACAGCTATGACATGAACAATCACGCCACAAATGCCAAGAACTTGCTTGTTCAAGCCAGCAACGAAGTGAGCGCGGCGGCAAAAGCCGCCTACGCCAACACAAAACCGTGACTTTTGCGCGCCAGACTTCCGGACGCATATTCCACCTGCGAGCAGTCGAGTGCGCACTGGAAGTAAGCGCGCCTTCCAGTTAGCCGAGGCCGACGCCGATTCCGGCAGCATATCCCGGCAAGCAATAGACGGGTCGGCCTTGGTTGTCCCAAGCGCCCAGGATTACGTGTCCGTGTGGGCTGTAGTCCACTGTTCCCCAGCCCAGAGTGCTGAGCTGGGCCATGCCGTATCGGCGGTCGATCAAGAACGCGCGGTCGGCGAGGCGTAGCATCGCTCCGGTCGATATCGGAACTACTTTCACGGGGCCCGTGGTTCGTAGATACGTCGTCCCGCGTAGGTCGCGACGTACTGGCTTCCGCGTGGTCAACCAGGAAATTCCGTAGATCATGACTGCGGCGGCTACGCCGATACCACCAAGCAGCAACGCGAGAGTCTGCCCTTGACCCGGCGCGGCATTTACAACATCCAGAACAACACCCAGCACGACGAAAAACACTAGGAATCCGGCGACGACGTAAAGTAGCAGCCGTTGACCGCGCGCGCTCTGGGCGGCGATCAAGGCCGCAACCTCCGGCGTTAGTGGCAGCTCCACGGTGGAAAATTGCGCCGCGGGTGCGGCGGGTTGGCTCAATGCCGTCGCTACAGCCGAGCCCAAATGCCCCTCCGATTCCGCGGGATTCGCTTGCACAATTCCCTTTCCGGACGCACGGAGTTTCGCGCCCATGAAAATCAGAAGTCCCGCGACGAAAAACGGTACTACTCCCAGATGCCCGCCGCCGAACTCCGCGAGTCCGAACAGGAGCAAGAAAAGAATGCCGACGTTCAGAACTATATTTCCCCAAATACGCATAGCGGCCTCCTCGAAATCTGCGCTCCGCTCAATTTCACTTAGTGGTCATTGCGGCGATGGTGCGGCTGATAGTACCCCAATTTCGCGCGCGACAGGCACGTGAGGTCAACTTCGCCCGGCCGCGCAGCATTCAACGCCGGACGCATGGAACCGTCCCATGTTCGATGCTCGGTGTTTCGCTACCTATGTCGAGCGGATCAGGTGATGCGATCGAAGACGTAGCCGGCTTCGGTGAGCGCCTTCAACAGCGCGGCCACATGCTCGGCGCCGCGCGTTTCCATCGTAAGGTCGATGGCGGTGTCGCCGAAATTTACGCCGTAGTAGGCGCGATCGTACGACGAAGCCACAATGTTCGTGCGGTGCTCGGACAGCACGCCCGTAAGACGATGCAGCGCGCCGGGATAATCGGGCAGATGAATGCGCAAACGAATCATACGGCCGTCTTGCACAAGGCCGCGCTCGATGATGCGCGAAAGAATCGTGACGTCGAGATTGCCGCCGGAGACGATGATCGCCACGCGCTTGCCGGAAAGTTTCGTTTTGCCGTTCAGCAATGCGGCGAGCGGGACAGCGCCGGCGCCTTCGGCCAGAATTTTTTCGCGCTCAAGCAGCAGGAGGATGGCGCTGGCGATCTCTTCCTCTTCCACCGTGACGATATCGTCGACGTATTTCTGCACCAGCGGAAATGTAAGTTCGCCGGCACGGCGAACAGCGATTCCATCGGCAAGAGTCGTCGCGACTGGCAGCGTCACGAGCTTGCCGTGCTCAACCGCGGCCTTCATCGACGCGAGGCGCGCAGTTTGTACGCCGATCACGCGAATATCGGGACGCGCGTGCTTCAGGACGCAGGCTACTCCGCTGATCAAACCGCCGCCGCCGATCGCGGTGATCACAGCCTCGATGTCGGGCTGCTGCTCGAGCAGCTCGAGACCCAATGTGCCTTGTCCCGCGATCACGGCGAGATCGTCGAACGGATGGATCAGCGTCAGATTCTGCTCGATCGAGCGGCGCAGCGCTTCATCGTAGGCTTCGTCGTAATTCGCGCCATGCAGAATCACTTCGGCGCCGAAGCTCCGCGTAGCCATCACCTTGTTGAGGGGCGTCGCGAGCGGCATGCAAATCTGCGCGGGGATTCCGCGCCGCGTGGCGTGATACGAAACCGCCTGCGCGTGATTCCCTGCCGATGCCGCGATCAATCCGCGACGGCGTTCCTCTTCCGTCAGCGTAAGGATGCGATTCAGCGCGCCGCGTTCTTTGTAGGAGCCGGTGCGTTGCAAATTCTCAAGCTTCAGAAAAACATCGTTGCCGGTCATCTCCGAAAACGTTTCGGAGCGCGCGCATGGCGTCACCAGAATCGAATCCCGGATTCGTCCGCGCGCATTCTTGATGTCTTCGAGCTTCAGCATGAAGTCGCTTTCCCGATCTGCGCGGAGCGCACTGCTTCAAACGGTCGCGCGGCGCATTTCGTGCCTCGGTCCGTCCGGATGATTCTACCGGTTCGGCGGGTGCGCCTGCTTCGATCGCACGGGCGTCGATTTGCCGCGGCGAAACGCTCGAAACTCCGCGGCGCTGGACTGACGATGCAAAACGTTACGCTTCATAGCCGGATCGAGCACACGCCGCAAAATCCCCGCGCGCTCTCGGCCAAGGCGCTTCACCCACGGGCCATACTCCGGACCGAATTGCCGCTCAAGCTCAGCGCGCAGCCGCGCGGCCAGCGAAGGGCTCTCGCCGCCAGTCGATATCGCGATTTGCAACGAACCCCGGCGCACGACAGCCGGATAATAGAAATCGCAATTCGGCGGATCGTCCACCGCGTTGCACAGAATTCCATCGCGGCGCGCTTGCCGAAAAATCGCCCGGTGCAACTTGCTGGACGACGTCGCTGCAATCACCATAAACGAGCCGCCCATATCCGCGGTGCGGTACGCGCGCTCACGCCAGACGATTTGCTTCGCGCGCGCCCAACCCTGGACTTTCTCCGTGGCCTCAGGCGCCACAACTTTCACCCGCGCACCGGCGCGCAACAAACTCTCAATCTTCGATTCCGCGATCGCGCCCGCGCCCACTACCAGACATCGCCGCCCCGTCAGCTTCAAAAACAGCGGGAACAGACCCGGCGGCTCGGACGCACCGCGCTCCACGCGTTTGGTCACAAGGCCGATTCCCCACGGTCGTCATTGCGGATGCGAATCACTTCTTCCAGATTGTAAACGAAAATTTTGCCGTCGCCGATGCGGCCGGTGCGCGCCGCGGCTGAGAGCGCGCGAACAACTTCATCCACGCGCGCGTCGGAAACGACGACTTCGAGCTTCACCTTGGGAAGCAAATCCACATTATATTCGCGGCCACGGTACACTTCGCGGTGGCCCTTCTGCCGGCCGTGTCCTCGGACTTCGGATGCCGTCATGCCTTCGACGCCGATCGCGATCAGGGCCTCTTTCACGGAATCCAATTTGGAAGGCTGAATGATCGCTTCAATTTTTTTCATGCATCACACCTTTCTTATTTCTAGGCCAAAACCGCCCAAGCGTACGAGGGGGCGCCGGCGCGCCTGTATTGTCCACGAACCCGGCCAAATTGACGAGCTTGATAAAATACTTATGCGGTGTTTATGCCTCTTTTAGCACCTCGGGGCTAAAGTAGCTGTTATGAAAACAGCGTGCCATGATGAACCAGGTGAAACCGGGAATTTTGCATCCGGCTGATTGAAATTTTCCGTTTCCCATCGAAAAGAGTCAAGGGTAGAGTCGGTGCCCTCACGACGTAGTGGGTGAACCGGGGTTCATTCAGTCGGTAGGCATAAGTAAAAAATAAAAAGGAGAGCACGAACCTATGCGCTCAAAGATTCTTATAATTTCCGGTCTTCTGCTGATGGGGTCAGCAGCCGCACACGGGCAGACCAGCACGGCTCCCGCCACACCGGACTCGAGTTCTCCAGCGCCTGCGGCGCAGACAACACCAGCCGCGACGACCGCGCCAGATTCGAGTTCTTCGACGCCGGCAGCACAGGCACCAGCCGCACCGCCAGCGGCAGCGCCGGCGGCAGCGCCGGCTCCGGCAGCGGCTCCCGCGGCACCGCCGACATGGTCCGCCGGGCCAATCGACTTCGCCGGTGAAGTCGATGGCTACTACACTTGGAACGCCAACCATCCGGGCGGCGTCACCGGGAATACGGCGAATACCTACAGCCAGTTCAACAACAACAACCTGTACAACTTCAACTCGAAAGCCAATCAGTTCGATCTCAATTTCGCAAAACTCGCGATGTCACACTCGCCGGACCCGGTCGGCTTCGAGGTGGATTTCGGATTCGGCCGCACTGTCCAAACCATCAATAGCGGCGAGGAGCCGAACGGTTTTCAGTACGTCGAACAAGCCTACCTTGAATTGAAACCAGCCAAGGCCAAGGGCTTCGAGCTCGACTTCGGAAAATTCGCGACCAGCGCGGGCGCCGAAGTGATCGAGACGTACAACAACTGGAACTATTCCCGCTCTCTGCTGTTCACGTGGGCGATCCCCTACTACCACATGGGCGTTCGCGCCTCGTGGCCGATCGGGAAAAAATGGACCGCCGGAGTGCAGGTGGTCAACGGCTGGAATAATGTTTCGACAACTCTGAACAGCGGGAAGACGCTGGGATTCGTCGCCGCTTTGACGACGTCCAAAGCAACTTGGAACATCAACTACTACACGGGCCCTGCGAATCCCGGCTCAAACAGTGGCTGGCTGAACCTGATCGACTCGACGCTTTTGCTGACGCCGACCAACCCCCACTGGAGCAAACTCAACGCCTACATCAACTACGATTACGACCGCCACGGTTTCGGACCAGCGGATGATCCGGCGGTTTCATGGTATGGCATCGCGCTCGCGACCCACTACCAATTCACGCCGAAGTGGGCCTTCTCGGATCGCTTTGAATGGTTCGACGACGCCAACGGCTTCGATATGTCCAGCGCCCTGCCGCCTGCCGTGAACGGCGACTTGGTTCCGCAACAGGTCAAAGAAATTACGGTCACGCTCGAATACAAAATGCTCGAAGGGCTGCTGTGGCGGCTTGAGTATCGGCGTGACTGGTCCACCTATCCGATGTTCCTGCGCGGCACGTTCCCCGAGAATACCGATGCTTGCAACTACGACTCGGTTGACGGCTGCACGAACTTCGACGATGACGAGGAGGGCACCATCGTAAAGGCACCTGACACCGGCTCGGGCCTGACGAATGCGGCAATCCAACCGTTCGCGATTACGGGGCCGTCTACACCAGGCGGCGAGTTCCCGGCAGGAGAATTGAACCCGCGTAGCGGACAAGGGCTGTACGGGTTCTCGAAATCGCAGAACACCATCACAATCGGTCTGATCGCGTTCTTCGGACCCAAACGGTAACTCGAATTGGGACGAAGACGCCACGCGTACCGATCAGCAGCAGCTAAGAAGTGCTTGTAAGATCGGCCAGGGGCTCCCGGATGCCGGCGACGGCGGCAGATTGGGGGCCCTGGCCAATTCACCGGCTGGCGGTTGCCCAAGGCGGGCGCTGGCTTGTATGATCTCGGGCTTCGACGGGCGTAGGAACCGCGTTCCGAATGTTCTGCGGCTCTTCCGAATCGGCCGGACCCCGAACGGCGCGAATGAAACGCGCCGGGAGGTGCAACCGGAAGCGCCTGAAGTCTCAGGTGCGCGACACGAGATTCGCTTGGCCGTGCGGGAGGATCGCCTCACGACTCCCCGCGGCGGCAGGTTGCGATGCGCGCGGCATCGCGGCGGCCCGATCATTTGCGAATTGGTTTCTGGCTGATGAATCTCACTCATCTTACTGATTAAGGAGCCGAAATGAATGCTAAGGAGCTGTTGGAATTTGTAGGCAAGAACGACGTGAAGCAGGTGGATCTGCGCTTCATCGATCTGCCGGGTGTGCAGCAGCACTGTACCTATCCGATCGCGGAACTGAACAAGGGCTCGCTCGAAGAAGGCTTCGGCTTCGATGGATCGAGCATCCGCGGCTGGCAGGCGATCAACGAAAGCGACATGCTGCTGATTCCCGACCCGGAGACGGCGTTCATCGATCCTTTCTGCGACGTCAAGACCATCTGCATTATCTGCGATGCGATCGATCCGATCACGCGGCAGCCCTACGGACGCGACTCCCGCTGGGTGGCGCGCAAAGCCGAACTGTATTTGAAGAATAGCCACGTCGGAGACACCGCGTTCTTCGGTGCGGAATCGGAATTCTTCGTCTTCGATAGCGTGCGCTTCGATACCGATCACCAGCACAGCTATTACTTCGTCGATTCCGATGAAGGGCGCTGGAACTCGGGCAAGGAAGGCGTGAATCTCGGTTACCGGCCGCGCTACAAGGAAGGCTACTTCCCTGTTCCGCCCACCGATCAATTTCAAAATCTGCGCAGCGAAATTGTGCAGGTGATGATGCAGTGCGGTCTCGACATCGAATGCCATCATCACGAAGTCGCCACAGGCGGCCAGTGCGAAATCGATCAGCGCTTCAACACGCTGGTGAAATCGGCCGACGGCATGACGCTATACAAGTACATCATCCGCAACGTCGCCCATAAATACGGCAAGACCGTCACCTTCATGCCGAAGCCGCTTTTCGCCGATAACGGCAGCGGCATGCACACGCATCAGAGCATCTGGAAGGGCGGCACGCCGCTATTCGCCGGAGATCGCTACGCCGGACTTTCGGAAATGGCGCTGCACTACATCGGCGGCTTGCTCAAGCACGCGCGCGCGCTTGCGGCCATCATTGCGCCGACAACGAATAGCTACAAGCGCTTGGTGCCGGGTTACGAAGCGCCGGTCAACCTGGCGTATTCGCGCCGGAATCGCTCGGCCGCGTGCCGCATCCCGATGTATTCCAATAGCCCCAAAGCCAAGCGCGTCGAGTTCCGCCCGCCCGATCCGAGCGCCAATCCGTACCTGGCCTTCGCGGCCATGCTGATGGCCGGTCTGGACGGCGTGCTGAACAAACTGAATCCCGGCGAGCCGCTCGATAAGGATATTTACGATCTCTCGCCCGAGGAAATGAAGGCCGTGCCCTCGATGCCCGGATCGCTCGAAGAAGCGCTCTCCGCTCTCGAAGCCGATCACGAATTCCTGCTCAAGGGCGACGTCTTCTCCGAGGACCTGATCGAAACCTACATCGGCTACAAGCGCAAGAACGAAGCCGACGCCGTGCGCATGCGCCCGCATCCGTACGAATT
>JBAQYV010000011.1:0-54266 GCA_049790315.1 Candidatus Acidiferrales bacterium | reverse complement strand
TTAATAAATATCGTACTGCTCCCAGTGCAGCGTGGGATCGGCTTGGATGATTACGCTCTTTTTTGTGGCGCGTTCGAGTTCTTCGATCATGTTGGACTCGCGCGTTTTGAGGGCTTTGGCGATTTCGGGATTTACGCGCAGGGTCATGCTGCCGGAATCGAGATTCTCGGCCATCTTGCGCGCCTCGGATTGAATTTCGTAGCAGATCGTGGGCCCGGATTTCACCATGCCGCTGCCGGAGCAATAGGGACACGGCTGGCACAGGACGCGCTCGAGCGCTTGCTTGGTGCGCTTACGCGTGATGTTCACGAGGCCGAATTCGTTGAAGGGAATGACCTTCGACGGGGCGCGATCGGAGTGCAGCGCTTGATCGAGCGCGGCCATCACGCGATCGCGATTGCGGCGCTCTTCCATGTCAATGAAATCGACGACGATGATTCCGCCGAGATCGCGCAGGCGAATCTGGCGGACGACTTCCTTCACGGCTTCCACGTTGGTCTTGACGATGGTGTCTTCAAGGCGCGTGGAGCCCTTGCCAACATACTTGCCGGTGTTGACGTCGATGGCGACGAGCGCTTCGGTGTGATTGATGACGATGTAGCCGCCGGATTTCAGCCACACTTTCGGGCGCAGGGCCTTGTCGAGCTCCTGCTGAATGCCAAACTCCTCAAAGATCGGCGTCTCTTTGGTATAGAGCTTCACGCGGCCGACGAGTTTCGGCTGGAAACGGTTCACGAATTCGACAACCTTGCCGTATTCCTCTTCGTTGTCGATCCAAATGGCGGCGTAATCCTGGCTGAGATAATCGCGCAGGATGCGCTCGACAAGATTCAGATCGCGATGAAGCAGATCGGGCGCATGACGCTGCTCGGAACTGTTGCGAATTTTGTCCCAGGTGTGGCCGAGGAATTCGACGTCGGCGCGAATTTCGTCATCGGTGGCGCCGCCGGCCGCAGTGCGCACGATAAAGCCGCCGGGATACGTACCTTTGGCTTCGGAAACGAGCCGGCGCAAACGCGAGCGATCTTCAGCGGAGCCGATGCGGCGCGAAACGCCGATGTGATCGACGGTCGGCATGTAGACGAGGAAGCGGCCCGGCAGCGCTACGTGACTTGTGATGCGCGCGCCTTTTTTGCCGAGCGGTTCTTTCGCGATCTGCACGATGATTTCCTGGCCGGCCTTCAACATTTCGGAAATGAGTTGAGGGCGGCGCGGCGCATCGTGGCGCGGCCCGCTGTGCGAACGCATCGGCGGACGGCCGCTGCGATCGCGGTCGCGATTGTTGCGTCCGCCACGGCGCATGGGTCGATTGAAACGCGCGCGGGGAGGCTGGCTCACGCGGGCGCTTGAGGGCGGAAAGTTTGAACCGCCGGGCGCGTCGGGCATGGCGGAGGCGTCGGGCTGGCGCTCGCCGCCGAAATTTCCGGCGGACTGGGATTCGTTTTCGGCGGCGGCTTGCACGTCGTCGTGATCTTCCTGGCCTTCGGGCTGATCACTTTCGTGTTCGTGTTGATCGGACGCGCCGCTTAGTTCCTGGTCTTCATGCTCGGCATCCAGATGCGCCGCAGATTCGTCGCTGGATTCGGCTCGGTGTTCCGCATCGTCGTGCTCGCCGTGCTCGCGATCATGCACGTCGAAGCCGGCGAACTCGGAGTGGCCCTCTGAACTTTCGTGGCTCTCGGAAAAAGGCTCGGCTTGTGAGGCGTCGAGCGCGTCCTGCGCGGCTTCTTCGCGTTGCGCTTGCGCTTCTTCATGCTTGGCTTCGGCGAGCTGCTCGGCCAGCGACGTGACTTCGTCGGCGGAGAGATCGGAATCGTGCGCCGCGTGCGGCTCGAAAAGGGGAGCCGGAGCGGGCGATTCGTTCTCCATTTCGGATTCGGCTTCGATCTCGGCTGGAGAATCCGGCTCGGTTAGCGATTCAGCGTGCGATTCGGAATGAACGTCCGATTCAATTGCCGCGGCACCGGCCAATAGCGATTCGCTGGCGGCGGAGGGAACGGTCTGCGGCGGCTCGGCGTCGGAGAATATTCCGGCGGCCGGTCCCGTTTGATCTCGCAGATTGTCTAGCGATGATTCCGCCGCAGTTGGAGCGTTCGATTCCGGCGCGGCCGGCGCGGTTGGTGCGAGCGGCTGACCCGGGACGCGGTCTTTATATTTGGCCAGCGATTCGCCGGGCAAAATCACGGGCACATAATCGGCCGGTGGTTCGTACGGAGTGCGCGGCTGGAACGGACGCGATTCGCCGGAGCGCTGATCGCCAGGACCTTGACCGGGCGCGCGCGGCGAAGCGTATTTCGACGACGGCAAATCACGAGCACCGCCGCCGCGACGCCGATCGTCGCGACCACCACGTCCCCAGCGACCACGCCGGCCACCCGGTCCACCGCGATCACTGGAACCACCACGATCTCCGGAACCACCGCGATTTTCGTATCCGCCGGGACGGCTGGAGCCGCCTTGTCCTGCCGGCCGGTTCGAACTACCTTGGCCACCGGGCCGATTCGAGCCGCCTTGCCCTCCGCCCGGGCCGCGCGATCCGTGGCGGTCCTGGTACCCGCCGCGTGAACCGGGCCGAGCGCCGGGGCCCTGATTAAAGGAATTGCCCGCGTTGCTTTGCGGCTGCGGCGGATCATTGGGAAATTCGTGGCTTGGCTCCGCGCCGGCTTCGGGAGAGGGCGCGGCGCCAGCGTCGGCGGCAGCGTCAGGCGCGGCACCGGCATCGGCATCGGAAGACGGCGCGGCCTGGGCCTCCGTCTGCTGCGAGAAAACTTCCCCGCCCTGCTGCTGCATTTTTTCGACTTTATTTTCGACGGTCGAAACGACGTGATCGTATTCCTCGAGATTTTCGAGGAAATCACTGACGTAAAGAAACGCGTCGCTATCGAGACCGATATCGACAAAGGCCGACTGCATGCCGGGCAGCACGCGTGTGACCCGGCCTTTGTAAATGCTTCCGACTAACGCAAATTCTTTTTCCCGCTCGATATAAATTTCACAAAGCTGTCCTTCTTCCAAAATGGCGACGCGCGTTTCGTGCGCCGACGCCGATATCACCAAATCCTTCGACATGAAAACTCCTCGGAGGGCATCGCCGGGCGCCGGCGCACAACATCCACACGTGCCGCTCCGCTGCAAGCGGAACGGCCAGATGGGGCCGGCTACGATGGTCAGTTTTCGCCATCACGCGATGCGAGCCTCGCAATCCTTGAATTCCCGGCCGCGACCCGATCGGACATTTCACTTCACTGCGCTCCGCGCAGTGGGGATCCGGCGCTTGGCTGGGGCACTTCTATCTTTTTTTCCAGCTTTTCGTCCAGCTTTTATTTCTGTCCAACGGGGCCTCAGTTGACGAAACGGCGAAGGCGCACGTTCATCACCAGGCCCAAAGCCAAAAATACGAACAACGTGGCCGATCCGCCGTAGCTCATGAGAGGCAGCGGAATTCCGGTGACGGGCATAAGCCCAATCACCATCGCAGCATTTACCAACACGTGGAACCCGATCGCCGCCGTGACGCCCATGATCAGAAACATCCCGGCACGATCTTTCGCGTGCTGGGCGTTCTGCACCAGTCGTAACAGCAGCGCCATGTAAAGAACCAGCGTAACCACGACGCCGGCAAATCCCAACTCCTCCGCCAGCGCCGCCAAAATAAAATCGGAGTAACGCACCGGCACGAAGCCTAACTGATTCTGGCTGCCGTTGCCGAGGCCTTTTCCCCAAAAACCGCCTTCACCGACCGCGATCTTCGATTGCAGAATCTGATAGCCCGAACCGCGGGGATCGTCTTCGGGCCGCATGAAAGTGGTGACGCGCGATCGCTGGTACGGCTTCAGGAAGTGCCAGCCTACCGGCAGCAGCATAGCCGCGAGAGCTAACACAAACAACGCGTGTTTCCACTGGAGTCCCGCCAGAAACGCGCCCACCGCCGCTATCGGCACCAGCACCATCGCCGTGCCTAAGTCGGGCTGGAGGAGGATCAAGCCCACCGGCACCCCGACCAAAACTCCAGCCTTGATCAGGTCACCAAGCAAAAGCCGGTCTGAGCGCACTTCGCTGAAGAATCGCGCCAGCACCACGATTATAATCAACTTGACAAGTTCTGACACCTGGAAAAACTCGCCGAGCACCGGCAGCCACCGTTTGGCTCCAAATCGCGAATGGCCGACCAGCAGCACGGCCACCAGCGCGACAATCCCGATCATGTAAAGCAACGGCGCTTGATCCAGGATCGTGTGGTAGTTCACACGGGAAAACACAAGCATGATCAGCAGACCGAGGCCGATCCACATAACTTGCCGCCAGTGCATACCGGCCAAATGGCTTGCATGCGTGGCCGACCAAATTTCGAGCAAGCCGATTCCGCAGATCGTGAAGACCAGCGTCAACAGCCACCAATCGTAATCGCGGATTCCGGATCCTTCTCTCATGGTGTCCTGTACAAATTCCTCACGGGCGGTTAGGGCCGACTGGCGGAACTCGCCGTCACGGGAGTTGCTTGCGCCGTCGCGGTTGGCATGACGGTCGTGTCGCCCGGCTGCGGTTTCTTGTAATTCGGGTTCGTCGCGTAATCCTGCGGACCTTTATAAGTGCCGCCCTTCTTATCGTAATACGCTTTCACGATGTCGCGAGCGACAGGCGCGGCGGCCTCGGCACCGTAGCCACCGGCCTGCACCAGAACGGCGACGACAATTTCCGCGTTGCGACGCGGCGCGAAACCCACGAACCACGCATTATTTTTCAGCGCCGATTTGTTCGTGGCTTTTTCTTTCCCCGCTGTGCTGATCACCTGCGCGGTGCCCGTCTTGCCGCAGAATTCGATGCCCGGCAGTTTCACGGCACCCGCCGTGCCGCCCTCGTTCACCACGCCATACATCGCCTGCGTAACAAAATCCGTGGTGGATTCGGAAATTGGGAAATCGATTTCGGGCGCGGGCTGGCTGCTCATCAATAAGTGCGGCTGCTTGAAAACGCCGCCTGAGATGATGCCGCCGATAGTGTAAGCGATCTGCAGCGGCGTGGCTTCGGTGGCTCCCTGGCCGATGGCGAGCGAAATCGTTTCGCCCGGATACCATTTTTGATGGAAGACGCGCTCCTTCCACGCTTCCGAAGGCATTAGGCCCGAATCTTCTCCCGGCAAGTCGATGCCGGTCTTGCGGCCCAGGCCGAGGCTTGTGCCGTAATACGAAATGCGATCGATGCCCAGCCGCTGGCCGACATTATAAAAGTAGACGTCGCAGGAATGCACGATGGCGTCGTGCAGACCAATGTTTCCATGCGCGGGTTTCTCCGCGTCGTGAAACACACGTCCATAAAATGTCGCGTATCCGGGGCAGAAGACTCTGAAATCCGCGGGGATCGCTTTCGATTCCAGCATCGCCGTGGTCTCAAAAATTTTGAAAATTGAGCCCGGCGCAAGCTGGGCCTGAATGGCGCGATTCAGCAGCGGCTTTTCGGGATCGTCGTTCAGTTGGTCCCATTCTTGCCGCGGGATGCTTACGGCGAAATCGCTGGGGTTATACGCGGGTTGGCTGACCATCGCCAGCACCTCGCCCGTGCGCGGGTCGAGCGCGACGACAGCACCCACTTTCCCGGTCATGGCCTGCTCAGCTACGGATTGCAAATCGTAATCGATGGTCAGGCGAATAGGCTTGCCGGGTATGGGGTCCTGCTGTTCAAGCTGGCCGACTTCTTTGCCGACGCTGTTGACGATGGAGCGTCGCAAACCATCGGTGCCCTTGAGCGTCTCGTCGTACTGTTTCTCGAGACCGGATTTCCCGACGATATCGCCCGATCGCAATTGGCCGTCGCTCGCGGTTATATCCTCGGTGCTCACCTCACCGACGTAGCCAATCGCGTGCGCCAAAAATTCACCGTACGCGTAGCGACGCCGATGAACCATCATCATTTCGAGCACGGGAATATCGGGGCGATGCGATTCGATGAAATCGATGTCGGCCGGCGAAGCCTCTGGCTTGATCACGATGGGCTGGAAATTGGGCAATGTCTTCGCGGCATCGATCTGCTGCTGCAGATCCGCGAGCGTGACGCCGAGGCCATCGGCGATTTGCGGCAGCAACGATTGCAAAAGCTTCGGATCGTCGCGCAACAGGAGCACGCTGAACGACGGATAATTGTCCACCAGAACGCGGCCTTCGCGATCGAGGATGGAACCGCGCGGCGCGATAATGGGGATCGAGCGGACGCGATTGCGCTCCGCCATGCCGGCATAGTAAGTGGTTCGGATAACCTGGAGATTCCAGAAGCCGAACAGCAGAAGGCCGATCAGCGCTACGATTCCGTAGGAAACCGCCGCCAACCGCGCCTGGGGCAACTTTTTATCGTTTTCAAACCAGATCGACACGCGCACTCCGCGCCGGGGCGTCGCCCGACCACGCAAGCGCCGGCGTCTTGCTCAACCGAATCACGGTACCATTCGCGTCAACACCGGCGCAACCAAAGCGGCGGCGAATGCGGCGGGTTTGCTACGCCCGCCCGCGCTCACCAAGAAAACCCTCACGATTTTCGCAATCGATCGAGCAGCGGAAATAATCCGAGCGCGACCACGCCGTTCACGAGCGAAGCGATCAGCAACGGCACGGTCATGTAAGCCTCATGCTGGCCCAGCAACAAACGCCGCGTCAACGCAAACACGGCATGATGCAAGTGAAAAAAAACAACGGTCAGAAGAAAGCGGCTGATGGAATGTTCGACGTCGATCCGAGCGCCAATGGACGATGCGACGTAGCCAACCACCGTTTTCGCGATGCCGTAGAGGCCGATCGGCGTGCCGCTCAAGCTATCTTGCAACAGGCCGATGGTCATGCCGAGCAGCAGACCGATCGATGCGTTTCTGCGGCTGAGCGCGAAGTAAATCGTCACGAGCAGCGGCAGTTCGAGCATCCTAGTCCACACGAAATGGACCGGCAGAAAAGCCTGCAATGCCAGGGCCGCGGCAACCGTGATGGCAATCGAGAGCGGGGCGTAGCGATGCACCTCAATGTGCTGCTCCGCGCCCAATCGTATTTCGACGTCTTCCATTCCCAAGAACTCCTGCGCGCTATGGCGACGTGGTTGCGGGCTCTTCGCCCGAATTTTGCGGCGCGCCCGGCGCGACCGCCGGCGTTTGCCCGCCTTGCGACAAATTGAAATCCTGGCGCGTGAGCAGAATCAAAACTTCTTCAAGCTGATCGAGCTGCGCCGCGGGCCGCACGCGAATCTTCATGAACGGCGAATGCGCATCCGGCTGACATTGAACCACAGTGCCAACGGGCAGATCCTTCGGGAAAATGCGGTCCTGTCCCGATGTGAGCACCGCTTCGCCGACAGCGATCTTTTCATCGCTGCTCACGTAGTCCATTTCGAGGAGCGGTTCGCCCATGCCTTTCACCGGACCTTGTGCGCGCGTGTTGGCAAGCAGCGCGCCGACTCCGCTATCCTTATCATTCAGCACCAGCACCTGCGACGTGTCGTAATACACCGCCAAAATCTTGCCCACCACGCCGTCCGGAGTAATCACGCCCATGTCGCGCTTCACTCCGTCGCGCGAGCCGCGATCGAGATACAAAATGTGGCTGCCGGAATCGGGCACGGTTCCGATCACCTGGGCCGCAAGCATTGGCACGTCGGCATGCGCCTGGCGGAATCCCAGAAGATGCGCGAGGCGATCCGCCTCGGCGGCTCTACCTTCGAGCTGCTGATTGCGTAAGCGCATCTGATCGAGCTCGCGCTGCAATTCCAAATTTTCCTGGCGGGTGTGATGCAGCGCGACGTAACCGCCCCACCCGCCTTTGAAAATTCCGATGGTCCACGCGCCCGCGCGCTGGACCGGGGAGATCGAATCGACGGCCCAAACGCGTATCAATCGAACCTGATGCTCGCGCCGAATCTGCACGGCCAGCAGCAGCACTTGAAGCACGAGCACGATTCCCAGTAGCGTGAGCGATCTGTGGCGGGACGGAACGGGGATCATGGAAGTGCGGACATCGTATTTGACGTTGGAAGCAACGCGCTCTGCGCGGCTGATTTAAGCAACGCGCTCCGCACGGCTGATTTAAGCAACGCGCTCCGCGCGGTCCGGGCTAATCTGCGCATCGCGCCGGAGCTAATCAATCGAAACCAGTCGCAGCAGCCGGAAATCGCTGAGCATTTTGCCCGTGCCGAGCACAACCGAAGCCAGCGGATCGTCGGCGATCGAAACGGGCAAGCCGGTTTCTTCGCGGATGCGCTTGTCTAGATTCTTTAGCAGCGCGCCGCCACCCGTCAGCACAATACCGCGGTCGCTGATGTCGGCGGAAAGCTCGGGTGGCGTGCGCTCGAGCGCTACGCGAATCGCATTCAGGATCGTGGCCACGCATTCGGAGAGCGATTCGCGAATCTCGCTGTCGTCAATGGTGATGGTGCGCGGCACGCCCTCGATCAGATTGCGGCCCTTCACTTCCATGGTGAGCGGCTTCTCCAGCGGATACGCCGAGCCAATTTCCATTTTGATTTGTTCGGCCGTGCGCTCGCCAACCAGTAAATTATATTTGCGCTTCAGATAGTGCATCACGGCTTCGTCCATTTCGTTCCCCGCGACGCGCACTGAGCGTGAATAGACGATGCCACTCATGGAAATTACGGCGATGTCCGTTGTGCCTCCGCCGATATCGACAACCATATTGCCCGAAGGCTCTTCAATGGGCAGGCCGGCTCCGATGGCCGCGGCCATGGCTTGCTCAACCAAATAAACTTCGCTGGCGCGCGCGCGATACGCCGAATCCTGAACGGCGCGCTTTTCCACCGGCGTGATTTCGCTGGGCACGCCGATCACAATGCGCGGGTGCACGAGCATGCGGCGGTTGTGCGCCTTCTGAATGAAATATGTGAGCATTTTTTCCGTGACTTTGAAATCGGCGATTACGCCATCCTTCATCGGCTTGATGGCCACGACGTTGCCAGGCGTGCGCCCCAGCATGTCTTTGGCTTCTTTACCGACGGCCACAACCTCGCCGCTGTTCTTGTTAATGGCCACGATCGAGGGCTCGTTTACCACGATGCCCTTACCCTTGGCGAACACCAGCGTGTTCGCCGTGCCCAGATCGATCGCCAGGTCAGACGAAAACAAGCTGAAGACCGACCGCAAACTCCACGCGTTCTTGCTCATTTATTTCCTCTGAAAATCCATGCGGGGGCCGCGTTCGCGCCGGACCCGCCGATTTTTGCCGCACCGAGCCCACGGCTCGGCGAAAACTTCGCCGGACAACTCGCCGGACAATTTCCCCAGCAATTTCCGCAACTAGCGAATCACGACGACTACGGCGTTACGACAACTACGGAATCACGATCGGAACTCTCGTGGTGCCCGTTCCGCCACGACGGTTTTGCCCCGTGATCACGATCACCTGGCTGCCGCGCGCCATCGGCG
Organism: Candidatus Acidiferrales bacterium; assembly: GCA_049790315.1. Taxonomy (GTDB): domain Bacteria; phylum Acidobacteriota; class Terriglobia; order Acidiferrales; family UBA7541; genus DASPOJ01. The sequence continues at coordinate 44,860 of JBAQYV010000011.1, read as the reverse complement.
GCGTGAAAAAGCGGAAGTGTCCGTCGTGATCGATATCCGCAACGGATTCGCCATCGATGATCAGCGCCGCACCGGGATCGGTGCGTCCGATGATTTCGACCACGTTGCCGTGCAGTTCCGTGCCGTCGACTTCAAGCAACATGTCGTCGCCCTTGCCTTCGGCCACCAAGGTGAATTTGTAGGCTTCGCTCGGTTCGCTCTCGCGCTTGTGCGAATCGGTCGCGGTGACGCTCCAATAGTAATCGCCCGGATCGAGGCCCGTCACGTCCACGGAGGTCGCGGTGATTTTTTTCTCCACGGCGATGCGCGAAAACATCGACGTCATTCCGATTTTCAAATCGTAAGAAACGGCGTCGGGCACGGCCGACCACGCGAAATGAATCGACAAATGCTTCGGATCGGCATCGATCAATGGTTGCAGATTCACCGGCTCCGTAAGATCGGGCGGCGCGAGCACATTGGTCGTCACGATCGCGCCCTGCGCCGGCAGCGTGGCGCGCTCATACTTTCCGAGTTCGACATGCTCGTTGCCGCGCGCGAGATCGGCGCCGCCGGACGCCACGGTAATTTCGTTGTCTTGCGTCGCGGGATCGCTGCGCACGGCGGCGCGGCTGTCCTGGTGCAATGACGCTACGGCATTCGAGAAGGAAACTTCGGCCTTCGATCGCGGCGATTGCCACGTGCCGGTCGTCAGGTCCACGGCTCCAGAGCTGATGTGCATTCCGACGCGCGTGGAACTGTCGCTATCCACGGAATTCTGTTCCACCGTAACGAGCGTGTTGGCCTTCACCGTGAACGTCGTGCCGTCGACGAATGTAATTCGCGCCGCGCCATCGGGACCCGTTTGAATCAAATCGCCTTTGTCGAGAGTGGCGCGATAGTCCGCATCGGCCCATTGCACGGAATTCGCCTTCTTAACTTGCACGCGGCCGTCCAGATTCACGAAGCGCGCCTGATTCCGTGAAAGCGTGGCCGCGCGATTTGCACCCGCGCCCATCGCACGCTCCACGCGAGTGATCGCGGCGCCATACCAATCGGGAAAAACAAGATAAAGTGTCGCGAGCACTACCGCAAAAATCAGCAGCAAGTATATGCCGACAGTCTTGTAAGTAACGGCTGTCCAATACACTTCCATGCGCGAGATCTTCGGGCGTGGTGCCGGCGCTTGTGGTTGAATTTGCATTGAAAAACACTGATTTCAGGCCAGTTTTGAAATTAGCACACGCACCCACCCCCCGCAAGGCAGCACCCCGCCGCCGTTTTCCTGGCAGGCACTATGGCGCGTAGGCGCTCGGCCGCGTCGCCTGCCTGGAAGGCCCAATCGGCACAGGATCGAATTCCGATTGAGCAGCTGAGCGTGACTCCTCTATAATGCCAGGTTGGAACAAGGCCGAAGTTTCGGCCGGGTCGATTCGTGCGCGGCCTTCCTGAGGAGCATCAGCCCCTTGGCAAATAAGTGGTTCGATAACCGAAAACTCGGTGTCCGCATCGTTCTGGGAATTGTCGTCGGAGCGCTAGGCATCGGCATGCTGCTCTACCTTGTGCCGGGTCAGGGTGGCACCGAGGTCTCCAGCGCCGACGTCGTAGCAACAGTCGGCGATAGTCAGATCACAATCACCGACGTACGCCAGCAGCTCGATCGTATCGAGCGCGGCGGCCAATTGCCTGCGGCCATGGCTCCGCTTTATGCCCAGCAGGTGCTCAAGCAACTTGTGATGCAACACGCTCTCGATCTTGAAGCCGATCGCCTGGGCTTGCGCGTCACCGATGAAGATCGCCGAGACCGTATCGTGCAACTCGTGCCCACGGCTTTTCAAGGCGATACGTTCGTCGGGATGGATCAGTACGCCGCCGCAGTTCAGGAACGATTCCAGATGGGCGTGCCGGAATTTGAGGAGTTAGTGCGTCAAAGTTTGGTTGAGCAGAAATTCGAGCAGCTGGTCACCGACGGCATCACCGTGACGCCGCAAGAAGTGCAGCAGGAATTCCGCTGGAAGAACGAAAAGATCAAGATCGAATACATCGTCATCAAGCCCGACGACCTGCAAGGGAAAATCGATCCGAGCGACGCCGATCTGGCCGCATACTTCGAGAAGAATAAAGCTAAGTACGTCGTGCCGGAAAAGCGCGTGGTGCAATACATTGCCATGGATCCCACCAGCCTGGCCTCACGCGTAACAGTCACCGAAGACGACGAGCGCGCGTACTATCAATCGAATTTGGACAAGTACCACATCGATGATCGCGTTCACGTCGCACACATTTTGTTCAAGACCGTCGGCAAGACCGACGCCGAAGTCGCCGAAATTCAAAAGACCGCTGAGGCCGTGGACGAAAAGGCCAAACACGGAGGCGATTTTGGCGCGCTCGCCAAGCAATATTCCGAAGACACCACCAAGGACGCCGGCGGCGATCTTGGCTGGATCGTCCGCGGGCAAACCGTACCCGAATTCGAGCAGGCCGCCTTCAGCTTGCCCGTAGGTTCGGTCTCAGATCTCGTGCGGACGCAATACGGATTTCACATCATCCACGTGATCGAGCGCCAGATGGCGCGCACCCAATCGTTCGACGAAGTGAAGGCCGATATCGCCACGGCGCTACAAGCCCAAAAATCGCAAGAGATGGCCGAGACGCTCTCCTCGCAGATCGCCGAGGATATCCGCCGCGGCGGCCGCGTGCCACTGTCCGATATCGCCAAGAAATACGGTCTTACGCTGCAAGAGTCGCAACCAATGGCGCAGAGCGACACGCTGCCCGGCATTGGCGCGGCGCCCGACGTGCAAGCCGAAATCTTCCAGGAGCGAGCGGACGACGTGAGCGCGCCGCTCCACACGGATACCGGATATGTGATCGTCAGCGTCAAGCAGATTCAGCCCGCGCATCCGGCAACCCTCGCCGAAGTGCACGATGCCGTGCTGCAGGATTATCGCCACGATAAGGCCGTCGATCAGGCCAAGCAGCTTGCCGCGGACATCGCGCAACGCAGCAAGGCGGGCCAAACACTCGACGCCATCGCCAAATCCGACGATCTGCAAGTCAAAACGAGCGATTCATTCGCCCGCGACGGTGAAATTCCCGACGCCGGCAGCGCCCGTCAATTCGCCGCAGCCTTCGATCTGCCTCTGAACCAAACCGGCGACCCAATTTTCCTCGGCGCCAATTGGGTCGTTTACCGCGTCGTCGATCACACCGTGCCCAGCCAGGACGACTTCACCAAGCAGGAGCAGTCCATTACCCAGGATTTGCTCCAAAGCAAGCGCGAAGCCGCCTACGACGCTTTCCGCGAAGCCCTCCAACAGCGCCTCGAGCAAGAGGGCAAAATCAAGTACATACCCGACAATATGAAGCGCCTCACCGCACCCGGATAGCTTGTAAATTATTCATAATAAGCATCTTAAATAGTTTCTCGACCCCAGTTGTCTTTGCCCCGGACTTCAGCTAGCATATTTGCGTCCGCTGTCGCTGCCTCCAGCCAGAGGGGCGAGAACAATGGACGTCGCCCTCCCGACGTTATCCGACCCTGAGCGTGCTGTTCGAACCGTTTTCTACGAGTTGCCAACGAGGGACGCCATGCGCGCAAAAACTGAAGTGCGAAACGAATATCGCTGCTCGATCGAGCTGAACCAGAATGGCAAATACTGCGTCCGCGTACGCGCCGGGTTCGCGCGCAACCAGTGGAATCTTTCCGTGTATTTCCTCGTTTCCACGTTCGATCGCGGCATCAAGAAACTCGAATCCACCCTGCAATTTCTACAAAAGTCCGAAGAGCGCCTGTGGTTCTGGGGAGTTGACCGTACCGACGATCCGAACCTGACCGCCGAGCTTCTGCGCGAAGAAGGCCTCGTGCCCGACCGCCGCACCGATTTCCCCGAGCGCGCGCCCGGTCTCGATGTCCCACCCGACCGCGCCGTGCCCGCGTTCGCCCTCGCCCCCGTGCGCCGTAATCTCGCCGAATCCCTGAATCAAGTCCGCGCCGTCGCCGCCGGCGATTAGCGGCACGGCCGCCCCGTCGCCACTTTTTCCAACGCCAAATCGTTGCCGGGAGCGTACTTTCCCAACTAGAATCTGCGCGACGACTTAATGGCTTGCGAGTGCGGCTTGGAGACTCCAAAGAAGAACTGGCTGGCCGTCAGAAATCTGCTCATCGCTTGCGTTGCCGTGCTGGGCGCATCGCTCGCGGCGCCGGCTGCGCCTAAAATCGCTTCGATCCATATTTCCGGGGAGCGGCAATACTCTGAAGCACAGATAATCGCCGCCAGCGGCCTTCAGCTTGGCCAGGATTTTGACGCCAGTGCTCTTCAATCGGCCGCGCAGCGATTAGGAACATCCGGCGCTTTTGACGATGTCGAATTCCGCTATCGCCCCGTCAGCAACGGCATGGATGTCGAATTTACTGTCAGGGAAGCCGCCAAGCTGCATGGAGTTGTGTTCGATAACTTCGTTTGGTTCACGAACCCTCAGATCGATGACTACCTCCGCAAGCAAGTTCCATTGTTCTCAGAAAGACTGCCGGAATCGGGCACTCTGCTCGATGGCGTTGCGGCCGCGCTGCAACAAATGCTCGCGAACGACAAGATTGACGCGCGGATCGAGCGCGTTCAATTCGGCCCATTGGGAAGCCCGGACTGGGTTCACCTGTACAGCATCTCGGGGCTGGAACTGAAAATTCAGACCGTTCAGTTTCAAGGCGCGCAGGGCATGGACGCCGCGACGCTGCAGCAGGCGACATTGCCACTTGTTGCGCGCGACTATTCCCGCACACAGTGTGGCGCCTTCGGGGCCGCCACGTTCATTCCTCTCTATCGGCAACGCGGCTATCTGCGCATCGCTGTAGGCGACCCAACATCTCGAGTTCTCAACCAGCCGGCGGCAGCGAATCAGTATGATATCGAAGTCACGTTCCCGGTAACGGAAGGCTTGGTCTACACTTGGACCGCAACGCAATGGGCCGGCAATCAGGTGCTGGCGTCATCGGATCTAAGCACGCTTGTCGGCATGAAGCCGGGCGAAGTTGCTGATGGACTCAAGATTGATGCAGGCTGGCAGGTAGTCAACGACGCGTACGGAAAAAAAGGATACGTCGAAGCCAACGTGAACCCGGAACCTGTCTACGACGATGCCAATCACAGCGTGACATTCCACGCTGCTGTCACCGAAGGGCCGCAATATCACATGGGCACTTTCACGGTAATCGGACTACCTCCGGCCGTCGTGCAACAAATCGTCTCGAAGTGGCGACTGAAGTCAACGGACGTCTACGACTCGTCCTACGCCCGCGATTTCTTAAGAAAGGATCTGCCGCAGATCTTGGCCGCCGCCAAGATTCATTTCTCAGAGATCGGCGTTCAGACTCAACCGAGCCACGATACGCTCACCGTGGACGTCTCCATCTCATTTAAATAGGTGGCACGCACTCGCTGCGCACTTTGCACACTTAAGGACTTTGGATTGAAGGCTCATGCCTAGCCGACGGCACTTCCTTAAATCAGTAACGGCGCTCGGCATCGCGGGCGCCACAACGGCGACCGCTTCAATCCCCATAGCCCAAGCCCCTGCAATCGCCAGTTCCGCAACGAACGATCGCGCCTATTGGATTGCCGTCCTCGAAAAAATCGCCTCGCCGGTTTTAGACAATCTCGCGCGCCGCGAACTAAGAAAAAACATGCCCGTCGAGAGCGCCAATCCCGCGCGCAGCGCCACGCACACGCACCTGGAAGCCTTCGGCCGCACGCTCACCGGAATCGCACCGTGGCTCGCGGCGCAATCGCTCGATGCGTCCGAGGCCGCGCGTCAAAAACGTCTCGTCGCCGCGACGCAGGAATCTCTCGACGCCGCCACCGATCCTCGCTCGCCCGACTTCCTGAATTTTCACGAAACTCGCCAGCCACTTGTGGACGCGGCCTTCATGTGTCAGGGAATTCTGCGCGCGCCTGCGCCCCTCTGGCAGCAGCTTGACGCGCGCGTGCAGCGGCAGATTGTCGACGCGCTTCTCTCTTCCCGTGCGATTTCCACGCCCACCGGAAATAATTGGGTCCTCTTTGCGGCGACGATTGAAGCCGCATTGCAAATCATGGGCGAGAAAACGCAAGCAGATCGCCTGGAAGATTGCGTCAATCGCATGCTCGGCTGGTACAAAGGCGATGGCGCCTATGGTGACGGCGAATTCTTTCATTGGGATTATTACGATAGTTTCGTGATCCATCCGATGCTGCTCGATGTGCTCGCAGTCTTGAAGCAAAAGGACGCGCAGTTTGAATCTGTCTATTCCACTGAGCTAGCGCGCGCCAAGCGTTACGCGCAAGTTCTTGAGCGCCTGATCGCGCCCGATGGTTCGTTTCCCTCCCTCGGCCGCTCGACGACTTACCGCTGCGGAGCATTTCATGCGCTCGCGCAGATCGCGCTGATGCACGAATTGCCTGAGCCGGTAAAGCCCGCGCAAGCGCGCTGCGCGATGACCGCCGTAATTCGCAAAATGATGGAAGCCCCCGGCACATTCGACGCTCGCGGCTGGCTGCAAATCGGTTTCTGCGGTCACCAACCCACGCTCGGCGAATTCTACATTTCCACCGGCAGCCTCTACCTGTGCTCCGCCGCGCTGCTGCCCCTCAGCCTGCCACCCTCCGATGAATTCTGGAGTGCCCCGCCCGCGCCGTGGACCTCGCAACTCCTGTGGTCCGGCCAGTCCGTTCCCGCCGATCACGCGATGAAAGAAGGAGAACCCATGGCGGGAGGGCGAATCGGCGAGGAATAAGACAAATATCGCGCGCCTGCAGCAATCTGACTCGTTTGGCTCGATTAGGGGTTCTGAAATGGTAACCAGACGACACCAAGAAAGATGGTTAGTGGTAATATTCAGTGACACCAGCGAGAGGACACCGTCGCCTTCGTGACCGCCCAATACAACAAACTCTATGAGGAACCCGCCTACGGGCTTCCCGAGGCAGCGGTCTATCTAAAAGTTCCGTACCAAACGCTTCGGTATTGGCTGACGGGCTACAACACTAGGCCCCCCATTGTTGTCCCTGCCGAGGCCTCTCCCGTTCAGCTTTCTTTCCTAAATTTGTTGGAATGCCATATCCTGGCGGGAATGCGGAAAATGTACGACGTAAAACTGCCCAAAGTCCGCAGTGCGCTTAAAAGGGTTACCGAAGATTTCCCGCAGCCTCATCCGCTCGTTGGCGAAGTATTTCTCACTGATCGAAAAGATCTTTTCGTCGAGAGACTAGGAAAGATCGTTAACGTATCTCAACACGGTCAAATGGGTCTGAATTTCTATCACCTTCATCTCGAAAGAGTTGAAGTCGATCCCAATGGCATCTTTCGATTCTTCCCGTTCGTAGTGCAGCCTGGGCCTTCGGAACCGAAAACAATCGAGATCAATCCCATGATCGGTTTCGGAAAGCCTATTATTACTGGCACGGCAATTTCGACTGCTATAATCGCGGCGCGTTTCAATGCCCGGGAATCCATTGAAGATCTAGCTGCGGAATATGACTGCACGACCCAGCAAGTCGAAGAGGCAATTCGGTGGGAACGATCAGTCCCCGTCGCGGCTTAGCGACTTCGTCTTATACCTCGACGAAAATCTCTGTAACACGACTGCTATTCTGACGACCCTAACGAGGCTAGGAATCCGCTTCGAGCGCCATCTCGCGCACTTTCCGCGCGGAACACCGGATGAAACGTGGCTTCCACACGTGGGGAAAAATGGCTGGATTCTGCTCACCGCCGACAAGCGAATCCGTTACAACTTCCTTGAAAAGCGCGCTCTGGAAAAGAACGCTGTGCGCGAATTCGTGTTCGCGTCCGGCAATATGTCTGGGAATGAAATGGCAGCCGCTCTTGAAATGGCGATTCGCAAAGTGCAAAGAATGTGCCGCAGGTTCCCGCCTCCGTTTGTCGCCGCGATCACGCGAACCGGCGAAGTCCACATGCGCTGGCCGAAATAGAGATCCGTGGATACAAAACGAGGACGTGGGTGGCGAGTCATAGACCGGCGACTTTGCCCGTCAGGCATGTATCGTCGGGAAGTACCGCTCGTGAATGTAGTGTTTGTATGGCCCGTGCGCAGTCCCGAGATCGCTGAGTGCCAAGGAAAGCAGCCCCTGATATGTTAGCGCACGGAAATCTAGTTCAGAACCGATTGCGTCAGTAAACTCTTTGACTTCGTTCCCATGCTGCGTTGCTTCGCCAGAGGGAAAGTCGTACCAAAGATAGAAAAGGCCGAACTTACCTACCGCGGATTGGGCGAGACCAAGTGCATGTTTGAGCAGTTGTGCCGCATTCAGGCGCTCAAACTTCAGCTCGCTTCGATGCAAACGGTCGGCCAGCGCCTGGCAGCGTGGCAATCCATGGCCTCGCCAAAGATCGCTTCCGATCGGAAAATACTTGTCTTTGAATGGCTCCGCTTGGTTTGCGTGGGCGTACGGCTCGGTGAACTTGGACTCCACGGCTATCGTTCGCCCGTCTGCTAGCGCAAGCGCCAGATCGAGATTTGGCGGATTTCCTCGTAGTCCGGTGTGAAACTGTGCCTCAAAACGCAACGACAAAGGCTCGGACGGTAGCGACATCGCACCCGCAAGCCATGCCAGCGGCCGCACCCGCCAATAGTCAAAGACGTTTACAACGAGTGCCGACGACGAATGCAGCGCCTGCATTTTTCCCCGGCGCTCACCTCTTCCCAGTTCGTCTCCGTCGCCACTTTGAAAGTCCGTCAGTGTGTCCGGGTGCGGCTGCTTGAACAGATTGGCCTCAAGGGTCTTGGTGTAACCGGAACCATCGACTTCGATCCCGCGCTTGGCGGCCCAGTCTCTCTGCTGCCCCAGTATCTGCGATCGAGTATCCGCCATTCGGTCGCTTAGGCTTACTTCTCTCTCAAAATCACTTCGCCGCCGCCAACAGGCTGATCATTCAGCCACAGCTTATAGCGATACGAGCCAGGCTTCGTGCCGGGACGAGGCGCGCCGGATTGCAGGTGCATTCCGGCGGGCGCTTGATAGACGTTCGAGGGAAACGGGCAGCGGTTCGGATCGAATTCGATCTTCAAATGGCCCGCGTTTGAAATCCAGGTGATCTGTTCGTCCGGACCGATTACGGCCACATCGGGAATCACACCGACCAATACAAGTTTTTCCGACATGCGCTACTTCGTCAACCGTTCAACGGCTTCGACGATGTGATTCGCGGAAATTCCGAACGCTTCAAGCAGTTCGGCCTCTTTCCCCGAATGCGGCACGCGATCCACCGCCAAGCGCGCGGCCTTCACCGTGACGCCCGCTTCCGCCAGCGCCGTGAGCACAGTTTCTCCGATGCCGCCTTCAGGATAGTGATCTTCCACAGTGACCACGCGTCCGCCTGTTGCCTTCACATTCTCGACTAGCGCGGCCGTATCCAGCGGCTTGATGCAATAAAGATCGATCACGCGAATCGCGATTCCCTTGCCCTTCAATTGATCTGCCGCCTTCAGCGCTTCATACAGCGTGACGCCCGCGCCGATCACCGTGACACGATCCTCCGCGCTCTTGCGCACAACCTTGAGGCCGGGAATCGGAAACTTTTCGTCGTTCGCGTACAACACCGCCGTCTTCGGCCGCGAAGTCCGCAAATAAGCGATCCCCGGCCGGCGCGCTGCGCCCTCAACAAGCTTCTCCGTCGCTACCGCGTCCGACGGATACAAAATCGCCGCGCCCGGAATCGCGCGAAATGCTGCGATATCTTCCAGCGCCATCTGCGATGGCCCATCTTCGCCGATCGAAATCCCCGCATGCGAACCGCACAAATTGATATTGCTGTGGCTGATCCCCGCCATGCGCACTTGATCGAACGCGCGCGACAGGAAGCAAGCGAACGTCGCGACGAACGGCACCAGATTTTGCGCCGCGAGACCAACCGCCATGCTCACCATGTTCTGCTCGGCAATAAATCCTTGAATCAGCCGGTCGGAAAATTGCTTCTGAAGCGTTTCCGCGAACGTGGAATTTTTCACGTCGCCGTCCACCGCGATCAGGTGCTCATTCACTTCGCCCAGCCGCGCCAGCGCCGTGCCGTAAGCCTCGCGCGTGGCGATCGATTCTCCCAATTTGTAAGTGAGCGCCGACGGCGCCTTGAAGTCCGGCGGCACAGCCAGCGATTTCCGCGCGCATGATTTTCCGTCGTCCGGAATAATCGCCGGCACCGGCTCCAATTCGGCCAGCGCTGCCGGAAGCTGATCCTTCGGCACGGGCTTCCCGTGCCAGCCATCTTTATCCGCAAGAAAACTAACGCCGTGTCCCTTTTCCGTGCGCGCCAGAATCGCGTGCGGCCGCCCCTCGCTCGCTCTCCCGCGATCGAGCGCCGCGATCACCGCATTCAAATCGTGCCCATCGATCACTTCCGCGGTCCATCCCTGCGACTCGAATTTCCGTTGATAAACCTCGGCATCGTGGTCGTACATCGTGCGTTGACTCTGCCCGAGTCCATTCACGTCGCCAATCGCGACCAGATTCTCCACGTCGTAGTGCGCCGCGAACTCCGCCGCTTCCCACACGTTGCCTTCCGCCATTTCGCCATCGCCCATCACCACGAACACGTGCGCGTCCGATCCCTGCCGCTTCGCTCCGATCGCCAATCCCGCGCCCACCGAAAGTCCCTGTCCCAGTGAGCCCGTCGCCGCGTCCACGCCCGGAATCCACGGGGTCGGGTGGCCTTCCAGTTCGCTCCCTATCGTGCGCAGCGTCATCAAACGCGAAACCGGAATCACGCCCGCTTCAGCCAGCGCGGCATACAAGATCGGCGCGGCATGTCCTTTTGACATCACAAACCGATCGCCCGACAGCGCGTTCGGATTTTTCGGATCGAATTTCATAACTTTGAAAAACAGCGCCGCCATAATCTCCGCAATCGAAAGACAGGACGTCGGATGCCCCGACCCTGCGGCAGTCGTCATGCGCAGCGAGTGAATGCGAAGGATTCGCGCTTTGTCGGCCAGCGCGGAAATTGTCGAATTGGGAGTGGCGCTTTGCGGTGTAGCAGTCATCTCAGCTCCTATGCGTTCTTTACCGTTCGGTTCGTCGAGATTATTGTACCGGACGCACGCGCGGATGGCGACCGTCAGACACCCGTCGGCATCCAGCGGCCAATTTGGCTTCACACCGCATTACATTCGCGAATCTTGCGGGTTGCGCGAACCTCTCAAATCCTTCAAACTATAGTTTCGCGTCGGGCGCTCCATTCGGCTTGGAGAAAACCGTGCCCGCCCGGCGTTTCCCGCTCCCCCACTTTCCGGGATCGGTCACAAATCTGCACGGTATCGAGGAATTCGCCAAATGAGCGTCGATCGGAATGATATCGGAGAACTTCTACCGCCCCCACGTATGTTGTTGACCCCAGGCCCTTCCATGCTGGACCCGCGCGTTTATCGCGCCATGTCCGCACCGCTGGTCGGCCACATGGACCCTTGGTTTACCGCGATGATGGGCGATATTCAGAACCTGCTGCGCCGTGTGTTCCAGACTGAAAATAACATTACGTTTCCTGTTTCCGCTTCGGGTTCCGGCGGAATCGAAGCCGCCGTCGTCAACCCGCTCGAACCGGGCGACGAAGCCATCGTCTGCATCAACGGCTCGTTTTCGGAGCGCATGGCCATCATCGCCGAACGCACTGGCGCCACGATCATCCGCGTCGAAGCGCCGCTCGGCCGCACCGTCGATCCCGAAGATGTCCGCCGCGCCGGCAAGGGCCGCAAGATCAAGCTGGTCGGCATGGTCCACGGCGAAACTTCCACGTCCGTGTTCACCCAACTTGAGCCGTTCCGCAAAGTCGCCGACGAACTCGGCGCGCTCTTCCTGGTCGACACCGTTGCATCGCTCGTCGGCCATCCCGTCGACGTCGACGGCACGCGCATCGACATTTGCTTCTCCGGCTCGCAGAAAGCCATCAGCGCGCCTCCCGGCATGTCGCCGATTACGGTGAACAAGCGCGTTGAAGAAGTGATCCGCGCGCGCAAGAGCAAGCCCGTGAGCTGGTATTTCGATCTCACGCACACCATGGAGTATTGGGGCAAAGAGCGCACGTATCATCACACGCCCGCGATTCCGCTCGTCTACGGTTTGCGCGAAGCCCTGCGCATCGTTCTCGAAGAAGGACTCGAAGCCAATTGGGAGCGCCATCGCCAAAATCAATTGGCGCTGATCGCTGGTCTTGAAGCCCTGGGTCTCGAAATGTTCGTGGCCGATCCCGCCGAGCGCATGACCACCGTCACCGGCATTCACGTCCCCAAAGGCGTCGAAGACCACAAGGTGCGCCGCCAATTGCTCGATGAATTCAATATCGAAATCGCCGGCGGCATCAAGTCGCTCAAGGGCAAACTCTGGCGCGTTGGTCTGATGGGCTTCTCCAGCCAAAAGGGCCACGTGTTGCAATTTTTGTCGGCGCTCGAGAAGGTGCTGCTCGATCAGGGATTCCGCGTTCCCCACGGGGCCGGCGCCGCAGCGGCGGTCCAATTCTATATGCAGGGCGTGGCCGTACCCGTAGCCGCGAGCCAGCGAAAGTAGAAGCCGAAACTCTTGGCGCCATCTTCCACCTCGGCCGCGAAGCCATCGTCCAAAACGATGATCTTGAATCGCGGCCGAATGAGCGAATTCATCGGCGCGTTCGATGTTCCCTCGCGCCTTACCGACCAGGCCTACCACGTCCGCTTCTCGCACCTGTGGAACGGCGTCGCCACGCGGCACAGCGACACGATTGACACAAAATTCGTTGTCGATGGACGCGGTGTGATCGTCGGCCTTGCGCATCCCGCGTTCGTCACTTTCCGCGAACGCGCCAATCGCGACCTCACCGATCGCGAAGCCAGCTACGCCGCCGCCGAATATCTCCGCGAGCGCCTGCAGCAAGAAGACGAACGCGATCTCTACGACGTGACCTCAGAAGAAGTTCTCCGCATCGTCACCCAACTCGGCATTTCGTAGTCTCGTTTTAGCCTTCGTAGGAAGGCAGATTGTCTCCGCCCCGTCATCGCCATGTCGCCCTCACCCTCACCGCGCCCGTCATCCCGAGGAGCGTAGCGACGAGGGATCTGCTCTTCGTTTTTCTCGCTGTACCATCACGCGTCCGACAGCGATTCGTCGAATCCATCCTTCTTCTGCTTTTGTTTCTCCTCCGCCAATTCCGCGCCTTCCAATATCGCCCCGCAATCCAAACACTCCACGTACGTCGCATCCGAATCCTGCGCCACCAATTGCGTCCGCGCATGCTTGCACGCGCTTGAATTTTCCGCCGCTGTCATCGTCGTCATCCCCGCACTGATCCTACCACCGCGCGCCAATTTTTCGCCTAAACGCCCCGCGGAGATCGACTCCGGACTACAATGGGTCGCCCGAGCGCAGATCTGACAGCGCGCCGCACAAAACATGCCCGAAGCCCAAACCGTCCGCAGCCGTCTTGACAACGTCCTCTTCTACGGCGTCGTCGCGCTTCTGGCCTATCTCGTCTTCCGCGTCTTCCAGCCTTTTCTTTCTCCGCTTGGTTGGGCCGTTGTACTCGTCGTCGTTTTCTATCCGATTCACAAACGCCTTGAGAGCCGACTCGGTTGCACCGCCGCTGCCCTGGTCTCCACATTCGCGGTCACGCTCATCCTGATCGTCCCCGTGCTCGCTCTCGTGGCGCTTTCCGTCAGCGAAGCCGCCGGCATCGTGCACAACCTCGCGCCCAGCTTCGCAACTGGCTGGCCCTCCATGTCCGACCTTTCGAACATCTCCGGCCTGTCCGATCTCGCGAACCTGCCGGGCCCGCTCGGCCACGCCGGTTCCTGGCTCAACTCGAAACTGCCCGCCGAATACGCTGTCAATGTAGTCTCGTGGGCGCAGCGCGCCGCCATTTTCACCGCGACATTCATCGGCTCGAAAGTCGGCGCCATCTTCCGCAACGCCATCGCATTTATCTTTGATCTGTTCGTCACGCTCTTCGCTCTCTTTTACATTTTCCGCGACGCCGATTGGATCGTCGCCAGTTTCCGCCGCCTGCTGCCCTTCGCGCCCCCCGCGCGCGATCGCATCCTCAACGAAGCGCGCGACCTCATCAACGCCAGCGTCACCACCAGTCTCGTCATCGGCGCCGTTCACGGATTTGTCGGCGGCATCGCGTTCGCCGCGGTTGGCTTGGGCGCGCCAATTTTCTGGGGCGTGGTCATGGCATTCCTCTCGATGCTTCCCGTTGTAGGAGCCTGGCCCGTCTGGCTCCCCGCCGCGATCTACCTATTCTCCACCGGACACTGGGAGCGCGCCGTCTTCTTGCTCATTCTGTCCGCGGCCGTCGCCGGCACTGCTGACTACGTTCTCCGCCCGCTCCTGATCGGCAATCGCTCGCAACTCAGCGGCCTCGTCATCTTCGTCAGCGTCCTCGGAGGCGTCGCCGTTTTCGGTCCGCTTGGCATCGTCCTTGGCCCCATCGTCGTCGCCACCGCCGCCAGCCTCTTCTCCGGCTCGGCGCACAAGACGGGCCACGCCGAAGGCCCCTCCGTCGCGCACAGCAGTTGAGCGCCAGGCCTCATCACAAATGCCCCCGAACCTATTGACTCCCATGCCCAAGTAAACGTATACCCATATCGCGCATTGCCGCCCATTGACCGGCACAATTCGAAAGGAATCGCCCCGTGACCAAAGTTATCGCTCGCCCCGCACTCGCCCTTCTGATTTTCGCGCTGATCCCCGGCTCCATCGCGCTAACCGCGCAAAGTGCCGCGCAGACTCCAGCCGTGGCCACACCCGCGGCCAACGCCGCGCCGGCCGGTCCCGCGAGCCTCTCTATCGACGCCACCGCCCCCGTCTCCACCGTCAGCCCCACGCTCTACGGCTTGATGACCGAGGAGATCAACTACTCCTACGACGGCGGCCTCTACGCGGAAATGATCAACAATCGCACGTTCAACACGCGCTGGCCCCGCTTTGAGCACTGGCTGCTCGTCACCAAAGGCAATTCCGAAGCCGACCTCGATGGCGATGAGTCCGGCCCCAGCGCCGCGCTCCCGCGCAGCATGCGCCTCACGATTACCAACGCCTCCGCATCGAGCGAAGCCGGCATAGCCAATTCCGGCTACTGGGGCATGGCCGTGCGTCCGGAAACCACCTACACCGGCTCGTTCTACGCCAAAGTGCAAGGCGTCGGCCCGGCCCACGCACGCCTGATCTCAGACACTACCGGCGCCGTCCTCGCCGAGGCCACCATCGCCGTCACCGATGGCGACTGGAAGCAATATACGTACACCATGAAATCCGGCGCCGTGCCCGCCGCGTCCACCAATCATCTTGAGATCACCTTCGCGCATCCCGGCACAATCTCGTTCCAATTGGTTTCGCTCTTCCCGCCCACGTTCGACAATCGCCCGAATGGCAATCGTCCTGACATTATGAATTTGCTCGTCGCCATGCATCCGCATTTTCTGCGTCTCCCCGGCGGAAATTATCTGGAAGGCGACACCATCGCCGAGCGCTTCGATTGGAAAAAGACCATCGGCCCGCTCGTCGATCGACCCACGCATCGCAGCCCGTGGAATTACATTTCAAGCGACGGCCTCGGCCTCCTCGAATATCTCGAATGGTGCGAAGATTTGAAAATTGAGCCTGTGCTCGCCGTCTACGCCGGATATTCCTTGCGTGGCGAGCACGTGAACCCCGGCAAAGATCTCGATCCCTACGTGCAGGACGCGCTCGATGAAATCGAATACGTCACCGGCGGACCCGACACAAAATGGGGCGCCGAGCGCGTCAAAGACGGCCATCCCGCCGCCTTCCCCCTGCATTACATCGAAATCGGCAATGAAGATTGGTTCGATAAATCCAACAGCTACGATGGCCGCTTCGCGCAATTCGCCAAAGCTATCCGCGCGAAATACCAGCATCAGTACATGCTCATCGCCACCACTCCCGTAAAAGCCGGCGCGCCCGATCTCGTCGACGATCACTACTACGAAACGCCCGACCAGATGTTCGCCTTGGTCCACAAATACGACACCGTCGATCGCACCACCGGCCCGAAAATTTTCGTTGGCGAATGGGCCACGCGCACCGGCAGCCCCACGCCCGATTTCGGCGCCGCCCTCGGCGATGCCGCCTGGATGACCAGCCTCGAGCGCAACAGCGACTTAATCCTGATCTCCAGCTATGCCCCGCTCTTCACCAACGTAAACCCCGGCGGCATGCAGTGGGCCTCAGACCTGATCGGCTACGACGCCCTGCGCTCCTACGGCTCCCCCAGCTACTACGCGCAAGTTTTGTTCGCGTCCCACATCGGCGATCACACCGTGCAATCCTCCGCGACCAACGTAAATTCGCGCTTCTTCTGGTCCGCCACAATCTCCACCAATAAAAAAGTTCTGCACCTGAAATTAGTCAACGCCTCCGATAAATCTCAGCCCCTGACGATCAATCTAAAAGGTGCCGCCTCCGGCCCCGCCACAATGTACACACTCCACGCCGCCACCCGCTGGTCCACCAATTCAATCGATCATCCCAGCGCAATCCACCCCATCACCTCAAAGGTCGTCGTCACCGCCGCCCCCTGGCACTACGGCGTCCCCGGCTACACAATCGAGGTGATCGACATCCCGTTGCGATAAGCAAACGCGTGCAATCCGCGGCGCCAATCGCACGTTCCCGCAACCCCCGCAGGGGCGCCGATATTGAGCCCAGTGCCAAAAGCCCTCTGCATATGGCACGCGCTCACAAGAGCCCCGTAGGGGCGGCCCAATCTAGCCCACGGCGGGAGCCCTGGGTACGCGACCCACACATTATCTTTTCAAATGTTTTGTTTGAGCCCTGCAGGGGCGACACAAAGCCAGTGGCATCAACGGCGTCGCGCGTCCGCCACGTCCTCGCGCGCCCTACAACGAAAAACCGTCATTCTGAGCGGAGACGCGACTCTTTTTCCCCCTCGTCCGCGTCCGCGCGGGCGAGTCGCGTCGCAGTCGAAGAATCCCTCTTCGGTCGCGCGGGTGGCGATGATTCACTTAAGTTACGAAATGCGAATGAGGTTTTCCCTTAGAGGCGCTCAGCCATCCGTTTACGGCACCATCCCAATACTTCGCCCAATAATCGCCGCATTCTGAATAATCGCCAGCAGCGCCGGATGCTCAAAAATAGTCGCGTTCGTCAACGCCGAAATCGTGGCCCCCACATCCTTCAGCTCTTCCACCCGGCTCTCAGGTCCCCCGGTCACAAGCAGCTTCACCTCATCCAGCGCTTTCTTCTCCAGGTCTTTCGAGCGCATGCCATCCAACTCTTGCCGCAAATATTCGTTCACCGCGTCGAATTCGCCCTGATCCAGCCACATTCCAAAACATTGCGGGCACCAATCGATCACAATCGACGATTTCCCAAACAGCACCGAAACCAGCTTCACACTTTTGCACTTCGGACACGCCCGCTTCGTCGCCAGTGCATTGGTCTTCTCTATGCTGTTCACTTCGTCGTTCAACCAGCGCAGCGATCCGTGCTCCACCTTACTTTTCAGCCCTCGCAATTCATCCTTGAACAACCAGATTCCCTTGCACGACGGACATCCTTCAAATTTCATCGAGTATGCGGTGTATTCATCCAGCAGCTTCCCGCACGCGGGACACACGTCCGCGGTAGCCTTCTCCATCTTCGCGTCCTCGATTGGCGGCGCAAGCACCGGCGTGTCCACCTCGCTGCTTTTCCTTTTCACCCGCTTATACCAGTAAGGCACATGAACATTGTTCACGAATTCCGAAAATCCCTTCCCGCTCACCGGCATCAATTTCGCCAGCTCCTGATCGATCAAATCCAGCTCTCCGCCATCCAGCCAAAATCCTCCGCACCCCTTGCAGTGATGCAAAATAATGTCGGTAGCCTCCAGAAATCGCACCGCATATAAATTGGAATTGTCGCACCGCGGACATTTCCGCGCCTTCTGTTCGATCCCCGCAATTGGCTCCCGAGAGCAATATTCGATGTCCCCGTCCACCTGAAACGCCATCTTGTCCAGCTCGCCCTTATCCAACCACAGACTTCCGCACTTCTCGCACATGTTGTATGAGATGACATCGTCCCTCGTGCTCACCTGATTGTTCATCATCTCGGTCCCGCAATTTAGGCAGTTCATTTCGCAAGATCTCCGCAATGCCAGTGAAGTATGACGCCGGAGAATACCACAGTCCATCGCTCCTCAAATCCAAGCCCAAAGGCGGCCGAGCCCTTTCACGTTAGAGTGGCCCATCGCTTGCCAACGCAGTGCGTGTGGCTCTTGCGGGGCGCCCATGTTCGCCACGCCTCATCGGCCGAACGTGGGTTCTTCACCCTAATCCCCCCGCAACTTAACGAGCCGCTTTTCGCCCCTTAGGAGGTGGGAGCTTCAGCTCCCACGTAACTGCGGAGAGCAAGAAGGGGCTTTAGCCCCTGAAGCCTACTTCAAAGCACCCCCACAGCAGCGCCCCTGTGGAAATTAATTCGAATACACATTTAGTAATTGACACTACTATACACACATGCTAACCTTGTTCATGTTCTCCGCCAGCAACCCAAAATTCGCCGCGCCTCCGTCTTTCGTAGGGGCGGAGCTTGCCTCCGCCCGGGCTGCCCGCACCACGAATGACCGTCCGCATGCAACCCTCCCCGCATTCTCCCCGTCCGCAACCCCATCATTTTCAGTTCATTACAGACTACCCTGTAACTCGTTGACCCCTTTGAATTTAGCTACTACGTTAAACCTTTCCGTTTCAGTCAATTACGAACTCCTCCGCACACTTTCCCCGCAACTCCTTTGTTCACATCAAATTACAAACTGGGTACCGGGGTGTATGTACGTCGCCCATCGTTCCGCCCCCTGGAAACCAATCGCGCCGCCTTCATGCGCGCGCGCAACTCCGTGTGCTAGAGTAGCCGCCTAATCGAGACGATATGCCGCTGAAATCCGCTCCCGTCGCCGTGCCGCTGCCGCCTGATCAACTCCGCTGGCGCTGCGATCCCTCGCGCATTCCCTTCGAGACCACGGCCGACGCACCGATGATCGAAGGCATGATCGGCCAGGATCGCGCCCTGCGCGCTTTGAAGCTCGGCGTGGAACTCGACGCGCGCGGTTACAACATGTTCGTCTGCGGCATGGCCGGCACCAGCCGCGGCGGCATGATTCAGCGCATGATCAAGGAACTCGATCCGCCGCGCAAAATGTCGCTCGATCGCTGCTACGTAAATAATTTCAAAATCGCCGATCGGCCGCGCCTGCTCACGCTGCCGCCGGGGCAAGCCACCGCTTTCCGCAAGGACATGCAATCCGGCATCGAATTCCTGCGCCGCCGCATCCCGCAAGTTTTTGAAGGCGAACCGTTCCAGCGCCAGAAAAATCGCATCGTGGAGCGTTTCACAATTCGCGAAAAAGAATTGATGGACGATTTCACGCGCCGCATCGCGCGCGATCAATTTGCATTGGGCCATATGCAGGTCGGCGCCGTGGCGTTGCCCGAAATTTTCCCCGTCCTCGAAGGCCAAATGGTTCCGATTGAGGACATGCCGAAGCTCGTCAACGAAGGAAAATTGGAAACCGCGATCGCCGAAGACCTCGAACGCAAATACGAAGTTTTTCGCCAGGATTTCACGGTGGTCTATCGCCGCACACTCACTCTTTCGCGCGAACTCGCAAGCGAACTTTCCTACCTCGAGCAGGAAGCCGCTTCCGTGCTCGTCGACGGCGTGATCGAGGAACTCAAAGAAAAATATTCCGATGCCCATGTCATCGAGTACCTCGAAGAAGTCCGCCACAACATCCTCGACAATCTCGATCCCTTCAAGGAACACGAAGGCGAGGAATCCGAATCCACCGGCTCGCCGCAAGTGGATAGCGCCTTGCGTCTGCAAGTGCCCGAGCGCGATCCCTTCCGCGTCTATAGCGTCAACACGCTGCTCGCGCACGACGATCTCGAAGCCTCCAATGTGATCTTCGAGACCACGCCCACCTACGCCAATCTTTTCGGCACCATCCAGCGCGCCTACGATTCGCGCGGCGGGTGGACTTCCGATTTCATGGACCTGCGCGCCGGCTCGATTCTCCGCGCCGATGGCGGCTATCTGATCGTCTACGCGCTCGATGCGCTCGGCGAAGCCGGCGTGTGGCGCACGCTCAAGCGCACGCTCAATCACGCCAAGCTCGATAGCCAGCCGCTCGATCTTTTCTTTCCCTTCGGCGCCTCCGCGCTCAAGCCCGAGCCGATCGATATCAACGTGAAGATCATCCTGATCGGCGATCCGGAAATGTATGAGCTGATGTATGAGAACGACGAAGATTTCAAAAAGATTTTCAAGGTGCGCGTCGAGTTTGACGAGGAAATGGGATTGAACGACACCGTGATCCACCAGTACGGCGGCCGCCTGCGGAGACTCTCGGAAAAAGAGAACCTACTGGCTTTCGATCGCAGCGCCGTCGCGGCCATGCTCGAATTCGGTGTGCGTCTCGCGGGCCGCCGCAACAAAGTCACCGCGCGCTTTTCCGATCTCGCCGATCTCGCCCGCGAAGCCTGTTACGCCGCGCGCGAAACTGGCCAGAAGCTCGTCACCGCCACGCACGTGCGCAGCGCACGCGAAGCCCGTATAGAGCGCCACAACCTGATCGAAACCAAAATCCGCGAAATGATCGAGCAGGGCACCCTGTTAATGGATGCCGAAGGCATGCGCGTCGGCCAGGTGAATGGCCTGACGGTGGCCGAAATCGGCGGCTACTCTTTCGGCAGGCCCATTCGCATCACCGCCTCGGCCGCGCTCGGCAAATCCGGCCTGATCAATATCGAGCGCGAAGCCCGCATGAGCGGACGCCTGCACGATAAGGGCATGCAAATCATCGCCGGTTTTCTGCGCTCGCGCTTCGCGCAGGATAAGCCGCTCTCGCTCGCCGCCAGTCTTTGCTTTGAGCAGTCCTATTCCGGCGTCGAAGGTGATAGCGCCAGTTCCACCGAAGTCTATGCGCTGCTGTCCGCTCTCTCCGGCCTGCCCATTCGCCAGGAAATCGCCGTCACCGGATCCGTAAATCAACAGGGAGATATTCAGCCCATCGGCGGCGTGAACCAAAAGATCGAAGGGTTTTTTGACGTCTGCCGCGTACTCGGCTTCACCGGCAAACAGGGCGTGATCATCCCATCCGAAAATATTGAAGACCTAATGCTGCGTGACGACACCATTGACGCCGTCGCCCGCGGCCAATTCCAAATCCTGCCCGTCTCCACAGTCGAGCAAGGCATCGAAATCCTAACCGGCGTAAAAGCCGGCGCTCGCGGCGCCGATGGCTCTTTCGAGCCCGACACAGTTTTCGCGTTGGTGGATAAACGATTACGCGAGTGGGCTCACGCGCTCAAACAGTTCGATTGAGCCCGTGTTACGCGAGACGAAGTTTTTGGTTGTGAGCTGAAGCTTCGAGTTGAAATTTCGAGTTCAGATTTCGGCTTATGATTTCGAGTTGAAATTTATTGTGCAGCGGACCCGGGCCCTGAAGTCGGCGCTGCTGAGGACGGCGCTGCCGCCGGTGCCGCCGCCTCCGGACCGCCGCCCTTCGGCGTGGAAAGATAACCGGCGATGTGGTCCTTCGTAACGTCGAAGACCACGATTTCGTAAGGCTGTTGCGCGCCCTTGACGTAGAACTGCACCGGCTCTTCCGCCGTCTTATCTTTCTTCTCGGTCGTACGATCGTCGGCCACCACGAGGATCGTATATTTGTTGCGTTTCGGGTCCATGCTCTCGAGCTTCACTTGGATCGGACCCACGCGCGAGGGCGCCTTGGTTTTCTTGATATTGAACTGGAAAATGTTCCGCTCGTTCAGTCGCTGCAGTTCCTGCACTTCGGTTTCGTTGTGCGCGATCAATCCGCTCTGCACGCCCAGGTCTCCGACCGCGGTCGTCAGCTGCGCCTTCGTCGCCGCAAGATCCTGCTTGGTGCCGGCCAAGTCGGTCTTCGTGCCGGAGAGGTCGGTCGACACAGCGCCGATCTTCTGGTCGGACTGTTGCTGAACTTGCCCGATCTGCGCCGCAAGCTGCGTGTCGCTATCCTTCTGCTCCTGGCGAATGGATTCCGCCAGCGTCCGCGCCCGCGCGAGTTCGTCCTGCGTCAAACCGAGCTTCTGTGACGTTACTTCGAGCTTGGCGCGCATGTCGGCCACACGGGAGTTGGATTGGTCGATCTCGGCGGAGAGCACGGCTTCCTGATTGGTCGCCGCTGTCAGACTGGATTGGAGCTTATCGCGCTCCGTGTAACCGGCGTAGAAGAGGTAGCCCACGAGCAGCGCCAGCACGATCAACACCGCATAGATCCAGCGCGGCACGGGCGATGACTCGTATACGAATGTCTCCTTGGGTTCGGATGACGCGGGCCCGGTCGGTATCGTGCTCATGCCTACTGCCTCCTATGCGCTCGGCGGCGACTGGGGTGCCGCAACACTGGATCGGTGTGCCGCTATATCCCGGCATCGCGCGACACCAGTATGATTATCTCGAAGCCAGTCCGGGTTGTCTATGCGCGCCCAGTCCGGCGCGGCCAGCGCGCTTCCACGGAAGTGGTCAGGCCGCCGCGCGGTGTGAAGTCGCCGCGCACCGTGCACCAGACGGGGTGCGCCGCATCCACGATGTCGCGCAGAATCCGATTCACAGCGTTCTCGTAGAAGATGCCGAGATTGCGATATGCGAGCATGTATAACTTGAGCGACTTTAGCTCGATACACAGCTTGCGCGGTTCATACTCGATGGTGATGGCGCCGTAATCGGGCATGCCGGTCTTCGGACAGATCGACGTGTACTCCGGAATGCGCGTCACGATGCGATATCCGGAAAATTGGTTCGGCCAAGTTTCAAGCTTGGGAAGCCGCGTGTGAATTCCGGCGCGGGCGTGTTCATCGGTGTAGCCTGCCATTGGATAGTGCCTCGCCACTATTGTACACGGCGCAGCGCAGACCAAGTGGCATCCGGCGCTTCCCAGAGCGTCGCCGGATGTGCTATAAGCGACATTCCGCTGCCCGTGACGGATTTTCCAATTGCTCAACGTTCATTTGAATCCGGAGAAGGCAAGCGCGCGAGAGCAGGCCCGGCTGCGCGATCAAACGCCCGCGAGTTTTTGTCCATCGTGTTCCGCAAGGCTTGAGCCGCGCCGCTGCAAGATGATCTGCACGCGCTGCGGGTACTATATGTCCTGTTCTGATTTCTACTGAGCCCAACGGCCGCGCGATTCCAACTGCGCCGGCTGCGGGATCGAAAGAGGAGGAAGTACTGTGGCCCTGAAAATTTCGGAACGTGAAGAGAACGGGATTTCGATATTGTCGCTCGATGGACGCATCGTGCTCGGCGAAGAAAGTAACGCGCTGCGCGAGGGCGTAAAGCGTTTGCTTGCGGCGGGCAAAAAGAAAATCGTTCTGAATATGGCGAACGTCACATACATCGACAGCGCCGGGCTCGGCACGCTGGTGGCATCGCATCACAGCGCGCGGACACAAGGCGCTTCGTTGCGCCTATCGAATCTGGGCGCGAAGTTCCAAGAAGTTTTGCAGGTTACGAAATTGCTTACCGTTTTCGAGGTGCATGATTCAGAGCCCGCGGCAATCGCGAGCTTCAAGTAGCCGCGTAAAGTTTTTGTTCGCGACCGGGCCGAGCCGCAGCGGCCTGGTCGCGAATTTTTATTTGTGCCCGCGATTATTCCGACCGCGAGCAGGCAGTCCACGCCCTCGGATTTTCACGCTCGCGATTTATTCCAAACGCGCGGATTATTCCAAACGATAGAGTGTCAATCCGCTGAGAAGTTTTGGGTAGAAATCCGTCGATTTCTGGGGCAGGACCTCGCCCGCGAACGCAATCTGCGCGGTCTGCTCGGCTGAAATCGCGTTGAGCAAAAAGCAAAGTTGCGCTTCGCCTCGATCGACCGCGTCTATGGCGGCTTCCATGTCGCGCTCGTAAGTTAAGTTGCGCTCGCCTTTCACCGCTTCCGCGGTAATGCCCAAGCCGCGCTCAATCAAAAGTTTGTGAAGCAACACAACGTCGAGACGGCGCTGCATTACGGAGACATCCGGAAGCAGCGCGTTCAGATTCGCGTCCGCGCGCAGCGTGAAAAGATGGAATGCGTCGCCACCAGCAAATGCGCCGATGCTCGGACGCTCGGCGTCGGATTGTTCCAGATGGCTCAGGAACATGCTGAACGCCGCCGTGCGCGCCGGTCCGGCGGAAAAAGAATAAGAACGGCAATCGAATTCGTCTTTTACGCGATCGCGAAAGCGCTCGAACGAAAAATCGGCCACGCGCGAAACTACGCGATGCGTCGGCAGAACGATCAATCCTTCGCCAGCAGTGTTGAACAGCGTCATCATCACGCGCTCGTACGGCGCGCTGCGGTCCTTTGAAGCAACGCGCTCCGCGCGGACCGGGCTGCCCGACTTCGCGCGGCACTCATCGAGATAGGCAAGAGCGGTTTCGTAGCGGTGATGGCCGTCCGCGATGGCGAGCTTCTTGTCAGCAAGTTCGCCGGTGATCGATTGAATCAGCGCGGGATCGGTGATGGCCCACAGTTGGTGCAAAACCTCGAGATCATCTCGTGCTTCGGCTGTCGGCGGCGCTTGAGAAATTTTGTCGAGCTGAGCATCCACGCGGCGCGCCGGATCGGTGTAGAGCATGAAAAGTTGGCCCGTGTGGGTTTTCGTGCGGCGCAACAATTCCAGACGATCGGCTTTGGGGCCCGAGAGCGTCTGCTCGTGGCGGAAAATTACACCCGCGGAGTAGTCTTCAACTTGGCCGATGGCAATCAGGCCTTTGCGCGTGCGTTCGGTCGATTCGCCCGGCGCCTTATATTTCTGAATGTAGACGTAGAGAGACGCAACGGGCTCGCGAAGCAGAACGCCCGACGCGATCCACTCTTCGAGCGTGCGCGCCGCGCGCGTGTAAACATTGTTCGTCGCGGAATCATCCGGTCGAGTTTTACCCTTTTCCACCGAAATCAAATTGTAGGGACTGGTGGCGTAATACCGATCCTGCATGGCGGGAGAGATTTTGTCGTATGGTTGCGTGACGACGTCTTCGAGCTTCACGCGAGCCGGATTGTAGCGATACGCCTGGAACGGAAAGATTCGAGCCATCAGCACCCTCGGCAACAATGATTGAATTAGTTGAATTTAAGATTGTAACAGTGTGCCGCGCGCGCGGCCAACAGAGGCAATCGGTGCAATGCGCCAGATTTCTCGATGGGCCCGGCCGGCTTAGCGAATTGCCGCGGAATCGCGCCGTTGCCTCTACTTGAATTCGAGCATCCAGATATTTCCTGTCGACTCCGTGTATTCGTACACAATCTGACTGCCGCGCGGAGACATCACAGGATAGCGAACGTAGGCGTTGAGCCTTGCGTAATGAGTGAGCCGCTTTTGAACCTTGGTGGAACGCGAAACAGACCATATATTCCAGTTTCCGTCCGCCTGATCTCCGGCAAAGAGAATCTTGTCGCCGTCCGGTGACCACCCACCCGGCCAGCGATTGCCGCCGCCAAAACTAAGTTGGGTCACGGGGCCACCGGAACTCGGAAGGATCACAACGTTGGTGTCCGCGCCCCGCCTGAACTCCGCGGTCAGGAATTTTCCATCCGGAGACCAAGCAGGAAATCCGAGCAACTCCTTATCAAAGCTGATCTGCTTCGCTTTTTGAGTGGCGAGGTCCATCACCCAGATGTTGACGACCCCACCGACAGACGGACTGAATGCCAACCGCGTACCGTCCGGCGAGAGAGAAATTCGCCCGGGATCTCGATCGAACTCGGCAACCTGATGTAGCTGCCGGGTGTCGACATCCACCGAAAAGAGTTTTCGCTTCGCGCTAGAACTGGACTCGAACAAGATGTGGTGGCCATCCGGATACCAGCTGGGATCGATTCCACCGGTAGTGTCGACCGTCAGTTGCTGCAGATTGCCGCCATCGGAATTCATTACGCAAATCTGGGAAACCTCGCCAGCGCGCCCAAGACAAGAGGCGAACGCTATGCGTGAACCATCAGGGGAGAATGCGGGATAAAGGATTCGGCAGCCCTCCGCACTGGTAAGTAAACGCGGTTCGCCGGCAGGTTCGCCGGTAGCCGAAACGGGTAGTGACTCGAGGCTGCCGTTCCTATCTGACGCGACGTAGAGCAGCTTTTTGCCGTCACTTGAAAAAGAAAGATTCTTTAGGACGCTCGATCCCGAGTTGGTGAGTTGCGCAGGGTCCTCGAGCGGGGCGGACGTGTTCGGCGAAACTCGCATCTGCCAT
This sequence comes from Candidatus Acidiferrales bacterium, assembly GCA_049790315.1. Taxonomy (GTDB): domain Bacteria; phylum Acidobacteriota; class Terriglobia; order Acidiferrales; family UBA7541; genus DASPOJ01. The sequence continues at coordinate 18,629 of JBAQYV010000011.1, read as the reverse complement.
AGTCCGTAATTTCCCCCTGGTGTAATCGCACCGTAGACGATGCTCTTCCCATCGGGTGAATAGACTGGATCGTAGTAAGGGAAGGACTGAGGCCGCAATCGGACCAGGCCGGAACCATCGGCGGCGATAGCCCACAATCCAAAGGAGCCAAACTGCGCCGCGACAAACACGATGTGCTTGCCGTCGGGCGACCATGAAGGCGCCCCGTGCCCTCCTTCCGGTTTACCAGCTTCGGTGATTTGCCGGATGCCGGCGCCGTCAGGACGTACAACCCAAATCGTCGAAGGTGGAAAAACCCCTGCGCCGAATGCGGCAAGATCGTTCGACGCCCCAGATTGGAAGGTAATCCATCGGCCGTCGCGAGACCATGAGGGGTCGGAGCCAAAGTCAGTCAGCTTTCGGCTGGTGCCACCAAGAGCGGGAATCAGCCATATTCCTCCGCGGACGTTTGAGTAGTAGGCGATGAGCTTCCCGTCGGGCGACCATGCCGGCTCCGTGTTTTGTCCGCCATCCGAGGTGATTTGGACCTCTTGGCCGCCTAGCGAAAGTTGGCGCACAAAAATCTCATATCCCTTTCCGTGATCGGCCGAATAGGCCATGGCCGTGGCATCGGGCGAAAAGCTCGGACACAAAGTGAGACCGTTAGAGGTAGTGAGCTGGGTCTCTCGAAGTATTTGGAGATGCGGCGGCGCAGCTTGCCGGCGGACAACACTGAACACGATTGCGGCGACTGCGACCGCGCCAAGCAATGCGGCTGCCGCAATCGCATAGCGCCGTGAGCTGCGCCGGGATTTCGTAGGCAACCGAGCAGAGTCCTCGCGTGCAGCTTCCGGCCGATCCGCGATTGCGTCCCCATCCTCCGAGATCTCCACCTTGGCTATAAAGCGGTAGCCGCGGGTAGGGACGGTCTCGATGTAACGGGCTTCCTTGGCGTCATCTCCGAGTACCCGGCGCAGTTGCGCGACGGCTCGAGTGAGGACGTTCTCGGTAACGAAGGTTTCATTCCAAACTGCGTCGATTAGCGAGCGTTTTTCGACCAGGCGCCCGCGATTCTCCACTAGGAAGATCAATACGCTCAGCGCTTTAGGCTCAACCGCTACGGGCTGGCCCGCTTTCAAGACACGAAAGCTCGAAACATCGATTTCAACGCCGTCGAAGCGGTATCGGCGTGCCACGAGGGGCCTCACACTTTCATCATGAAATCCCCGCAAAACATCAGGGCGTCCTCAATACATCGTTAGAGGCCGGCGCCTAAGGTCCTCCCGATCCAGGGAGGATCCGATGAAAAAATCAGCGCTTGCAGGGACTGCATTTAGGATCGCCGTATTCTATTGCACTTTGGCTGCCGCGTGCCAGGGCGCCAAAGCGCAGTCGGCGATCCCATTCAGGCTCGACCACGATACCGTGATTGTCGTTTCTATGATGGCCAACGGCCAAGGCCCGTTCGACTTCGTGCTCGATACCGGCACGGACACCACGATCGTGGACCCGTCGCTGGCGCGCACACTGTCGCTGCCCTCCTTGGACCATATTCAACTGAATACACTTGCTGGGACCCGGATCTCGACCAGAAGTTCCGTGCGGAGTTTGGCGGCGGGGCCTGCCCAGGTGAAGAATCTGGAAGTTATGGTGCTCGACCTCGCGGAGTTGCGCAAGGTGGACTCGCGCATTCAGGGCATCGCCGGTCAGAATTTCCTATCGCATTTCAATTATCTGCTGGATTACCGGAAGCACGCGATGCACATCGAGACCGCCCATGAAATCCGCGACGCTATCGAGGGAGATCAAGTGCCAATAGAAGTGAGCGACAACAAAATGACGGTGACTTCGGAGGCTCGATCGGCCGGGAACGCAAAGTTGCGCCTGATACTCGATTCGGGAACGAATTCAGTTGTGCTGTTTCAGAAACCCTCGCAGAATCTGACGCTCGCGGCGCAGCGGAGTTGGCTGGAAGTTACGAGCGGAGGACAGACAGGCGCCAAGGTGGGCCGCGTCGACGCGCTGACGGTTGGGCGCCAGCGATTTTACAATGTTGACGTGGTTCTACCCGCGGCAGACCAGGACAGCAACGAGGTCGTCGCGGATGGCGTGCTGCCGACCGCGCTATTTCAATCTTTGTACGTAAACAATCGAGAGAGTTTCGTGGTGTTGAATCCGCGGGCGCGCAGAAAATAGCGCGGGCGGTGTGAATGCTATTTTCGGCGACGATTCGCCGCCAGGAATAAAACGATGCCGACTGCGACGGCGATTCCGCCGTTGACGGCCCAGCGGGTTTGGCCGGTCATGAAGCTGCCGGGCAGCACATTGATACCTTGCAGGAACCAGACGATGCCGATTAGAACCAAAAGACTGGCGACGATATTCAGGGTGATTTTCATCGTTCCTCCTGGCGCTCACTTCAGGGGCTGAAGCCCCTTTTTTTCTCGGCGGAATACGTGGGAGCTAAAGCTCCCACCTCCTAAGAAGCTTTCGGCGCGACATCGCGAATCGGTTCCTTGATCAATAGAAAATAAATCAGAGCCGAGGCGAAAACCACTACGGAGCTCATTATCAATGCGCTGCGAAACGAATGTGTGCGCTCGACCAAAAATCCCGTGATCACCGGCGCGAAGGAACCGCCGAAATATCCGCCGAAATTCTGCAGGCCGCCGACGGTGGCGATCATGTGATTCGGCGTGGCGGCATTCACCATGGCCCAGGCGCCGCCGCTGGCCATGTAAAGAAAAAACATAACCGCGCAAAGATAAACCACCGCCGTTGTGGTGTTCGGCGTATACGCCACCGGAATCGTGAAGCATGCGCCGCCCAGCAAGCCCATGCAGACCGGCCATTTCCGGCTGTTGATCAAACTCACGCCGCGGCGCAACAGATAGTCGGCAAAGTAGCCGGCGAAAAGTGTTCCTAGCGTGCCGAAAATATATGGAATGCTGGCCACCCAGCCCGTGCGCGCGACGCTCAGATGGCGTTCGTGCTCGAGATACGCGGGTAGCCATGTGAGGTAGAGCCAAACCATATAAACGGCGCCGACGAAACCGAGCACGATGCCCCAGGTGGTGCGCTGCGCGAAGAGGCCGCGCCACTCGGCGAAGCTGAGTTTGCGGACGACGGCGGCCGGACCGTCGGCGCGCTCATCGAAATACGCGTCTTCTTCGTCGGTAAGCACAGTGTGCTGGCGATCGCGCGCGACGATAAACCAAAGCGCGGAGAGCACGATGCCCATCACTCCCATGGCGATGAACATCCAACGCCAGCCGGCGTAAAGCATGATCGCGGTGATGATCGGCGGCGCGATCATCGGGCCGATCGTTGGCGAAGAAAGGAAGATTCCGGTTGGTCCGCCGCGCTCGCGCTTATTGAACCAATCCGCGATGATTTTCGCGCCGGCGGGATAGGTGGGCGATTCGCCGATGCCGAGGAAAACGCGCGCCGTGAGAAATTGCCGCAACGAAACAACCAGGCCTCCGCAGAGTTGCGCGATCGACCAGCAGAACAATCCGACGCCAAGCACGATGCGCGCGCCAATGCGATCGAGCAGCACGCCGATCGGCAATTGCGAGAATGCGTATGCCCAGGAAAATGCGGAGAGCAGCAGCCCCATTTGCGCGGGGGAGAGATGCAGATCTCCGCTGACATTTGAATTGGCGATCGCGAGGGTGCTGCGGTCAAGGATGTTTACGATGCCGACGGCTAGCAACAAGCCGACCGATATCCATTGGAAGCGACGGACTTTCGCGGATTTGTCGCGAGGGTGAGTCATCTCACAGCGTGGTGAGTCTCAATTTGCGTTGCTTCCCGTTGCTATGTGTGTCGCGGCCCTCTACTGTCCAAAAACTTTCGGACGATATCAATTCGCAAGTCTGTAAACCAGAGGCCTGCCCGCTGTGCGACGACGCTTTGCCTAGTGGGATCGGCGTCAACTTGCTGGAAATATTCGACGATCCCGTCCCGGAGAGCATCGACTAGATCGCGGACATGGACTGTTACCACATCGGTGTGCCCAAGCATTGTGGCCGTCTGAGCGAGATCCGCGACTTCCGCATTGCCCCACGCGTATTGTATCTTTCGGGCTTTTCCTCCCTGCGACAGTTTAGATATGGCCGTAAACGTATGGAGAATTCCACAGCGCGCCGCGTACAGTTCCGTGGCGTCGCAGGGCAGCGGGTGCGTCTTGAGGAAATACTCGTCGGCCCACTTAACGAATGACGCCCTGGTTGCTGTAAATGGTTGGGCCTCGACGGAACCAAGGACGTCGAGGCACGTGTACAGGAGCACAAGGCCTGGAAGAGGATGGCCCTCCTTTAAGCAACCCTCAATGGTTTCGATCATCACGATCATGTTCTTGCGAAGTGCGTCTTCCATCGCTTCCTCCGGCCAAGAATGCCAGAAATCAGAACTAAACCCTCAGCGAAACCTAGGTTTCTGGAGAGCCGGGGCGCGCCATCCGGTTTGCGGTGTTTCGAGGCTTTGGATGGTAGCCCACCAGGAGGCCGACCAGCCGCCGACTGGGACGCAAGCGTACGAGCGTTACTTCGCGCTCTCGAAGGGTTCGGGCATGAACAGGCCGGCGTCCTGGGGGAGGCCGGCGCGTTCGAGTTGCACGGTGATGTGGGAGATGTGGAATTCGGAATCGAGTTGTTTGCAGATGGCGTTGACGATTTTTTCGCTTTCGTCCATGTGCATGTCGGGGACGCGAACGTGGCACGAGAGGGCGTGCGAGTCGGTGCCGAGCGTCCAGATGTGAATGTCGTGCACTTCGCGCACGCCGGGAATTTTCAGGATTGAGCGCGCCACGCGCTCAACTTCCAAACCCTCCGGCAAACCTTCGAGCAGAATATTTCCCGATTCCTTCAGGATGCCGATGGTGGACCACAGCACGAGAAGACCGATGACCGCGGCGAGCGCTGGATCAATCCATGCGGCATGAGTGAAATGCAGAATCACCGCGCCGAACAGGACGCCGACGTTCGAGAGCGAATCGCCCAAATTATGAATAAAAATGCTGCGAAGATTCAGATCGCGGCGGCTGCGTACGAGCGCGAGCGTGATTCCGCCATTTACCCCGAGCGCGACGAGCGACACAAAGATCATCCAGCCAACGCCGACAACCTCCGGATGCCTGAAGCGTTCGTAGACTTCGTAGAGCAACCCCGCGGCCACGAGTACGAGCAAGATTCCATTCGTGAATGCGCCCAGAACTCCGGCGCGGCGATAGCCGAAGGTGCGATGCGCGTCGGCGGGCCGCTCGGCCAGGCGCGCCGCGAGCCACGAAATAAAAAGCATCGGCACGTCGGCGAGATTGTGAACGGCGTCGCTGATCAGCGCGATGGAATGGCCGAGTGTGCCGCCGGCGATTTCAAGCGCGATCAACGCCAGCGTCGTGGTGATCGCGCCGACGAGCAAGGTGCGGCTCATCGACGCCGCGGCATGCGCGTGCGCGTGGCTGTGAGAGTGGCCGTGCGTGTGCTGTTCGCCCGCCGCGTGGACGTGCATGGCATCATTCTACCGAGGAGCAAGCCGAAGTGCACCAATCGGGAGGCTGCCGGGTTGAGTTCGGATGCGTCAATGCGCGTTGCGCACGCGAAAATGCAATGTTAATTGACTTCACTTGGGGCGCTGCTACGATGCCAAAGGAAGCCGTTTTCAGCCGCGAAACCGTGCGAAGGCCCGGCGAATCCGGCGGATAACACGTTTCTACCGAACGCGATGCCGAAATCCGCAGCCACGCTGAGTTTCTGGGGAGTGCGCGGTTCTACACCAACCGTGGACCGCGACACTTGGCGCTATGGCGGAAACACGCCTTGCCTGGAATTGACGGCTCCCGATGGAACGCGCTTTATTCTGGATTGCGGCACCGGGCTGCGCATGCTGGGGAAACAGTTGGCGGGCGCCGACGAGCCGGTTCGCGCGAATATTTTCGTTACGCACTATCACTGGGATCACATTCAGGGATTGCCGTTTTTTTCGCCGTTGTACTCGCCGCAAAATCGATTTCATTTCTATAGTTTTCGCTCGGAATTTTTAGGGCGCGACAGTTTGAAGCGCGTTTTTGAAGCGCAGATGGCGCATCCATATTTCCCCGTGGATTTGAGCGCCATGTCGGCGGGCCGCGAGTTCACGGAAGTAAGCGGCGGCGAAACGTTGAACGTCGGGGGCACGCGCGTAACCACGGCTTGGTTGAATCATCCGCAGGGCTGCCTGGGATTTCGATTTGAAACGCCGGCGGGCACGATCGTCTACGCGACCGACAATGAGCCGGGCGATGCGAAACTCGACCGCAATCTGCGCGAACTGGCGGCCGGCGCGGACGTGTTCGTCAACGACGCGCAATTTACGCCGGAACAATTGGCCTCGACACGCAAGGGATGGGGCCATTCGAGTTGGCTGGAAGGCGTGCGCATCGCGGAAGAGGCTGGCGTGCGAAATCTTGTGCTGTTCCACCACGATCCGGATTCTTCCGACAAGGCAATCGACGCGATTTTGCGCGCGGCGCGCGGCAGCTTCGCCAACGTGTGGGCCGCGACCGAGGGGATGGTGCTCACGGTCGGGCAGAAAGAATTCGGCGTGGTGATTCCCAACGTGGCCGAAGGATTGCGGCGCGAAGCGCATTTCCACGCGCGCATCACGGGTTTCACCGGCGAAGGAAAAGCGTTTGAAGAAGAAACCGTGATTCGAGATCTCAGTCTGCACGGCGCACTTGTGAATTTGGCGCACAGCCCGAAACTGCAATCCGAGTTGCAGGTGCTGATCGATAGCCCCGGCGGCGACGATCCCGGCAATTCTCCGATGCGATTGCGCGGCACCGTGGTGCGTATCGAGCCGGCGCGCAACAAAGACGAGACCGCCGTTGGCATCGTCTTCACCGATTGAAATCCGCACCTCCCAAAGATAGCGCAACGATTCATCCCACCGGCGCGCCTTGCGCGCGCGCGGAACACTCACTATTATTCACCGCGCCGCAACTCTTCGGAGGCCGCGCGGAAAACGAATGAAAGCCACACTTTTCGAGTTTCGAAATCGCCGCTGGTTCATCATCGCAATTTTTCTGATCGGTTTCGGATTTTACCGGGTGGACCACAAAGAAGCGGGCGTGGAAGTGGCGCGCTGGCTCGCGCTGCACTACTGGGCAATCAGCCTCCATGCCTGGACGCGCGCGGCTTACGGTTTCGCGACGATCGTGCTGGTGGTGTCCGCGGCACTACGCAGTTGGGGCACGGCGTACTTGCAAACCGCGGTGATGCAGTCGCGAACGGTTGTCACGGATCGTCTATTGGCCGACGGGCCGTTCCGCCACGTTCGCAATCCGCTCTATCTCGGGAATCTGTTGATGGCTGTGGGCATCGGTCTGCTGGCGAGCCGCGCGGGCTTCGTTTTCCTAATCGTGGCAATGGTGGTGTTTCATTATCGATTGATACTGCGCGAAGAAGCGGAGCTTTCGGCAACGCAGGGAGAAAGCTATCGCGCGTATTGCGCTCGCGTGCCGCGCCTTTGGTTCCGGATTCTGCCGCGCGTTCCGTCGACGGGTAACAAAGCGCACTGGCTCAACGGCATTCTGGGCGAAGTGTTTCATTGGGCGCTCGCGTTGGGAGCGCTGCTGTACGCGTATTCGCTCAACATTAGGATCTTCTGGGGAGTTTTCGTTCTAAGTCTTCTGCCCGGAATTTGGTTTCGATTCCGCGAAGCGGGCAAGCCTCGGCAATCGCAGGCCTGAACGCCGCGAACCGCGCCGTGGAAGCGCCGCAACGCTTTACTTCTTTGCACGCCTCCTGTTTGCGTTTCGTCACGCGCGAATTCGCGCCGCGCCAAAGACGACGCGGGGTGCGATAGAATAGTTCTCATCCATCGCGATGAACGACAGTTCCCATTCGAGTCCGGCTAAACAACCTCACTGGAGCAAAACCACTTTCCGCGCGCTGCGCCACCGCAATTTCCAGTTGTTTTTCGGCGGCCAATTTATTTCGTTGATCGGCACATGGATGCAGATCATCGCAGAGGCCTGGCTGGTCTACCGGCTGACGGGCTCTTCGCTGCTGCTGGGCGCCGTGGGATTCGCGGGCCGAATTCCGATATTCCTGCTGGCGCCTGTGGGCGGCTTGGTGGCCGATCGCTGGAACCGGCAGAAGGTCGTGATCGCAACGCAGAGCGCTTCGATGGTTGTGGCGTTCACACTGGCCGGCCTCGCGCTGGCGCACCGCCTGACGGTGTGGGAGATCATGCTCCTGGCCGCCCTCATGGGCGTGGTGAACGCGTTCGACATTCCGGCGCGGCAGGCCTTTTTGGTCGAGATGGTCGAGCGCGAGGACCTGCTGAACGCCGTGGCGCTGAATTCTTCAATGTTCAATGGCGCGCGAGTCGCCGGCCCGGCTGTCGCTGGAATCCTGGTGGCCGCACTTGGAGTCGGGTGGTGCTTTTTTGCCAACGCAGCCAGCTACATCGCCGTGATCATCGGCCTGGCGCTGATGCGCATCGAGAAGCCGACCGCGCTCGAAGAAAACGAATCGGCGCTCGAAAACGTGATCGAAGGGTTTCAATTCGCGCGCCAGACCGGCCCGGTGTGGGCGCTACTTTTGTTGGTTGGGCTTGTGAGTTTTGTGGCCATGCCGGTGACGGTGCTGATGCCGATTTTCGCCGACAGGATTTTGCATGGCGGCGTGGAGGGCCTCGGCTGGCTGATGGGCGCCACTGGCGTGGGCGCGCTGCTGGGCGCGCTGGCGCTGGCGACCAGGAAAGACGTGAGAGGACTGGGGCGCTGGGTGTTTGTATCGGCGGCGTGGTTCGGCGCGTCGCTCGTGCTGTTCGGATTTTCGCGCTGGATGTGGTTTTCGATTGCCGTGCTGGTGCCTTCGGGATTTTTCATGATGGTGAACATGGCGGCGACGAACACGCTGTTGCAAGCCATGGCGCCCGACCGGCTGCGCGGACGCGTGATGTCGCTTTACTCGATGATGACCGGAGGGATGGCGCCTGTGGGCGCGCTGATCGCCGGAGCGGCAGCCGACCGAATCGGCGCGCCGGTGACGGTGGCGCTGTGCGGCGCGGCGTGCGCGGTTGGAGCGTTCTGGTTCTGGCGGCACTGGCCGGGGATGCGCGAATCGGCGCGGGAATTGCTTGTGGCCGCGGGGATGATGACGCGCGAGTCAGCCGACGAAGTCCCGGCCACCGGCGATTAACGCGGCCTCGCGCCGCAACTCAGGCCGTAGTGGCGCGATTTCAAGATCGTTCTCTTCCGGCTTATCCGGAAACCTCTAGCGGACTACGACGACGCGCGTTTCGTAGGGCTTCAGCGCTAATTCGATCTTCAGGGAATTCTTCATTCGCGTCGACGATAGCGGCTGAACCGCGGCGGTTTGCGGGTCCCACACTTCTGTTCGCTTGCCCTTGCACATTAATGTCACGGAGTGCGAGAAGGCGTGACCGCTTTCGTTGAAGAAAAGATAGACGGTGGCGTCTTTCAGCTGGCGGTGCATGTAGCGAAGCGCGGTGTCGGGCGCGTCTAGCGTGAGGTCGGGCGCGGGGACGGCGCTTGCGAGGGCGCGCGCGATGGCCGGCGGAACGTCTTGCGCCGCCGGTGGCGCGGCGGGAGCGGAAAGTCCGGGCGTCGGCGTCGGAGAAAGTTGCGCGGAAGTCTCGACCGTGGCCCAGGAGAAATCGGTGGGTGTTGCGGCGCGAGCGTCGCGAATGGTTCTGCCGGCGATCAACGTGGGCGTGTGATCGAGAAAGAGAACGTGGCCGCCGCCGGCCGCGAACGCGCGCAGGCGATCGAGCGCGGATTGCGACAGCAACATTTCGCCGGGAAGAATTATTGTGCGATAGCTGTTTCCGCTGAGTGTGGTCAGCGTGCCTTTGCCGGCGATGAGTTCTGTGGCTAGCGCGTCTTCGCTCACGATGTCGAAATCGATCTGATGCTCGGAGAGCAGCCGCTCGGTTGAAACGAAAGCGCGATCGGCGGCCGCTTCGCCCAACCACATGGAACTCGAAGGAATGTAAAGCGCGACCGACGCGGCGGGCCTGCCCATGGACATCAGATAACTCAAACTTCTGGTGTACTGCATCAAGTCGGGGAAGCCTGGCTCATTCATAAATGCGGATGGCTTGCCCGCACCGGTGTTCGGCGTATTGCCGTTCAGCGAAACGGAGCTGCTGGCGGGGAAAAACATCACCTCGATTTGATTGACGCCGCGCACAAATTCCTCATTCAGAACGTAGCGCGCCTGCTCGACGTTGGGGATCGGGCGATAGGCCGCGAAACTTTCCGTGAACGCGCGCGGCTTGCCGTAGAGATGTGAGGCGGATGAAGCCAGGCGCGGATAATCGGAAATTGTGTCGGTCCAGATTTGGTGCCAGATCGCGTCAATGCCGGGGACCTGGACGTAGCGCATGTCGCGGAAAAATTCGCCTTCGCTGTGCACCAGCTGCATTTCCAATTCTTCGTGATTGATGTGCACTTGATAGGCCAGACCGTTCGCCGCGCACCAATCGCCCTGCTGCTTGAAAAATGCCGAAGCAAACATCTGGGAAAAAACATCCCAGTAATCGGCTTTCACGCGCTTTTGCTCGTCAGTCATGTTGGGCGCGAAAAAGCTGGCGACGTAGGGACGCACGTCGTAACCCTTGATTTGCTGGAAGCGATCGAAGAACGCGTTGGTCCACGGAATTCCGCCGATGGAATAGTCGGGCTCATCGCCGCGAAAGCCGATAATGGTTTTGCCGAATTCGTCGCCCACATGTTTTTTGTATTCCTCATGCGTGAAAGCGAGATATTGCGCGGTCGCGGCGGGATTCAGATAGTCCTCAAGCGATTGCGAAGTATCCTTGCGGCGCACGGGATTCGTATCGGACATGGTGGGCGAGGTGCTGAACTGATGCTCGATAATCAGCACGGTCCACTTGCCTGCCGGCGCGGTCCAACTGATCGCACTGTTGGCCACGGGCACTGGCTGCGAAGCGCCGTCGGCGCTCACGGCGATCGCGCCCACAGTTTCCGCGGTGACCGGCTGCGACAACGTGTCGCCGGCGGCGACATCGATTTTTTTCGCGATGACCAGCGCTTGCATGCGCAGGTCCGGCGCGAGCTGCGTGAATTTGCCGCCCGCGAAGCCGCTGGGGTAACCGGCATCGTCAACGATCCAAATGCGCATGTCGCGCTTTTTGGCTTCGTCGACGAACACGCGGAAAAGTTTGAAGTAGGCTTCGGAGAGATACGGGGCATCTTTCATATCTCTTCCGCCGGCTTGCACTGTGATCGCCTGATAGCCCATAGCTTTCATGGAATCCAAATCGTGGCGAATCACATTTACGTCCATCGCGCCGCCGAAGCCGTAGTAGGGCTCCGGGCCGTATTCCGGCGGTGGCGTTTTCCACCGGCTGGCAACTTCAGTTGCCGTGGGCATCTGAATCTGGTGCCAAGCCTCTTGGGCATGGGCTGGGAAATACGCAGCGACGATGAACGTGGCGCAGAGCACGGTATTACGAATAGGGAGACGCATGATGCCGGACATTATGACTCATGCGAGGCCAAATTCGATGCAGGTATCGCGCAATCGCTCCGGTTCTTCCGCGCAATTTCGCCCGGGAGATGTAAAATCAGCAGTCACCAAGTGGGGCCCGTAGCTCAGCCGGTTAGAGCAGCGGACTCATAATCCGTCGGTCCTAGGTTCGAGTCCTAGCGGGCCCACCAAACCTCCGCGCTACCGGCGCGGAGCCAAACACTCGGTTGCCGGTTTCCATCGAGCGACGCGGAATGCCAAGGTGACGCAGCGATTCGACGTTTTAATTCTGGGCGCCGGGGCCGCGGGAATGATGTGCGCGGCGGAGGCAGGCAAGCGCGGGCGCCGCGTCGCTATCATTGAGCGCGCCGAACGCGCAGGCAAAAAGATTCTTATTTCGGGCGGCGGGCGCTGCAATTTCACCAACCTTCACTGCCAGCCGGATCATTTCATTTCGGCAAATCCGCATTTCGCAAAATCGGCACTGGCCCGATACACGGCTTCGGATTTCATCGCTCTGGTCGAAAAACATCGAATTCCCTACCGCGAGAAAACCTTGGGGCAGCTTTTCTGCGATCGCGCGGCAAGCGATATCACGGACATGCTCGAAATGGAGTGCGAGAGCGCGGGCGTAAAAACATTCGTCAACAGCCGAATCCGCGAGGTGCGGCGCTCGATGGAGTTCGTTGTGCTGACGGAGACGGAGGAGTTTCACGCGCCCACGCTGGTGGTTGCAACTGGCGGACTTTCGATCCCGAAAATGGGCGCCACTTCGTTTGGCTACGACCTTGCCCGCCAATTCGGACTGAAAGTTCGCGACACGCGCCCGGCGCTCGCACCATTTGTGCTGGGATCACGGGAGCGAAGCGAATATTGCGATTTGGCGGGTGTTTCGACGCGAGTGCTCGTTGCAACCGGAAATAACTCATTCACGGAACAAATGCTGATCACTCATCGCGGATTAAGCGGGCCGGCCATCCTTCAGATTTCCTCCTATTGGAATAAGGACCAGCCAGTCAGCATTGATTTGGCGCCCGACCGTGATGTGACGGCGGCGATTCGCGGCGCCAAGGCTCGGGATATCGTGACCGTGCGTTCCGCGTTCCAACAATTTTTGCCGAAGCGTTTCGCTGCGCGCTGGCTTGATCTGCATGCGCCGCTCGATTGGACCAACCAATCGTTGGCTGAACTTGAGCGCCAAGCCCACAACTGGACCGTCACGCCCGCGGATACGGAAGGTTACGAAAAGGCCGAGGTAACTGTCGGCGGAGTGGATACGGATGAATTATCGAGCAAAACGATGGAAAGCCGCACGGTTCGCGGACTATTTTTTATTGGCGAGGTTGTTGACGTCACTGGCCACCTAGGTGGCCACAACTTCCAATGGGCTTGGGCTTCAGGCGCGGCAGCGGGGCGAGCCCTATGAACAAGGCGCTGATACATGCGCCGGACCGATGCAATTCGCTTTTTGCCAAAATTTAAAGCGTGAGCGCGCGGCGAGGGATATTAGATTCGCCGCGCACTCCCGCCGGAATTCCGGGAAGTATTCTTCAGGACTTATCCACGCTCAACGAACCCGGGCCGAAAGCCGCGAGCAAAAGTAATCCGCCCATAATGGCAAGGTTCTTCAGGAAGTGCGCCTCGTTGTCCATGCGCGCCGCACCGGTGTGCGCCCAGAAATTGTGGGCCGTCAATGTAACGGGAATCAAATAGAGAAACATCAGCCAGCCCCAGAACCGCGTCTTAAGGCCAAGCACCAGGCAGATGCCGCCCAGCACTTCAATGATGATCGCGATTACGGTGGCGGCCGTGGTCACCGGGACTTTAAGGGCTGCAAATGTGGCCACAGTAGCATGAAAGTTCGTGATCTTCATGAATCCGAGGACAAGAAAAGGAATGGCGATCAGAATTCTGCCTACGAGCGCTGCCAAACGGTTCATCGAAATCTCCTCTCGTGAAGTGAAGTGTCAAGTTTCCAGAATGAACTCTCGATTCCTCGGGAATAATCTCGATCCGATCCGATGCAAAAAATAAAATCCGATTAACCGCCGGCTCGCGCTCCCGCCTGCGCGGGCCGCGCTGGACCTTCCCCCGCTTCGGTCTGCTCGATCGCGCGCGCGATTTCATCGAGGTCCTGCGGCGAAAGCTCCAGTTGGCCGGCGGCGATCCAGCCATCCACCTGCTGCGCCGACCGCGCGCCCACAATCGCTCCCGTGACACCGCGCCAAGTGAGGGTCCAGGCCGCGGAGACGGCGGAAACGCTAACGCCGTGACGCTCGGCAATCGGGCGAAGCGCATCACGCAACCGAAGATTGCGGCCGAGTTTCGGCTCCAGGAATTCCGGAGCCTTGCGGCGCCAATCGTCATCGCCAAGTTTCGCCATGCGATCGGCTGAAAACGAATCCGTCAGCAATCCCGATTGCATCGGACTGTAAACGATCACGCCAGTGCCGTGCGCAGCGCACCACGGAATCACGTCCGCAGCCGCCTGGCGCCGGATCATCGAAAACGGCGGCTGCAGCGAATCGACGTGGCGAATTCTCTCGCAGCGCTCCAGCAGCGCAACGTCGAAATTGGAGACGCCGGCCGCGCGGACTTTCCCTTCCGCAATCAGGCGCACCATCTCGCCCCACGAATCTTCGACGGGCACACCGGTCGCATCCGGCCAGTGAAATTGATAGAGGTCAATGCGCTCAATCCCCAGCCGCTTGAGAGACAGTTCAATTTCGTGGCGAATCGAATCCGGACGAATCGTGCGCGTAACCGGACCGTACGGATCGGCGGCATTCGTGAGCACACCGCACTTTGTAAAAATCATCGGGCGCTGCGCCGCGGGAATCTCGCGAAGGGCTCGGCCCACCACCTCTTCGGAATGCCCGATGCCGTACACCGCCGCGGTGTCAATCCAATTCACGCCCTGATCGACAGCGCGTCGAATCGCCGCGACCGATTCCGCATCGTCTTGTGCGCCCCACGAAAAAATCCAACCCGCACCGCCCGCCGCCCAAGCTCCGAAGCCCACAGCCGAAATCTCAATTCCGCTGGAGCCCAGCGGCCGTTTATTCAAAGTCGCGCTTGCCATTCGTATCCCCCGAGGTATCGGATTCAGTTGCGCGCACCAAGGATACCGCATGCCGGCCGCGCCCATCTCGATGTCACATCTATCAGACTGCGCGGAGCGCGCCGAGGTTTCTCATGCTTCGGCGGGTGGGACACTCGCGTTGGCAGGCGCGGAATCCGCCGCGGGCGGCTCTGGTATGGCGCGCGCGGCGTCGATGCCACCAATCAACACCAGCAAGTTTGTGAGCAGCACGACGGCAAAAGACAGCGCCGGCACGAATGACATCACGTCTCCGCGCGCTTCGACCACCGCCAACGCCAGCACGATCGTGATCAGCCCGCGCGGCACCATCCACAGCACCACCTTGCGGTCCGCTGGCGTGCATTCACGCCACGACCATGCGGTCAATTGCACGCCGATCCACCGGCACAGCCAGATCGCGCCCATCACGCCAAGCAGCAACAGCCAAATCGCGCGCAGGCCGCGAAGTTTCACCACCACGCCAATCATCACGAAGAAAAATGTGCGCACCAAAAACGACAGCTCCGAGTGAAAACTCAAAATCTGTTCGTACTTGGTGGTCTGCGGCGCGGCCCATTGGAACATCGCCGCCATTTCCGGCCGCGCGCCCGGCAGATTGGAAAGCGCCAGACCAAATCCGAGCACGGCGAGCAAACCGCTTCCCTTCGCCGCTTCGGTGCCCGCGTAAAGCAGCAGCACCATCGAGAACGTCAGCACCTGCCAGAAGCGCTGCTCGGAAAGAAATGGCAGAAGCTTCGACCACAAAAATCCAATCGCAAGCGCCGCAAGCAGCGAGATCACGATTTGCAGCGCGAGTCTCGACGCCAAACCAGTCACGGCGGAGCCTTGTGCCGGATCGAAATCGAGCAGGAACTGCGTCGTAAGCACGCCGAGAATGTCACCCAGCGTGGATTCCACCAGTAGCGTTACTCGCACCGGCTCGCGCGCTTTCCACTGCTGCAAAATCGGCAGCACGATTGTGCTGCTCGTGCAGCCCACAATGGCGCCGACGGCCATGGCATCGCGCAGCGGCAGGCCCAGATTTCGCCACACGATTCCGCCGACCGCCAGCGTCGTCAGCGCGTACGTCAGAAAACCAAGCAGCACGCCGCCGGGGAAATGCCGCAGCGTGCTCCGCAAATCCAAATCGAGTCCGGCCTCAAATAAAATTAAAATCAGCGCGAGCGAACCGAACGCATGAGCCACGCCTTCAAACGGTCCCGGCCGCACCCATCCCAGCACGGGGCCAATCAAAAGCCCTGTGGCCATCAGCACGACGACATCCGGCAGTCGCGTCCACTGAAACAGACGATTGGCGACAAACGCCAGCACCAGCAGTCCGCCCAGCAACGCGAATAACAAGGTCAGGCTCATGCGGCCGCAATTGTATCAACTGTGCGCCGGTAGCCAAGAAAATGGCGTAGCGTTTGCCCCGGTCCGATACAATTCTCGAGAGAGATAAGACGCACGAGGCTTCTTATGTTCAGCCCCTTCATGCAGCGCGCCATCGCACTTGCCGTCGAGAACGTGAAGTCCGGCGCGGGCGGCCCGTTCGGCGCCGTGGTCGTCAAGGACGGCCGCATTGTCGTCGAAGGCGTGAATCGCGTCACGCAGACTAACGATCCTTCGGCTCACGCGGAAGTCGTTGCAATTCGCGAAGCCTGCCGCGCGCTCGGCACGTTTCAGCTCACGGGCTGCGAACTCTACACGAGTTGCGAGCCCTGCCCGATGTGCCTCGGCGCCATCTACTGGGCGCGTCCCGATCGCGTTTTTTTCGGCGCCAGCGCCGAAGACGCCGCCGCCGCCGGCTTTGACGACAGTTTCATCTACGAAGAGTTGCGCCGCGAGCCCAGCCGCCGCAAAATCACCATGACGCCCATAATGAGAGAGGACGCGCTCGCCGCATTTCGCGCTTGGCGCGACCAGCCCGGCCGCATCGAATATTGAGCGGCGGCGTTATCTTTATTGCAGCGAGCTGAAAATAGAATCCGCGCCCGAATTCCAATGCCTTCGCCGAAACAGAAGCTCGTCGGAAGTTCCGTGCCGCGAAAAGAAGGCCGCGACAAAGTTACCGGACGCGCGCGCTACGTCGACGATCTCACTTTCCCCGGCCTGCTCCACGGCGTCACCGTGCGCAGCCAGGTGCCGCGCGGCATCATTCGCAAAATCGAATTCGGCCCCGGCATTCCGTGGGACGAGTTCACCATCGTCACCGCGCGCGATATTCCCGGTGAGAATTGCGTTCTGCTGATAGAGCACGATCAGCCGCTGCTCGCCGATGGCGCCGTGAATCATCCCGAAGAAGCCATCCTTCTTCTCGCGCATCCCGATCCGTATTTGCTCGAAGAAGCGCGCCGCGCCGTAAGCATTGAAATCGAGCTGCTTCCGCCGATTTTTACTCTCGAAGATTCGCTCGCGCGAAAAGAAATCATCTGGGGCGCGGACAATGTTTTCAAATCCTACGCGGTAAATAAAGGCGATGTCGATCCGGCCTTCGCGCGCGCCGATTGCATCGTCGTCGAAGACGAATATCGCACCGGCGCGCAGGAGCAGCTTTACATCGAACCGCAGGGCATGATCTCGATTGCCAATCCGCAGGACGGCGTCACCGTGTGGGGATCGATGCAGTGCCCCTACTACATTCACAAGGCGCTCGCCGCGATGTTCGGATTGCCCGCGGACAAAATTCGCGTGGTGCAGGCGGAGACCGGCGGCGGCTTCGGCGGCAAGGAAGAATATCCTTCGATGATCGCGGGGCACGCCGCGCTGCTCGCGTGGAAATCCGGCCGCCCGGTGAAAATTATCTACGATCGCGCCGAGGATATGGCCGCCACCACCAAGCGCCATCCTTCACGCACGCGCCATCGCAGCGCGGTCACGCGCGACGGCAAGCTCCTCGCCATGGATATCGATTTCGCCCTCGACGGCGGCGCGTACGCCACGCTCTCGTCGGTGGTTCTTTCGCGCGGCACCATTCACGCCGCTGGCCCCTATTTTTGTCCCAACGTGCGCATCCGTTCGCGTGTCGTAGCCACAAATGCCCCGCCTCACGGCGCGTTTCGCGGTTTCGGCGCGCCGCAAAGTATTTTCGCGCTCGAACTTCACATGGATCGCATCGCTCACGCCATCGGCTTGTCGCCCGAAGAATTTCGCCGCCGCAATTTCATCGCGCCCGGACAAACCACGGCCACAGGCCAGGTGATCCACGAAGCCGTCGACATGAATCGTCTGCTTGACCGCGCTCTCCGCGAAAGCGATTACTCCGCGAAACGCGAACGATTCGCGCGCGAAAATCCCGCCGCGCGCGTAAAAAAAGGTATCGGCTTCGCCGCGTTTTTCCACGGCGCGGGATTCACCGGCTCCGGTGAAACGTATCTCGCCTCCGTCGTGGAAGCCGAAGCCACAGCCGATGGACGCGTCCGCGTAATGACCTCCAACACCGAAATGGGCCAGGGCGCAAATACCGTCTTCGCGCAAATTGCCGCCGACGCCCTTGGACTCGACTACGCGCAAATCGAAATCGTTCAACCCGATACCGCCGCCGTGCCGAATAGCGGACCTACCGTGGCGTCGCGCACATCGATGGTCGTGGGAAAGTTGGTCGAAACTGCGGCGCTCAGCCTGAAGCACGAACTCGAATCCGCCGGCTTGCTTACGGTCGGAGGCGATCCCGACGAAGATTTCGCCCGCGCCGCGCGCACCTACATCGGAACTCGCGGCCCGCTGCGCGCGCGCAGCCAATATCGCGCGCCGCCTGGCCTGCATTGGGACGACGCCACATATTCCGGCGACGCTTACGGCGCCTTCGCTTGGGCCGTGTACGTCGCCGAAGTCTCGGTTGACATCGCGACATTTGAGACTCATGTCGACGATTTCACCGCTGTGCAGGAAGTCGGCAAAGTAATTCATCCCGTGCTCGCTGCGGGCCAAATCGAAGGTGGCATTGCGCAAGGTATCGGTTACGCGCTCACTGAAAATGTTGTTTGGCAAAATGGCGGCATGGCCAACGGCCAAATGACCAACTACATCATGCCCACCGCCGCCGATCTTCCGCGCATTCGCGT
>JBAQYV010000010.1:0-3919 GCA_049790315.1 Candidatus Acidiferrales bacterium | reverse complement strand
CCACGCGACGTAGCGGCGTCGGGACTTCGAGCGTGGCCGACGCGGGCGGAGGCAAGCTCCGCCCCTACAAGACCTTGACCGGCGGCGCCACATTCGCATTCTCCGATGGCGCGCTCACGTTCACGCTGAGCGGGCTTTCCAAAATTTCGGCGCTGCCGCAGATGAAGCTCGCGTGGATCGTTGCAAGCGGACCCGAACCCTTGGTGCGCGCCGCGGTTGAGCGCTTGGACGTGATCGCAGACACATATCTTTCCCCCAGCACGCCGATACAACTCGCCGCGCCGGAATTCCTGGCAATGCGCGGCGCGATGCGATCCCAATTGCAGGAACGCGTCGCCGCAAATCTCGCGTTTCTCGATGCCACATTCGCCGTATGCGACGCCGCCACGCGTCTTGACCGCGAAGGCGGCTGGTACGCTGTGCTGCGCGTGCCGAAATCGGCGTCGGATGAATCGCTCGTTGTGTCTCTGCTCGAGCGGACTTCGGTTTTGATTCATCCCGGCACCTTTTACAATTTCCCTTCCGACGGTTTCCTCGTCCTCAGCCTGATCGCGCCGTCGCCCGAATTCGAGCAGGGCGTGCGATTGCTGAGAGATTTTCTTGGCGCTCTCTGAGCCGCCCAGCCGACAAAAATCGGGTGGCTCGCGAACCGGGAAGTATCGAAAAAACTGATGCATGGGTGGCCGCAGACCCACCCCCCTCCCCTGTTTTTCGGAAGTGCTGATTCTGCGGGACTTTAAGTCCTTTGCGCCGGAAGTGTTGAATCCAGGAGACTTTAAGTCCTTATTTTTGGAAGTGTTGATTCTAGTAGGCTTGAAGTCCTTAGCAATCATAGCGATATGGGGAATATTAGAAATCTTAGAACTGTTGATTCTAGTAGAGTTTAAATCTTGCAGAATGAGCAGATCCGGGAGACGTGAAAAATCTGCGAAGGTATTGATTCTGTTTGATTTGAACTCTTTACGAATGTGGAAGATGCAAAAGCGCGCGAGAATTCTGCGTGGGCCGGTTCCGGAAAAATTGGAAGCGAGGAAGTGTGGCGCGAGGTTTGTTAAAGGAAGATTCTGCGGCAAGGGCATGCGTTTGCAACTCGTCTAAAAGCATAGCACATATATACGATACACGTCAATGATAACGTGTGGGTTATTCGAATAGACGCTGTGGAAATTCATTCGAATTGTGGAATGCGCAGGCGAGCCAGACAAGCGAACTGCGCAATCTTCGGATCAAAGACGCCGCTGCCCGTATGAAACCGAGAGCAGCCAATGAGTCCGCACGCAGGACAGAAAGCGACCGATATCGGTACCGGCAATCTCGCCGACACCGAATCGGTCGTTCAGCCAATAACCTGAGCGATTGGGTTTCGTGCTAAAATGAGAGGATGCCGACGGTCCTTAGGTTCGATGGGCTTCGGGTGGTGATCTATCCCAACGATCATCGACCGGCTCATGTCCATGTGATTGGGCGAGGGCGTGAAGCGGTGTTCAGATTGAATCGGCCGGGTGGACTGGCGGAGCTTCGCGAGAACTACCGGTTTTCAAGACGAGAACTGGCGCGTATCCAAAAAGTTTTGACAGAGCACTTGGAAGAGCTTTGCCAGGCATGGGAGGAAATTCATGGCACTGCATGACAATTTTAGCATGGCGAATCAGAGGGCCGCGGAAATGCAAGCGGGGCTTCCGAAGGCCGTTTTAGCGCGTTACGACCGCAAAGGCGGGCACATCGTGATCCGTCTTAGCTCAGGGTTGATACTGAGCTTTTCGCCGCGCGATGCGCAGGGATTGGAAAACGCGAGGCCGTCTCAACTCGACGAGATTGAAATTAGTCCTTCGGGATTTGGAATCCACTTTCCGAAGCTGGACGCCGACCTGCACGTGCTGGGATTGCTCGAAGGATTTCTTGGCTCAAAAAAATGGATGGCTGCCAGGTTGGGTCAGGTCGGCGGGCAATCCAGGAGCAGGGCGAAGCGAGCGGCTTCCAGATCGAATGGGAAGCTGGGAGGAAGGCCGAAGAAGGCGGCTCGGGCGCCCGAGCGCTAGCGATAGATTTCTCTGCGATGTCCGATGCGAAGAACCAGGACGACGAGGCGATCGTCTTCGATCTTGCAGATGAGGCGATAGGGGCCCACGCGATATTTCCAGAGTTCGCCGAATCGCGAGCCGCGCAGGGCTTCGCCGATGCTTCGGGGATCATCCAGTTTGGCTACACGGTCATGAAGGAACTTCAGGATGCGCTTGGCCTGCTGGGCGTCGAGTTTGGCGAGTTCGCGATCGGCCGCGGGCGAGAATTCAACGTTCATCAGAAAACTCAACGTTCATCGAAAAATTCAATTTCATCGGAAACTTCAACGTCGAATAGGCGAGTCAACGTCGTAGGCCATGACGTTTCATGACGACTTTCAAGGGGATGGTTTGCTCTTCGCCGCCGCGGATGCGCTCAAGCGCGCCTTCGGCCAGGTGCATGTCTTCGAGATCGGCCAAGTGTTCGAGGATGGCTTCGCGGACATAGTAGGTCTTGGTGCGGCCGGTGCGGCGGGCGAGTTTCTCCAGGCGTTTCTCGATGGATTGCGGAAGTCGGATGGCCAACATGGGTACCTCGCTATATGGCGCTATACAAGTATAGCAGAGTGAATTCGCGCGACGCGATTCGGAATGAGGGACGAGAAAGGCGGCAGAGAGGTCCCTAGTCGCCGCGCTCACTCGGGATGACCCGGGGGAGCGGGCAAAGACAAAAGCAGATTCCTCCGCGGCGATCGGGATGACAACGTTAAGAAAGGAAGAAACGCGAAATCAAAGGTGTCAGAGAGGCTCGTCACCAAGGCTCGGCGTCGCGACGGAGGTAGCGGCGGACGTAGATGCCGAGGAGGACTAAGCAGAGTGCGACGGCGGTGGGAATTAGAACGAGGAGCGGAACGTTGGGATAGATTGTGGCTTCGAGGTAGTGGACCAGGAACGGCTGAGTATAGGGCGTGATTCCGGCGCGGGATTCGCACCATTGCTCGGCGAGCGTGAGCGGGCAGGGAACCGGCGCGATCTCGATAAAGATGGAATAGACGAGCGAGGCGATGTGCGCCCAGCGGAGGACGGGGCGTCCGCGCGTGAAGATCCAGCCGAAGACGATCCATGCGCACCACACGAGGTGTAGCGCGAGGACGGCAATGGCGAGCGCGTGATAGAAGTGCATCGGGAAGATTATCGCATTCAAGTGTTTTAGTAGCGAAGATGCCGAGCTGAAGGTCGCGGCCAGGGGCAATGCAACGTTGGCCGCGCGGCGTGCGAAGGTTGCGCGCGCTCATATCCCACAATTGGCTCGTGCTAAGGGATAGACTGTGCGGCTGCGGGCTGGATCACGAAGCGACGACTGGGGCGGCTTCACAATTGCGCGACGGCGCGGCCGCGAAACAGTGGAGGTACTGTGAAGATTACGAAGATTGTGGCTTATGCGGCGACGATTTTGTTGCCGATCGGGATGGCGATGGCGGCGGCGGGGACTCCGCCGGATGTGAAGGAGGGGTTGTGGTCAATCCACACGCAGTCAATCGATAATCCCGGGAACGTGAAGACCGAGAGCACGTCGACGATCTGCCGCAATCATGAATACGATCACTACACGATGGGCATTGCGAAAAGCGTGAAGGGCTGCACAGTGGACAATGAAAATTACGAGGGCAACAAATACACCATCGACATGAAGTGCACGGTCGCAGGTACCACGATCGAGAGCAAGGGAACTGTCACGTTCACTGGCGATACATCGGCGCACTCGGAGAGCCACTCGACCTACACGCCTGCGATGGGCGGCATGACTGACACGACGATGATTCAGGACCAGAAATATATCGGCGCTTGCCCTGCGGACATGCAGCCGGGGGACATGAAGTCCGCGAACGGAAACGTGGTTCATTTGTGGAAGCACTAGG
>JBAQYV010000009.1:0-4769 GCA_049790315.1 Candidatus Acidiferrales bacterium | reverse complement strand
AACTCCATACAGACAAACGACCGCAAAGCAAATTCCACCCACCAGTGAGATCCAATACAGAAGAGGATGCTCGGCACGCTTGATCTGCCCGCCGGCTGTCCCAAAAACTTTTCCTGTCACCGCCTCGTAGATAACTAAGCCGACAAAGCACAACGCAACCAGATCACGCATTATTTGCGGATTATACGCCGGCCTCCGGGACGAAAGCGCCAACTGGTGATTAAATCGGGACTTGGCCCACCTGCGCTGTAGGGTTGGGGCACTACCCGCCAAATTGTCACGGCAACCGAAAACTCAATTCGGCTTCCGTGCCCAGACCAAAGACATCCGAGGCGCAAGCGGCAAGATATTGGGGTCTCTCGAGTCGCGGTCCATATCGGCGAGGATCGTGTTCATATCGGTGGCAGTAACCAATCCCGCGGCGATAAAGGCTGGCGCGGCTTCATCCATAGTCCACTTCAACAGAAAGCGCTCTTCGCCCCGCGGAATAGCAGGTTGATGGATCTCGATATCTGGTTCCGGGAAGCCCGCGGCTTTCACCAGGTGATAAAGACGATTTCCTAGCGTGTAGTCCAATCCGCGCGTCGGGCCCAGCCGGCCAAATAAATCCGCGAACCATTGCAGCGAGCTTGCCGGACTGCTGCCCGCGGAAGTCAGGTCGCCATCCTCCACCACCAATATGCCGCCCGGTTTGAGGATTTCCTTCATCTCGCGCAGGCAAGCGGACGGGTCGACAAGATGCAGCAGAAGGTAGCGGCAATAAACCAAGTCGAATGAGTTGCGTGGCAGCCCAGTCGCCGTCGCGCTGGCTTCCACAAAGAACGTGTTGGTGATCCCCTCCGCCTTGCATAGATTGCGGCCCTGCTCCAATTGAGCTGCGCTCACGTCAACACCCGTGACACTTCCCGACGGCCCCACCAACTCGGCCAGCGTTCGCGTCGTTGCCCCCACCCCGCAACCAAAATCCGCCGCAGCCATTCCTGGTTTCAGGCCAGCGCGGAGCAGAATTCTGCGCCCGGCGGGTGAATAAACTCGGTGTAGCGCCGTAAGCCGACGAACCGCGGCTTCGCCTGTAGCAAGGGAATATTCGCCGACGCTCGGTTTGGGCTGCATGGCTTGAATCGGCGTAGCTTAGCAAAACAGAAAACGGATCGCACCTGAATTATGGCGGTCCCGGATGCGATGCGCTCCGCTAGAGGGCTCGCTCTGGAAGACGAGCCGACACTCGGGTTACTCAGAATTCGTATCCGGCGCTAGCCCAAATCCAACACAGTCGCTATTGGCAGTCAGCCTTGAAGCACAGATTTTGGCTGAAGAATGGCAGCACATCGTTCTGAAACCGAACGGCCACCGCGCTTGTGTGCGTACCGTGATACACCTCGAAGCTATTCGCGATTCCATACTTATCCAGCACATCGTGCAGTTGAGCGGTGTCGGCTCGCAGACCGTCCTGATCTCCCACATCGATGCCGATGCCCCGGTATTTGCGCAGATTGTCGATGTACTGGTCGATGAAGGCCAGCGGCGCGTTGGCCGTCCATCTTGCCTGGACGTCCGGCAGGGCTACGCCGTCCTTAAATGGCAGATCGAGGTACAGCGGCGGGTTCTTTGGGTCAGGCGACCATGCCGCAGCGCTGGCAAGCTGGGCGCGGGGGAAGAACGGAAGCTTGGCCGAATCTTCGGGCATCTTCACTGCTTCAAGGGCTTTTTCAAGTTCCGGATTCGGTGGACCGGCAGGCCGGGGCGATAAGCAGCACGGGCTCATGATGTACAGGCTTCCGAACACATCGGGATGCTTCATGCCGATGCGCGCCGCGCCGTACCCTCCCATCGAGTGGCCCACCAGGCCGCGGCTGCGTCGATCCGGAATGGTCCGATAATGAGCGTCGATGTATGCGACCACATCGTGCGCAATAAATTGCTCAAAATCGCCGGTGGTGACCGAACTGGAATACATGGAACCGCCGTGCACGGTTTTGGAGTCGGGAAGCACGACGATCATTTCTTTCGCGCCGTTGGCAAACGCACCCTCGATGGTCTGAGGCACATGGATTTCGTGTGTCCACTGCTCGGCGCCGATGGAATATCCGTGCAGCGCGTACACCACCGGATAGCGGCGATGCTTGTCTTTCTGGTAGCTGGGCGGCAGGAACACAATCACGTCACGATCAACAGCGTCGCCTTCCAGGTTGCCTTCCAGCGAGGCGCCATGAATCTTGATGTGCTCCACCGTCACAGCCTTGGCGCTGGGAACGATCGGAGGCACTTCGGTTTGCACCTGCGCGCCGCTCAACCGAGGCTTAACAACCAGAAGCATACTCAGAACGGCCAACACGCCGAAAACCCCAAGTCGCGTAATCATCTTGTTCTCCATGAGTTCCTCGCATTGCAACAGGCGGTGACGCGGCAGGCCGGCCCGCATCGTCACTGCGCCACCTGCGCAACCGGAAACTGATAGATGTTGACGCTGTTAGGCGCGACCGCCAGCATCTGCGGAACGTCGTCAATCGGAATCTCTTGCGCCGCCGGGAGCTTATATCGATGTCTCCGCTAGGTCTATGCCAGAGTCCGTTTCGGCAGTCCTCACGCAGTTGGAGCTAGGCTCGGTAGAGTTGATGGCGCAGCGAAAATAATATCTCCAGGTCATCAACTAACCGGTTGAACGCATCGAATCGCCGCCATTCCCCGCACAAAACTAACCATCCAACAGTCCCAGCGCCGAACGTATTGCACGGTGCGCCATAGGATCTCCTTCAGAGGCGCATTTGCATTTCTCCCAACAGATTCCACTGGCCGTATAGTCGGATTACCGGAGAAGTGGATTCCACAAGTACGGTTTGCGCGTTAATCAGGAGTTGCCCGGGTAGGTAGACAGCTTTTACGACGCTCGCGCGGCACCGTTCAGGCCGAGCGGGTTCGGGAATTTGCGGAATTATACATTTGGCTCCCCAAATTCCGTACCCTTCGGGAGGGGACTTATATACTTAAGTCCTGAACGGCGAAAAGTCGCGCGAAATGTGGCCCACAAAATGCTTGACTAACAGCAAGGCTTGCTATAGACTTCGCGAATGCTCAACTGCCCTCACTGCGGAAAAGGTATTTCGGACGAAATAATCACGGCGCACTCTGGACGAATCGGCGGGAAAAAGACGGCGAAGCGAGGGTCTGCGTACTTCAAGAAAATAGCAGCCATGCGAAAGACTCGCGCGGGCGGAAGGCCGAAAAAGGAAAGCTAGTTACCGCAGGTTAGGCAGACCCACGCTACTTCCACTGGCAAGAATCATAATCAGAACAAACAGTGTGACGATAATTACAAGCGCAGCCATCACCGAAACGATAACGTGGCAAGCGCGGTTCTGGTAGCGGCTGGTGTTGAGGAACCAGACTTCGGCCATCCGAAAGCAGATGTATGCGGCCAGAATTATCGCTATGTCGGGGATCATGCGTGGTTTATATCACACTTCGGTATATACTCCGCCGTGGATAGGAGGAAACGATGGCAACTGCTTTTATCACAGGCATGTAGTGCTCCCCTCTAAAACTGGACACCTCATCTAGGTAGAATCAGGGCCTCCCAAAAAGGAGGCAACATGGGCAGGAAACCACGAGTAGATCGATCCCCCGAAGAGAAGTGGCAGATCGTGCAGGAAGGCATCAAGAGCGGGAACGTTTCCGAGACGTGCCGGCGTCACGGAATCGCTCCGAATCTGTTCTATCGCTGGAAGGATGAAGCGGAACAGGGAGCGAAGGCAGCGCTTGGGGGGAGAAGCGCTGCCGCGGCGGAAACCGAAAAGGACCACCGCATCCGGCAGCTGGAGCGAACGCTGGGGCGGAAAGCGCTGGAGATCGAAATCCTAAAAAACGTCGTGGGGGAGTGAGCTGTGGTGCGGTTCACTCCCAGGCACGAGAGATGGTGACGCAAGGCTTCACGGCCACGCTGGTGGCGGCGACGCTAACCATCAGCCGGTCGAGTCTGTACTACCGGAAGAAGCAGCGCGGCAGCCGGGCTGATCGAACCTACGATGAGCAGATCGTGATGGCCTGCGGAGAGAAGTTGGCGTACGGCTATCGGCGGGTGGCGTGGTGGCTGCAGCGGAAGAAGGGGCTGCCCGTGAATCGCAAGCGAGTCTTACGGGTGATGCGAGAACGTGGGCTGTTGGTGCGCGCGCGTCGTCTGCGCGCACGACGCAAGAAAGAGTGGGGTCGCGTGGAAGCAGCCGAACCGAATCAGATCTGGCAGTCGGACATGACCAAGATCTGGGCGGGGCCGGCCGTGGGCTGGGCTTACTTGGTGTGCGTGATCGACTGCTGCACACGAGAGATCGTGGGATGGAATCTCTCACGTCGCTGCCGGACCGAAGACGCGCTGGCAGCGGTCGAGCAAGCCGTACTGGCACGGCTGCCCGAGGGCAGTCGTGCGGCCAGCGTGACACTCACAACCGACAACGGCACGCAGTTCACTTCGACGCGGTTCATCGAGACGCTCGGGCGGCTCGGCATCACGCATCGACGCACGGCGTATCATCACCCGGAGGGCAACAGCTACATCGAACGGTTCCATCGCAGCTTGAAGGAAGAGGAAGTCTGGACGGCGGAATATCGCAGCGTGGAAGAAGCGCGTGCCTCGATCGCCCGCTGGATCGAGGAGTACAATCACGACCGGCCTCATCGCGGAGTCGGAAACCGCACTCCGCATGAAGCGTACTTGAGTTTTGCAGGTGTACTAAAAAACGAGGCCCTGACTGTCTAAATTAGTGGGGAGCACTACA
>JBAQYV010000008.1:0-54479 GCA_049790315.1 Candidatus Acidiferrales bacterium | reverse complement strand
GCGGCGTATCTCATCGCCTATGCGGTTCTGCGATTCGCGATGGCGTGGACTGTCGGCGTGTGGGGATTGCGCGATCCCGTTGTGCGGCGCAAGTGGTGGCTCTTGCCTGTGCGCGATGCGCTGGCGTTTTTCGTGTGGCTTGCGAGCTTCGCAAGCAATCGCATCGAGTGGCGCGGCAATCGATTTCGGCTGGAGCGCGGCCGCATGGTGCCGCTCGCGCCGCGCGGCTGATTGTGTAGCTGCGCCGCGCGCTTGACGGCGCGCATTGGCATTGCGCTGCATGGTCGATGTGCACTTGCGCTGGATGGTCGATGTGCACTTGCGCTGCATGGTCGATGTGCGCTCGCGCCGCGCGGTTGATTGTGTAGCTGCGCCGCGCGCTTGACGGCGCGCATTGCACTGCGTGGTCGATGTGCACTTGTACTGCTTGGTTGACGGTGCACTTGCGCCGCGCGGTTGACGGTTTGCGGAATCCTGCATAAAGTAGTGGCGGGTCGTGACGCGATGATATCGATTGCGCGCGGCCCGTTTCTGTCGTCCGGCTACTGGGAGGTCGTACAATCGGCAGTACATCAGATTCTGGATCTGATTATCCTGGTTCGAGTCCAGGCCTCCCAGCCAATTTCATAAAACTTTTGCAAAATTCGTTTGCTTCGCTTGACTCGCCAGTTCGCACAAAGTTTCACAGACCTCGTCAATTTGCGATTCCTGCAAGCGATTGAAAAAAGGCAATGCAATTGTGCGACGCGCCTGCTGCTCTGTGACTGCGAGATCGGCGCGCGGCGCGAACATATCCTGATACGCGGGCTGAAGATGAATTGGCGCGAAATATCTTCCGCAGCCAATTCCGCGGCGAGCGATCTCTTCTACAATCCAATCGCGCTGAATTCGCGAAAAAGATTCCGCGAGCCGCACAACGTAGACGAACCAACTGATCTTGCGGCGCGGCAGATCGAGTGGCGGAAGAATTAGATTTTTGTTTCCCCTAAGTTTCTCATCGTACTTTCTTGCGACTTGCTCACGCCGCGCCAGGATTTCTTCGACTCTCCGGAGCTGGTTGATTCCGAGAGCGCAATTTAATTCCGACAAGCGGTAGTTGTAGCCGATGGTGGAATGCTGAAACCAATCGCCGGATTCGGTTCGACCTTGATTGCGCAACGCGCGCATCGCGGAAGCCAGATCTTGATTCTGGGTGACAATCATTCCGCCTTCACCCGTGGTGATTTGCTTGTTCGGATAAAAACCGAAAACGCCAACATCGCCAAACGCGCCAACTTTCCGGCCGTCGTATTCCGCCCCAATCGCCTCGCACGCATCCTCGATGACGCGCAAATTGTGGCGCCGGGAGATCGCGAGAATCTCCGGTAGATTTGCGGGAGATCCGAACGTGTGAACAACAAGAATGGCTTTTGTCCGGGCGGTAATCGCGGCTTCAATCCGCCCCGGATCGAGATTCAATGTTTGCGGTTCAATGTCGACAAATACCGGAATGGCCCGCTCGTAGCGAAGTATGTTGGCTACGGCGATGAAAGCGAAAGAAGGAACGATAACTTCATCTCCCGCGCCGATATCGAGCGCGCGCACGGCGAGATGCAACCCGGCCGTTCCCGAGCTCACACCGACAGCGTATTGAATGCCGATGTAGCGCGCGATGGCTCGCTCAAATTCTTCAAGCTTCGGGCCCAAGCTGAGGCGAGACGAGCGGAGCACGGCGGCAACTGCTTCGATATCTTCTTCCTGAACATCCGGCGCAGAGAGAGGGATTCTCATGGAGCGCTCGATGCCTTGGATGCGGTTGACGATTTTGCCGGCGAAACGTGGCGCTTCAGCAAGAGGTTCCGATTCAACGGCACAGACGTCAATATTCCGACGATTTTCTCGGAGGCGTGGCCATCTCCATACGGATTGATCATGCCCGCGAGCGATTGGCGGAATTGAGACGACCTGGCAATCGCGACTGTTTGCAAGATGGAAGATTTATCCGCGGCCGCATCCAATATATTTATGGCGCGCTCGCGTCCTTGCTGTCTTATGCCGACGTTTACAGTGGGGAGCGCGAAGGACGCGGCTTCCATAATGCCGCTGCTGGAATTTCCCACGAGCATCGATGCTTCGCGCAAGAGGCTCCAATATGTGACGGCGTCAAGATTCGTGAATATCGCGCCGCGGCCAGGCGACGACAGAAAAGATTTTGTGCGCTCAATCAGCGCGCGGCTTCCGGCGTCGGCATTCGGATAACAAAACAAGAGTTGCTCGGGAATTTCTTGAAGGGCCGCGAACAAAGCGTCCGCTTCCTGAAGCGTGTCTCGATCGAGAGTGACAGGATGGTACGCGACGAGGATGGGCGGATGCGATAAATCCGTGCGCAATTTTAATTCCACTTGCTCGCGCGTAAGAAGCGTTCGGCGGCGGAGATGATCGAGTGAGGGCGCGCCGGCGCGGTGAACGCGCCATTCCTCTTCATCCATATCGATCACGCGCCGGCGCGCGGTTTCGGTGGAGGTGAAATGGATGTGACTCATCTTGGTCAATGCGTTGCGCACGGCATCGTCAATCGCGCCTTCGCTGATTTCTCCGCCCTCGATGTGCGCGATGGGAATGCGCAAGGCGAGAGCGACAGATGCGGGCGCGAGCATTTCGTATCGATCCGCGATTACGAGAAGCAGATCGGGTCGCATGCGTCCAAACAAGTCCGCGAGGCCAAGCGTGGCGACGCCAATCGTTTTGGCCATACCGACATCGCTATCGGAACTGAGCAAACATTCGACTCGCGCGTCGATCGTGAAACCATCATTTTCAATTTCCCGAAAGGTATTTCCAAATTCCGGGGAGAGGTGAGGACCGAGCGCCACGATTTTAAGATCGACCGAATCCGACGCGGCCAAATCCTTCAGGGGCCAATACAGGTGACTGTAATCGGCTCGGGAAGACGTGACGACGGCGATTGTTCTTTTCATCGGGAGTGAGCTGCCGCGTTTTTTCGCAACGCCAGAACGGTTCCGCTGGGCCGGTATTCGGGAACGAGGCGGCACAAGAAATCGAGCACGCTGGTCAAATCGCGGGCCTCGACCGCTTCCCGCAATTCGGAGATTGCCGCGTCGAACATTTCGTGGATTGGATCGGGAGTGCCGATCTGGCGGAGTCTTTCGTTGTCTGTAGCAGCGACCGATTCGCTGGCCGAGAAAAACTCCTCGGTCATTTTATCGCCGGGGCGAAGACCGGTAAATACGATGGGAATTTCTTCTTCGGGCCGTGGGCAGGCTTCCTTAACCATTTGATGGGCGAGATCGAGAATGCGCACGGGTTCGCCAGGATCGGAAATAAAAATGACACCGTGGCCGCGCGAGCTCGCGGCGAGGATCAGCAATTCGACTGCATCGCTCATACTTAGGAAATAGCGGCACACATCGGGATGCGAGACGGTCACGGGTCCGCCTGTGGAGATTTGCCGACGGAATGTGGGAACGACGCTTCCCTGGGAGCCGAAAACATTTCCGAGGCGAACGGCTTTCATCGAAGTACGAGGGCTATCCCAACGCAGGAGAGCGAGCTCCGCCACTCTTTTGGAGGCACCCATAACGCTGCGCGGGTTGACGGCTTTATCCGTGGAAATCATTACGAGAGTAGCAACACCATGCGCGCGCGCTGTTTGCGCCAAGAGATTTGTGCCGAGCGAATTATTTTGGACGGCGGCGATCGGATTGTTCTCCATCAGCGGAACGTGTTTGAAGGCTGCCGCGTGAATGACGATTTGCGGCTCATGCTCTTCAAATATTTCGGAGAGGAGCGCGGAATCGCAGATGTCTCCGAGAATAGGAACCCCGACTCTGGCGCCGGGAATATCGCCGAGCTCGAGCTCGATCTGGTGGAGATTGAATTCAGAATGATCCAGCAGAACGAGAGAACGAGGTCTTTGCCCGATGATCGATTTGGCCAGCGCGGATCCGATCGAGCCGCCCGCGCCCGTCAATAAAACATTACGCTCTGTGAATGCGTGGTTCATGAAATTGTGGCTTTCACCGGTTACCGCCGCCGAAAGCGGAATGAAGCAAGTTCAGGGCATGCATACCGACGGCGCCAGTCGAGTCTCCGCGATTATATGACGGCGCTCGGCAACTGCGGCGCCCAGGGTGAAAGTTCATGCTAAAATGCGGCTGACATCGAATGAAACTTAGTCGCGAGGAGCACTTCATGAATGCACGCTATACGTTCGCGCGAGTCGCGATCCTGCTGCTTGCCGGTTCCACAATTTTGTTTGGGACGAGCGCTCCGTCCGCCGGACAGGACGCAGCCCCGACCGCTCCCGGCTCGGAAGTAATCCTTAAGGCCACGGATATTACCGCGCACCTGTTTCCGACGACGGTATTTTTTCGGGGACAGACCGCCAGCGTGCAGATGGACAATGTGGGAGGCGTGCGCTATGGCGATGGTTTGCTGGTGCTTGCGGGACTTGTCGATAGTTCGGGCTATGCGTCGCAGATTCGCGCGAAATATCAGGCGTATCTGATCGCGGAGGTTCCGATGGAAATCGGGGGCCAGACGCTGAAGCCGGGGGCGTACGGTTTCGGATTTCTCGATAACAACAAATTTGTGGTTATGGATCTTGGGGCGAACGACGTGTTGAAGGCCAGTTCGACGCACGACGCCGATATTCATCTTCCCGTGCCGCTGCAAATCGTCGCGGGCGGAAGCGCGGGACACTACCGGCTTTATCACGGGCGCGATTACGTCGAATTCCATCGAGTAAAATAATCAGAACTGAGGAAGCGCGGACGTCGCGATACCCCGCGAATCGTTTTTTATTTAAGCCGCACCAACTTCAATTTGTGAGACCGCATCAACGTCGCTTCTTGAGGCGGCATCAACTTTCAGTAATTCTTCAAAAGGCCCATGCCGCTTGCCGGTGATCTGCTTTCTCCGCTCAATGTGATTGTGACGGGTAATTGAAATTGAAGCTGGGGCTTGCGGGGCCCGCTACGCCTCGCGTGTTGTATTCGAGCTGATATTTCAGGTGCGCATCGTCGGTGGGATAGGCTACGCCCGCGGGATACGGGTACGGAACGAGCGTGTGGAAGGGAAGCGGCGTAACAGTGTCTCCATACTTCGCGTAGAAATCCATATCCTTGGCGAAGCCATCGGCGTAGAAAAAGTAATCGCGCGTCCAACCGGCGGGCAACGCAGGCAGATGCGTCGAATCGAAATCCACGGCCACTTCATCGCCGGAACCAAAGATCGCGTATTCGTCGTCGGTGGAGCGCACGAGATCGGTGACATCGCCGTAGCGCGTGTAGTTGCCGATCTGGCGGGCGTAGGGACCGGTGGGGCTAACATCTTCATACACGTAAGTGAGATCGTTCTTCGGATTTCCTTCCACGACGCGAGGATAGCCGCGAAAACGCAAATTCGCGCCGGACAATGGGGCTTCGGTGACGCGATAGGGCAAATCGGGCGCGGAATTATCGACGCGAATGCGGTCCCAATAAATTTTTAGATTTGTGGTGATGCGGATGTAGCGCGTGCCGGGCGGAACTTTTCCGGTGAGATCGGCGACCATGGTGCGCGCTAGACCGGCGGGAAATCCCATGTCGTCAACAACGCGAATCCATTTGCCCGAGGAATCTTGCGCTTCGACGTACGGAGCGACGGGTTGAATGCCGGCTTGCCATGCGGCGTACATGGAATTCGCGGAAAAATAATCGGTGAATCCATCCATCAGAAGACGCAATGGCCGGGAAGCATCCCACGGACCCAAATCGAGTTTGAGCGTGTGCATCGCGGTGAAGCCTTGATACGGAGCAGGCGGGAGATCGGTGATGTACTTGCGATCGCGTTTTAGAAGAAGCGGGAGGACATCGTGGCCGCGATCGTCCCACGCGCCGGCGGGAGGACGAGCGCCGCGGCTGGCGATTACTTTGAATTGCGGGAACGGAGGATTGCTTGCGAAACGCTCGTTCGGATAAACCTCGATGCCGGACGGATGATCGATGGCGAGCAGGCGAACACGATCGAGATAATCCAACTCCTCCATTGGCTCGATCATGCGGAAAAGAATGTGGCCCGCTTTCGGGCTCACTTCGGAACCGGCGACTTTAAAATATTCGTCGGGATCGGGAGTATCGTGCCGATTCGGGGCGATCCAGTGGCCGACGATTCCGGGGCCGATCATGTCGGCGAGGAATTCAAATTTCCTGCCATTCCAAACGAAGACGATGGGGCAAGAGCTGCCGCGACGATCAATTTCGGTGATTGGGTCGCGTTTGCGAATGGGGATTTCAAGTTCATCCTGAAGAACGCCGGTGGGCCAGAGGAGGCGGACGACATCGGTTTTTTGTTCGTCACCGAGTCCGGCGTGAATTTCGGTTGAGCCCTGACCCAAGTAGCCGGACGCGCCGGGGACTTCCCATTTTTGCTGGAGCGCGCCGGCGGAAACATCAACTTTCGTGCCGATGGCAGTCGAGTTGTCGTGCTCGCCTTTTAGAGCGAGCTCGAGCCAATCGTTGCGCGCGGCTCCGACGTTGCGGAGGAGCACGGGAGGAAGATTATTTTGCGTGATGAGGAGATCGACGGCGCCATCGCCATCGTAATCGAATGCGACGACGCTGCGCGGATTGTGGAGAACAATTTTGTCGAGGCCGACTTCGTGGGTGACGTCGCGAAAGCCGGCGGGGCCTTCATTGCGCAGAAGCGCGATGCGGCCCTGGCCGGATTGATCTTCGCCAACGGCGACGAGATCGAGCCAGCCATCGTTGTCGTAGTCAAACGCGGCGAGGCCCCATCCGCGGCGCCAGCCGAGCTCGGGCAATTTCACGCGCTCGAACGATTTTCCGGCGACGTTGCGCCACAAAGTAAGACCGGGCGCGCCCCAGTGCGTGAATGCGAGATCCATCCAGCCATCTTTATCGAAGTCGAAAGCGACGGCTCCGGCGGTGGGCGCAGGCATTTCCGATTTCCACGGCGTGATTGCGGTGAATTTTCCTTCGCGAGGGTTCAGGAAAACTTGCGGCGATTTCCGCCAGCCGGTGACGACGAGATCGACGGCGCGATCGTTGTTCACATCGCTGGCGATGGCAGCGACCGATGGAGCGTTGCCCGCGAGAGCGGTTTCGCCGGTCCATTCGGTGAATGTGCCGTTGCCATTGTTGCGCCAGAGAACGTTGCCGGGCGATGGAGCGTCGGCGGGAAATGCGAAGGGTTGCGAAGGATCGGCGAGCGGGAAATCGGCGAAGCGAGTGATGTAGAGATCGAGATCGCCATCGTGATCATAGTCCACGAACGTCATGCCCAGGGTGAGGCCTGTCGTGTCGATGCCGGCTTTGGCGGTGACATCTTTGAAGACGCCATTGCCCTCGTTGTGAAATAGCAGGACTCGTCCGTTGATGGCGACGGCGAGGTCGGGTTTGCCATCATTGTCGTAATCGCCGACGGCGCAGCCGGCGCCATCACCGTGGAGAGCGAGGCCGGACGCGCGCGTTACATCCACGAATTTGCCGTCGCCCATATTGTGATAGAGCGCGGAATTTCCGTTTCCATCGGCGTCGAGGAAGAAAATGTCGGGACGGCCGTCGCCGTCGTAATCGAGGACGCATGCGCCGCTGCCGAGGAAATTGGCAAGCGACGGCTTGTTGTTCGCGCGAGGTGCGGGAGCGGAGGCGGCAGAAAGGCCGGCGGCGGCGGTGACGTCGACAAAGTGGACCGGGATGGCGGCGGGCACAGGCTCGGGCGCGGGCGTCATGGACTCGACGAGGGAATAGTTGCCTTGCGTGCCATAGGCGGAGCCGATCGGAGCGCCGAGTTTTTCGGTGGTGAGATGATCGAAGCGCGCGAGATGGTCTTTGGCGCTCGCGGAGTTACCGGATCTTTGCTCGGCTTGAGCCAAACCAAATTCGGCCGAGACGTGGAAAGGATTTCGCGTAAGCGCGGCGCGGAAGGCGGCGATGGCTTTGTCGTACTGGCGCTGCTGAGAATAGAGGACGCCGATAAAATATTGCGAATCGGGGTCGGCGGGATCGATTGCCGCGACTCGCTGGAAGTCGGCGACGGCGGCGTCGGTTGCGCCGGCGGCTTTGTCGAGAAGGCCGAGATTGAACCACGCTCTGGCGTTCAGGGGATCGAGGCTGACGATTTGGGCAAGCGTTTTGCGCGCTTCGTCGTAGTGCTGGAGATTGAGAAGAGCGATGCCAACGTTTACACATGGGACGCGGGCCGGAGAAACTTGTGCGCATGCGGCGCGGAATTTCGCGAGAGCATCGTCAAATTGCTGGCGATTCATGAGGGCGACGCCGAAATTATTTTGGCGGACCGCTTCGAGATGCGCGGCGGATGGCGGGGGCTGTATTTGAGCGACTGCGGAGGGATTGCTAGCGGCGACGAGGCTCACGAGGACGAAAACCGACGCGCAGACGATTACGGTTGCCAGCGCTGCGATTCGCTTGGAATCATTCATAGGTTCGCTGAGCAGTACGCAAGCATTTTAGCGCCGCGCTGCGAGCGCTTTGGAGGATACAACACCCTGGCCCTCTTTCACGGTAGCGATTTGGTTTGCCGCGAGAGACGTGAGGTGGTCGGTTTGGCCGCTGGGCCAGTAGAGATCGACGGAGTCGGCTTGCGCGTGAGATCCGAGGCCGAAAGTGAGAACAAGTTCGCTTGAGGAAAGATAGCTTGAGCCGCTGGAGAGCGTCTTGGACTGGATATCGCTGCCAGCGGCGACACGGACGACGGTGCCGATGCCATCGCGATTCGATCGAGTGCCTACGAGCTTGATGCGGAGACTGTTGTTCGTCGTGCCGGTGTTGCGGAAAAGATGGACGGGGCCGCCGTTGGTGGAGACGAGGATATCCAGCGCGCCGTCATTGTTAATGTCGCCGTAGGCTGCTCCGCGCGCAACCTCGGGCGTAGCGAAGGCCGCACCGAGCGTGTTCGTGACATCTTCAAATTTTCCGTTGCCGAGATTGCGGAAAAGGTGCGGCGGCTCGGCGTAGCGTACGCGAGATTGGACGCGCTCGATGGCGTCGTCGATGTGGCCGTCGGCAACGTAAATGTCAGGCCAGCCGTCGAGATCGTAGTCAAAGAAAAAACAGCCGAAGCCGAGCGTGAGCAGCGTGTCGTGGCCCACTTCGGATTGAGGGGCTTCATCAACGAAGAGGCCGTTGCGCTCATTGTGATAAAGCGAAACCATTTGATTCGCGAAGTTGGTGATCAGCAGGCTTGGATAGCCGGAACGATCGTAATCCGCGGAGTCGACTCCCATTCCGGCGCGCGCGATTCCATCTTCGCTGTAGGCGACTCCGGCGGAGACGCCTTTTTCGGTGAACGTGCCGTTGCCATTGTTCATGTAGAGCTTGTTCGGCTGCGTGTCGTTGCTGACGAGGATGTCGGGCCAGCCATCTTGATTGGCATCGAGGATCGCGACGCCGAGACTTTTCGAAGTGGGATCGAGCAGGCCGGCTTTGGCGGTGGCGTCCTCAAAAGTTCCGTCGCCGCGATTGTGCCAGAGGCGGACGGAAGTTCCGTTGTAGGATTCCGGCGTGCAGTAGGATTTCGTCTTGCCGTCGAGCGTGCAATAGATGTCGGTTGCGGGCGACCACTGAACGTAATTTGCAACGACGAGGTCAAGATGACCGTCGCGATCGTAATCAACCCACGCGGCGCCGGTGCTGAATTCATTCACGCCCCAGAGTCCGGCTTGCTTGGTGACATCGGTGAATGTGCCGTTGCCATTGTTGCGAAACAGGTGGCTCTGGCCGAGGGCGGTAACGAAAATATCGTCGAAGCCGTCGTTGTTGTAATCGCCGATGGCCACGCCCATTCCGTACATTTCCACGGAAGCGAGGCCGGCTTTGGCTGTGACATCGGTGAACGTGCCATCGTGATTGTTGTGGTAGAGCGCCAAAGTGGAGCGATGGCGCACGTGGCCGGGCCAATCCATTCCGTTGACGATCAGGATGTCCTGCCAGCCATCATTGTCATAATCGAGGAAGGCGACACCAGGGCCCATGGTTTCGGGGAGCCACTTTTTGCCGAAGCCGCCGGTGTTGTGAATGAAATTAATTCCGGCGGCGCGGGTGATGTCTTCAAAACGAATTTTTGCGGGCGGGGAATCGCCGGAGACCGGGCGGCCAATAGTTGTGCTGAGGCCGGCGAGTAGGATTAAGGTGCAGAAGACTGCCGCGTTTCGGCAGATGCGTTGGCCGCGCTTCAATTCGCACCACCAGTGAAGCGGGTGGCGGCCACATATTTCTTTTTTTGCGAAGGCTCGACGAAATTAGAAGTGTGCTCGTGGATCAATTGGCGTTCGAGATTGTCGTCGGGATGAGTGCGCAGGTACGGGCCGGTGAGAGTCTGCGATGCTTCGTCGGCTTTGAAACGCAAATATCGTTTCTCGAATTGCGCGGCGGTTTGCGTCTGGCCCAATCCCGTATAGCAGAGCATTAAATTGTAATTCGCTTCCAAGTCTTCGGGATCGATCGCAATCGTGGCCTGAAACTCCTGAATGGCTTCGGCATAGCGGCGTTCGAGAAAAAGAATACGGCCGAGGTCGTCGTGCACAACGCGATCGGATGGATATTGCGACAGCACTTCGCGCAAGTGCGCGATGGCTTCGTCGTACTTGCCTTCGTTGCGCAAGGCTCGAGCATAGAAATAATGCGCGCGTGCGAGGTGGGGGCTGAGCGACAGCGCGTGTTCGAGGGCCTGCTCGGCCGCGGTATCGTTGCCTTCTTGCACGCGCACTCGGCCGATGTTCACCCAGCCATCGGGATTATCCGGCGCGGCGATTGTAACTTTTTCAAATGCGAAGGCTGCGCCCGAGAGATCACCCTGGGCGAGCATACCGATTCCATAATCGTTCCAACGAGTCCAATCGTTTGGACTCGCCGCGATTGCGGGAGCGGGCTCTTTCGCGGACGCGGGCAGAAGTCCTACCGTGAGATCATTTTCCGCCATGGTTACGATAGGCAAGTTTGGAATTCCAGATGCTCCGCCGGGAACGTGAGTTGTGTCGCCAGTGAATACCCAGCGTGTGTCATCGAAGTTGGGCGAAACGGCTGGGCTCTTCTGGCTTGGATCATGTACGCCGGCGAACGCGAATTGAGTGTTCCACCAGGCAAACTTTCGGTAATTCAGCCGCGCGCGAAGATGAATATGCCCAGCGGCATCGCGCGGAATTTGAATTCGGTAGTGGACGGTATCCGCCGCGCCAGGCGGGATCAAGTGGACATAAACGACCGCGCGAGTGGACCACGTATTTCGTTTGGTAATGGGATGACCGTGCGCGTCGATCTGCAAGGATTGGTAAAAGTGCGCGCTCGGATCGACCGGGCCTTTGCCGCCGTCCTCAACGTAGCCACTGAAGAAAATGACGCGTCCGTTGTCGTCGGTTGCGTCGAGAGCCAGCCAGCAGTCGTATGCGTCCACCGTGCCGCCGGGGAAGAAATGTCCGACGGTGCGTGTGCGCACGACAACATCAACGCGATATGTGCCGCCCTGGCGCACCTCGACTTCCGCGCGATTCATCGGAGCCGTAAGCATTGCCGTAGGCGTCGCAGATTCAGGCGAGGCATTTGCGGGGCCCGGGGTCTCGGCTTCTTCGCCCACCGCGAATGTGGTGGCAAAATCGGGGGTCGCGGCGACGGCGCTGTGCTGACTGGCCACAGGAGACTGGCTTTCCGGAGAAATCGCGAAAATGTCCACGCTGACTTGATTGTTCTTAAGAAAAGTTTCGGTCGCGTTCAGTTGCGCGGTGTTGCCATTCACAAAAGGCAGCGCGGTATTCGCGGCCGGAAAACGATGCGAATGAACGAAACCCGCGATATTTCCGGCGTCGGAAGAACTGGTGAGCGGCATGTGGCAATCGGCGCACATCTGCGATGTCTTCGGATAATAAAAGGAGCGCGCGCCGCCGCCTGAGATGCCGCTGGCCTGCCAGTTATCGTATTCGTTGAAGCCGCGGACCCAGCGATAGTGATTCACGGGCACATCGAGATGAACTTTGTGACACGAGGAGCAAAATTGCGCGGTCTGCGTGCGCATGAACGGCTTCAGAAACACGCGACGGTGGGGCTCGGGATTCAAATCGATCAGGAAATCGTGGAAACGGCGAACCCAGGGATTCTTGCTGGCAGCCAAACGATGCAACGCGGGATATTCGAGTTCAAAATCGGCCTGTCCCATCGTGCTTTTCACTTTCGCGATGGAGTGGCACATCATGCAGCCGAGGCCGGCTTGCCCTGCCGGAGTGTCTTCGACTTCGCGGATCGGGCGATCAAACATTCCGCTGTATAGGAGCGCGGGATCATGGCAACCGGCGCACCATTTGGAGGGCTTGATTCCGACGGTGTCCTGCATGTACTCGATGCTCTTGCGATACCACGCGTTGTTGAATGACGAGAAATGGTGCGCGGAGCCTTGCCATTCCTTGTAAATGTCGGCGTGGCAGCGCTGGCAACTGTCGGACTCGGTGAAGTAGCTCGCGGGAATGTGAATTTGCCCCGCGGTTTGCGCCGAGCTTGGGAAAAAGGGACCGCTGGGGCCGTCACCTTCGTCGCTCATCGATCCGGGGGCGATGGAGGGATTCTCAATGCGGTTGGCGCGCTGCCACGGAACTGTGCGGAGCCAATAAGCGCCCGCCGTGACCGCTCCCGCGGCGGCGAGGAAAAGAATCGCGCGAGCGGCGCCCGCAAGATAGCCGCCACGAATAAATCCACGTTTGCCGATCCATTCCGAAAAAAGCAGGGCTCCGCCGGCGACGCAGGCGCCGATGTGAGCGTACAGCAGATTCCATTTGCTGTGCGGCGTTCCGGTGTAGATGAGCACGGCGCCAGTGACCGCGCCCACGGCGAGAAGAATCCAGCCGATACGGGAAATGGGGGTGCCATCTCGCCAGACGGCACGGAATACAAAAATCAAGGCGAGCAGGAAGAGCACTCCCGCGACGAGATGGAGAACGACGGCGGCGAAATACGGCACGTTGGCCGACGGCCATGCGAAAACATACGCGGCCGACAAGAAAAGCGCGGCCAGAAGGATGCGAGTGATCTTTCTCATCTCGGGTCAGGAAGCAGGGGAGCGGCCGCGGAAATGGCAGGTTTGCCCGTGACCAGAATCCCAAATCCGCTGCGAATCTTATCACTCAAATCCGGCGAAACGATGAGTGACTCGGAACTTTACTTAAGATAACGAGCAGAATTAGGACACGAGACGGATACCGGGACAATAATACAAAAGCATTAGAAGCGTGGCCGGGCGGCTTTCGCTTCGATTCCGCTCACATTTGCGAACGGCCAAGTGGGCGCGCGCACAAACGGAGCTTGATGGGCGCCTCAGATTGCGACAGACAATCGGCACTGGCGCGATCTGAAAAATCCGCAACGTGCGCACATGTTAGAATCCCAATCGAAAATCGTGCGGAGCGCCGGGGCCAATTCGGACGAGATCGTATATCGCTCGCTGGTTGAGATGGCGGATCTAGTTCGAGCGAAAAAGGTATCGCCCTCGGAACTCGTCGAAGCGCACATTACCCAAATTGAGAGAGTAAACCCTCAACTCAACGCATTTGTTCATTTTTCCTTCGACCGGGCTCGATCGGAGGCGCGCGCGGAGGAGACTCGCCGCGGACGCGGGAGCGATCAGACGCCTGGCATTCTGGATGGCGTGCCAATCACGATCAAGAGCTCGATCGATGTGGCGGGATTTCCCTGCGAGTGCGGGAGCCAGATACGCGAAGGAAATGTGGCCAGCGCCGACGCACCGCTCGTCGCGAGGCTTCGCGCCGCCGGTGCGATCATTCTGGGAAACACGAATGTGCCCGAATTTTTGATGGCGTATGAAACGGACAATCTTCTCTATGGGCGCACGAACAATCCGTGGGACCCTGCGCGCACGCCTGGTGGATCGAGCGGAGGTGAGGCGGCGGCAATCGCGGCCGGCTGCTCGGCTGGAGGCGTGGGGAGCGACGGCGGCGGTTCGATTCGAGTACCCGCGCACTTCAGTGGGATTTGCGGGTTGAAGCCGACGCCGGGGCGTGTGCCATCGACGGGACATTTTCCCGCGTCGGCCGGCCCATTCGCACAACTCGGAGTTGTGGGGCCTATGGCGCGGAGCGTTGGCGACGTGCAGGCATTATTCGA
Source organism: Candidatus Acidiferrales bacterium (assembly GCA_049790315.1). Classification (GTDB taxonomy): domain Bacteria; phylum Acidobacteriota; class Terriglobia; order Acidiferrales; family UBA7541; genus DASPOJ01. The sequence continues at coordinate 40,356 of JBAQYV010000008.1, read as the reverse complement.
GGTGGTCGCCGGACCTGATCCCGGCGATCCGTGCGCCGCGCCCGTTTCGTTACGAAAATGGAGCGATCAGGAAATACGAAAACTTCGCATCGGATTCTTTGAATCCGACGATTTTTCGCCAGTGACTCCCGAGACGTCCGCGGCTGTGCGACGAGCCGCGCAGGCACTGGAGCAACAAGGATTCCAGGTTGAAGAATGGCGGCTCGAAAATTCCGAGCCAATTTGGAAGCTGTGGTGGAATCTATTTGGCCGCGCAGGGCAGATGGCGTTGTCGCCTCTGCTCGATGGGCGGGATGGGGAGATCAGTCCGCTGCTCAATCAATTTCGCGCGCGCGTAGCAATGGAGCCGGCGCTTAGCGCGGATGAGCTTTTGGGTACGCTCTTGCAACGCGATGAGCTTAGGACAAAATTTCTGGAGGGAATGGAAGAGGTTTCGATTTTGATTTGCCCCGTTTGCGCGATTCCGGCGTTTCGACATGGGGAAAGACAGTGGACCACCGAGGGACGGCAGATCGAATATCTGAAGGCCATGGCATATTCGCAGTGGTTCAATTTGCTCGGAAATCCGGCGGTGGTGGTGCCAGTGGGAGAATCGCCGGAAGGGTTGCCGATCGGCGTGCAAATCGTGGGGCGGCCGTGGGAAGAAGAAGCGATTCTTGCAGTGGCAGCGAAAATTGAAGAGGCGTGCGGCGGTTTTCATCGTCCACCGGAGCATTTCGGGATCGCTTAGGCGGGGAATTTATTTTGGCGCGGCGAGGTAGGCAGGCGTTGGAAATGTGCCGTGAGTTTTGGTGGAATCAATCCCACTTCCTTCGCGCACTACGTAGTATCGATTCGCGGCGAGGTTCTGCAACGTTTCCACTAATCCGCTGGGCCAGCGGATGACAATTTTTTCGGCGCTGGTGGCTTTGCCCAAGCCGAAATGCAAACGCAGATCGCTTTGCGAAATGTATCCGCCACCGCTGCGCACTTCCTGCGCGTACTTGCTGTTGCCCGATTCCAACGTGACGACGGCGCCGATCGCGGCGCGATTCGATTGAACGCCGACGAGCTGGAGGCTGATGAAATTTCCGACGGGCTTGGTGTTGTAGTAGAGCGAGGGCTTCTCATTCATATTGTTGACGAGCGCCTCTTGGTGGCCGTCGTTGAAGAGATCGCCGAGAGCGATGCCGCGGCCGGAATGTTTTTCGCTTAACGCGGGGCCGGATTGCGTTGTGATGTTGGCGAACGTTCCATCGTGCAAGTTGTAATAGAGAACGCGCGGCTCGCGATAACTTGTGCCCATATCTTTGCTATCGACTTCGGGATACACGTGACCGTTGATGACCAGAATTCCGGGCCAGCCGCTATTGTCAAAATCATAGAACTGAATTCCCCAGCCGAGCCAATTGCGGATTTTGCCGAGGCCCGCGGTGTAGGTGACGTCGTCGAAGGTTAACTTGCCGCGGTTGAGATAGAGCGTGGGCGAATCGTCGCTGAAATTTGTTTGCACAACGCTTTGCAGGCCGTCGTGCGTGTAATCCGCGGCGGATAATCCCATGCCGGCTTGCAGCATGCCATCTTCGTTGTACGCGACGCCCGCCTCCTTGGCGACCTCGGTGAATGTGCCGTCGTGATTGTTATGGTAGAGCAAATTGGCGGTGGAATCGCACGCGACGAAGATATCGGGCCAACCATCCATATCGAAATCCGCGGTGAGCGTCGTGAACCCATAACATCCCGAGGCTTGCGTGATGTGCGATTTCTCGGAAACATCGGTGAACGTGCCATCGCCATTGTTGTGATACAGGGCGTTCACGCTCATTTTCAGGCCGCGCGGGCCACACATGACGGCGATGCCCTTCCAATCACATGATTCCGCCTGACCGGGACGCGGGACTGTGGCGTAATCGAAATCGACATAACGGGACAGGAAAAGATCGACTTTGCCGTCACGATCGTAATCGACGAAACTGCATCCCGTGCTCCAGGGAGTCCCCGCCGTTTTCAGGCCGGCTTTTTCGGTGACGTCGGTGAAGGTGCCGTCACCGTTGTTGTGATATAGAAGGGTTTGTCCCCAGTAGGTGACGGCCAAATCTAAATTTCCATCGTTGTCGTAGTCGCCGACGCACGCGCCTTGTCCCCAGCCTGCGTGTGTGAGTCCGGCCTGGGCGGTGACGTCGGTGAAAGTGCCGTCGTGATTGTTGTGGTAGAGATGACCGGTGGGCGCTTGATCGGGCGGGAAACCCTGGACGGTGGAACCGTTGGGCAGATAGATGTCGGGCCAGCCGTCGTTGTCGTAATCGAAGATGACGGCGCCATTGCCGGTGGTTTCGATGATGAATTCCTTGTGCGTGTCGCCGCCATAGACGTCGAGTGCGGTGAGGCCGGCGCGCGCGGCGATGTCTTCAAAATAGACGTCGGCGGGTTTCACGGTTGGCGCGTGCCGTTGGGGCGGAGCGGTCTGGGCAGAAAGCCCGAGTGCGCCGGCGAATATCGCAATTAGCAGGAAAGATTCGCCGATGCGGCGAATGCTTGAGATTAATGGCACGGTTTCGATGATGTGAAGACCTCCGGCTCGTACCTGCGAGAAGCTTAGACGCCTGAATCGAGCAAGGGTCCGGACAAATCCATCGCACACCGCGTGGCAACGCGGGCGGGCATGGGACCGAGCCGACCTAGAGGCCAAATATTGGGGGCGTTCGCGCCGATCGTCAACTGGCCGTGAATATTTTTTCGCGGCATTCGATGTTGCGAGAGCCCGACGGAAGCTTCACGCCGTTTCGGGCGGCGCGCATGAGAAATAAAAATTAGTCTCCGGTCGGCGCGGGCAGATGATCCGTGGAGTGAATGTAACCTTGTTGGGCAAGGCGTTTCCCGTTTTCGCGATACATCTCGGGTTCGGTGGGAGCCCAGGTAGCCAATCCATCGACGTAACGATTGCACATGCAGAACATCGCGGCGATGAGGACGGCGTCGTGGATTTCCTTGTCGGTGGCGCCTGTGTTGCGGGCGCGCGCGATATCTTCGGAGGTGACGTGCTTGCCGCCTTTCTGCACTTTGCCGGCGATGGCTAGAAGAGCCTTCATTTTTTCCGAGACAGCGGAAGCCTCGAAATTGCGCTTCATCTCCTGAATCAGAGTTTCGTTTCCGCCGAGATGGTGTGCCGCGACGGCCCCATGTACGCTGTGGCAAAAATAACAGTCGTTTTCCGAGGAGACATATGCCGCGATCATCTCGCGTTCACCGGGGCTCAGAGTGTTTGGTCCGCGCAGTAATACTTCCGCGAGCGCGTTGATCGGCTTCGCCGTTTCTGGGCTGAACGCCATCGGTCCGAGAATTCCGGGGATCCCTTCGGGCAATTGGATGTGCGCCATAAAAAAATCTCCTTTCGATTTCTTCCATACTGGTTTGAATTCCGCAATCTGCCGCCCCCTGTTATTTCGCGGCCGCCGCTCCAGGTCGTTCCCAGTCCGTCGCCACGTAACCGTGCCTGGCGATGCGCCGACCATGCTCGCGGTACATCGCCGCATCAGCGGGCTGCCAGGTTGCCAGACCGTCAACGTAGCGATTGAACATGGAGAACGCCGCGGCAATCAGAACCGTGTCGTGAATCTCCTTGTCCGTCGCGCCATGCTTTTTGGCTTTCTCGATATCCTCGGCTGTGACGTGCTTGCCGCCTTTTTGCACTTTGCCTGCGACGCCAAGCAGCGCCTTTAGCTTGTCGGAGATTGGTGCGGCGCCAAAGTCGCGCTTCACTTGGTCGATCAAGCCGTAGTTGCCGCCCAGATGTTCGGCCGCCGCGGCCCCATGCGAGTGCTGGCAGAAGTAGCAGTCGTTTTCGGACGATACATAGGTCGCGATCATTTCCCGCTCCGCTGGAGTCAGCGTGTTTGGCCCACGAAGCAACACCTCCACCAACTCACGCAGCGGCTTTGTAGTCTCCGGGCTGATCGACATCGGTCCGAGAATCCCCGGGACACCTTCCGGAAGTTTTATGTGTGCCATTCGACGCGCCTCCTGTTGTAGGAATCGATAAAACGTTCGACATCAGTTGCCGCCAAACACGAATGCAGAAAGAACCCTAGACTCCCAAAGTCTCCGAAGCCAGCTTCGTCCCTTCAACGCGGCTGCGAATTTTCGCGAATGCGGTGTCGCGCGAAGTGGAAGTGTCGTCGGCAAAGGGTGAAAAGCCACAGTCGTCCGTAGATCCGAGCGACTCCACGGGAATGAATTCAGCGGCTTCGAGCACGCGATCGCGCACCTGTTCCGGTGTTTCTACTTTAGGATTGATCGGATCGATGACTCCGACAAAGAGAGTTTGCGCAGGTTTCAGGAGCGCTTGCGCGATTTTGAGAACGCGACGGCGATCGGTTTCGCTCGACAGTTGAGTGCAAAATCGCCCGGCCTTCAGCCGAAACAAAGAGGGCAGCAAACCCACGTAGTCAACATCGGCGCTGTGAGTGGAATCGTGATCGCCGCCAGGGCAGGTATGAACGCCGATCCGTTTCTGATCCGCCGCGGAGAATCGATCGAGGACGCGGTTATTCAGATCGATGAACGCATTAAGCAGGCTGCCCGAAGGATCGAGCTTCAGCGTGAGGCGGCCCTCGGTGAAATCAATTTGCACACAGTGAGCGCCTTCGTCGAGGCATTCGCGGATATCGCGCTCGGCTTCATCGATAAGATCGTCGACAAACGCTTCGCGCGGATAGCCGGGCAGGCCATCCTGCGGATACAGCAGGCTCAACGCGGACGCTGAGATCACGGCTTGCTTCAGTGGGCGATGAGCGTATTGCCGTGCGGCTTTGAGAAAAGAAACGGCGTGAACTCCGTATCGGAACGGGCCCGCCGTCAGCTTGGGAAGCTGCCGAGTGTGACCGTCGGCAAAGGGAATCACGACTCCATCGGGCGCGAGGTTCTGAAGGCCCGCCAGCGGATAGGTGGCGAAACTGGATTTAGTTTGCTCGCCATCGGTGATGACCGGTGAACCGGTTTGTTCCAGGCGCGCGATCGTGTCTCTCAAGGCCGCTTGTTCCACAGCTTGAAACTGTTCGGCGGAAATGCGATTCGCGTTTCGATCCGTCATCGCCGCCAACAACTGGGCTGGCCGGGGGATGCTGCCAATTTGTTCTGTCGGTATGGTCATGTTTTTGGGCCTCAGCGCCACGTGGCGCAAATCTAGAAATTCAGGCGCAACGACAATTGGGCTTGGCGAGCCGGAGCGACGTAGCTTGGCGTGCCGAACGTCGGGTTCGCGGGACTGCCGACGCCATCACCGAACTTCTGCGGGACGGGGCCGAGAAAAACCGGCGATCCATATACGGTGTCAATCGCGCTGACATTCGGACGATTGAACAAATTGAAAAGTTCGGCGCTGGCCTCGAGTTTCAGGCGCTCGCGCAAACTAAATTCTCGCTGCAGGCGAATGTCGGTGGTGTAGGACGGATCGCCGCGGTAGGTGTTGCGACCGATGTCGCCGACACGATCGGAGAAAGGGAATTGGTCGCCGTTGGTATTCATGCCGGCGTAGATCGAGTAGTAGAGCGGGCTTGCGAGCGTGCTCAACACGGAGAACTTGAAATTGCGCAGCAACGGATTCCAAGTAGAGGGAGAATCCGCAAGGAGGGTGATTACGCCGCGATGGCGAATGTCGTTGTCGCTGGGGGCGCGGTCAAGGCCGGGGTCGAGGTAATCGACCGGAGTGTCTGTGAGTTGAACATCCGTCGAAATGTCGATGGACTTGGAATATGTGTAGTTGCCGAGAATGCTGAAGTGGTGAGCGAGAACCTTTCGCACGCTGAGTATGCCGGCATTGTAGATAGAATAGCCGGATGGAGTGTCCAGCAATGCGAATCCGAAACCCGTATCCGCCGGTGTAAACTGCTGCACGCCGTCAACGGGCGGGCCGGTTGGGACTCCGTTGATACTGTCATACACCGGCAATTTGAGCGCGTGCACCCACTCGTATTCCACAGAAACGAAAAGATTCTTGGCGACTTCATTTTCGATTTGCAAGCTTGCTTGTTCGGCGTACGCGTTGGGGAACTTTCGCTGCGAATAACCGAGCGGGAATTGCACGAGGGAACTTGCGGCCGGGTAAATTCCGTTGTGCGTAAAGTTTGAGAATGCCTGGCTGACGGCCGGCGGTCCAACGTAATTGCCATCCACGCCGACGATTCCGGAAACTCCGAGTCCAACCAATTGGCTCGACGGATTAGCGAATTGGGGGAGAATCGGCTGGTTCATGTCAGTGAATGCGGATGCGCCTTGCCAGGAAACCATGATGTCGCTGTAATCGAACGGGCCCGTGAACATGCCGAAGCCGGCGCGGACGACGCCTTTTTCGTGCCGGAAAGAATACGCCAGGCCGACGCGAGGCTGAACGTTGTTGTAATTTGTGGGGCTCATCATGCCGGTCACTCGCACCGCGGCCGCCGACGGCATGAAATCGACGTCGTAGCGCAGGCCGAACGTGAGAGTGAGGTTCGCACGCATCTTCCATTGGTCCTGTGCGTAAAGACTGGAGATTGTGTGATGGAAATTCAAGTCTGTGCTGTTGGTGAACGCCGAAGCCGCGGGTCCGGCGTAGAGACCTGATTGGAAAGGAAGCGTACGTTGCGGAATCTGTTCGCCGAATTCGCTGCTTGGCTCCAGGAACAGAAAATCTACGGGGGTTCCGGGGCCGAAGGCGGCGAACGGCCCCGTGCCAAAGAAACTTTGCGGAGCGAAGATGCCGGCGCCGGGCGTGAAGAATGTGGTTTGCGCGCTGATCCAAACGGGTTCGATGTCTCCGCCGAACTTAAACGTGTGGTTGCCGCGGATGTAGGTGAGATTTTCGGCGCCCTCGAAGTGTTGCTCTCTGTAGAAGTGGACGCTGCCGGTGAATCCTCCGGAATTGAGAAGATCCGCCACTACGATGGAAGGTTCGAACCCGTCGCCTACGGGATTCATTTGGAAAGTTCTTCGGCCGAAGTCGAGGACGGTTTCGGAGGTCCACGGGCCACCTAGCACGCGCAGAAGGTTTCCGTATAGCGTTTGGTCGGCGACGGGATTATCGCGGAACGTGGACGGCAATCCCTGGCCGGGCGCGGTGCTGGGAATGTTCATTTTGCGATCAGAATTGAAAATATATCCGACGTTAAGGACGCTGCGGTCGCTGAAGACGTCGGTCAATTTTCCGAAAACTTTATCGTAATTGCCGGTTTCGAGAACCGATCCCAAATTCTCCGGCTGCAAACCGAGAAGTTCCTTCACCTGGTTAATGCTGGGAGTGCCGGGACCCATGCAGCCTGTGGTGTTGATGCAATGCAGAATGAAGGAGGAGTAGAGCGGCGATTGCTCCATTCGCTGGCCTTCGTATCCCAAGAAATAGAAAAGTTCGTCGCGACGCACGGGACCGCCGATATTCCCGCCGAATTGATTGAAGCGCAACGTGTTGAAGCCGGGTGCGGAAAGCAGATTGTTCGCGTCGAGCGCGTTGTTGCGGAAGAATTCGTATGCGGAACCGTGAACGTCGTTCCCGCCGGATTTCGTGACCGTGTTCACGACCGCGCCGAGGTTATGACCGTTGTCGGCGGTGTAGGGACTGTCCGCCACCCGGAATTCCATTACCCAATCCTGAGAGGGACTCTCGCGTTGCACGCCGGAAATACTCGTAGTGTAGTCAGTGCCATCCAGGCCGAAGAACACGCTGTGCGTTTCGCGCAGTCCGCCGAAGCTCAACTGTAAGACCGTTTCTTGAAACGGCGATTGCGCGCCGACGGCAGTGCTGCGGCCCACGTTGGCTGTGGGGGTCAGCAACACGAAATCGATGAAGTCGCGTCCGATGATCGGCAGGTCCGCGATGCTTTGCGTACCGATGACCTGGCTGACTTCTGATTTTTCCGTGTCGATGCCTTGCGCGGTCTCGCGGACTTCGACTTGTTGCTTTACGGTGCTTACGCCGAGCGTGATGGGGAGCGAGGCGATCTGGCCAACGGCCAAGCTCAGCGTCGCGCGATATTCGGTAAATTGAGATGCGTCAACCGTCAAATCGTAATCGCCCGCGGCCAAGCCGGGAATCACGGCGACTCCCGCCGCGCTCGCAAGAGCGCTTCGATTGGCGCCAGTCTCCGTGTTCTGGACCGTCACCTTAGCCGATGGTATGCCGCCACCTGATTGGTCCGTGACGCTTACGTTAAGCGTGGCCAGTTGTTGCGCGAATAGATTTGCTGTCTGCAAAAACGCAAGCGACACGAAAAGTATCATTCCGAAGAACAGACTTCGCCTCATCGCCTCTCCCCGAGTAAATGTGTGCCGCCTGGCGAAGTTCCACGCTTCGCTCTGAGCGACGGCGAGTTTCGATGCCCACGCGCGAGCTCTACTTAGAGCCCGACAGAAAAAATGATCGAACGTAACACCCCGAAACCAAAACCGGGGCGCACTTTGCTTGGAATCGAGCGAGAAGGCAATAATCCAAAAATACTATAGAAAAAATTTAATCAATTCGGTACGGTCCGCATGTCGTGCCGCGCCTGCCGCGTCACTCCGAAAGGACACACACATGGAATCTTTGGAAATGAAGGCGATGTTTCTTCCGGGAGTTCAGAACAACCCGCAGCCCAGTCCGTATTTCAACATGATTCGATCGGCGCAGGATTCGGGCCAGGAATACTGGCAGATTTGGCATCTGTTTGCATTTCGGCCGGAGATGACCGCGCACCTGGCCCGGTTCACGCACGCGCTGATGCATGAGGAGTCTCCGTTGAGCAGCGGATTGCGCGAGCTGATCGCGGCCTACACTTCGTATCTGAATGAATGCGAATTCTGCGCGAAGTCTCACGCCGCGATCGCGGCCGAGTTTTTGGGTGGCGACGAGTTTGTGTGGAGCGTGTTGCGCGATCCTGAGTCATCGTCGTTGCCGGAAAATGAAAAGGCGCTGCTGCGATTTGTTGCCAAGGTGACGAAGGATTTGCCTTCGATTACCGGCGAAGACGTGGAACGCCTGCACGAAATTGGCTGGCTGGACGACGCGATCTTCTACGCCCTAACGGTTTGCGCGATGTTCAATTTTTATAATCGCTGGGTCACCGCGTCAGGAGTGCATGCTGTTTCTCATGAGGGGCACCGCGTGCGCGCGGAGGTCATGGCGAAGAACGGCTACATCCGGAAATAGTTCGCGCGAGGCAGACAAAAAGCAATGGCGACCAATTCTCTATGAATTTACGATCGGGGTTTGATGCCCTTCGATTCAACGCACTCATAGGCGCGGCCGGCCGCGAGATTTTTATACTCTTCCGTTCTGCCACTGGGCCAATCGATCACCACTCGATCGATCGAATCGCGCCGGCCTATGCCGAAAGTGACGGGCAGTTCGGATTGCGATAGATAGCTCGATCCGGTCTTGACCATGCGCGATTGGCTTGTCCCGTCGTGGAAGATTCGCACCACGGCGCCAATGGCGTCGCGATTTGATTTCGTGCCCACCAGGTGAAACCGCACACTTTTGTTTCCAGATAAATTGTCGTTGCGCAGGAGAAGCGCGGGGCCATTGTTGGTCGTCAACAAGATATCCAGATCGCCGTCGCGATCGAAATCGCCGAAGCACAGGCCGCGGCCGACGCGCGGCTCGGCGAAATCGGCGCCCAGGGCAGCGGCGACATCGTGAAAATCGCCGCGTCCATCGTTCAGGAAAAGCTGCGGCGCTTGCGCGTAGCCCACGTTGCCGCGAATATTGCGCACGGTTTCATCGATGTGGCCGTTTGCAACAGCGAGATCGATTGCGCCGTCGAGATTCGCATCGAGAAACGCGCAGCCGAAACCCAGCGTATTCATTGAGGGAAGTCCGACGCCCGCCGTCTGCGCCACGTCCTGATATGCGCCACCGCCGATTGGCCGATAGAGGCCGATCATTTCGTTATCGAAATTCGTGATCGCCACGCCGGGCCGTCCCGATCCATCGAAATCGGCGGTATCCACGCCCATTCCGGCGCGTGCTTTTCCTTCTGTGCTGAATGCGAGTCCGGCTTGCACGGCTACATCCTCGAAAGTGCCGTCGTGCCGATTGCGATAGAGTTTGTTTGGCTGCGTGTCGTTGGCGACGAGCAAATCGGGCCAACCGTCCTGATCGTAATCGAACATCGCAACACCGAGCGATTTCGAGCTGCTGTCGAAAATTCCGCTCGTCGCGGTGACGTCTTCAAACGTGCCGTCGCCGCGATTGCGGAACAGCCAACAAGTTTCGCCACGATACGCTTCGGGCGTGCAGTAGGATTTGTGCTTTCCATCCAAACTGCAAAAGACATCCTGCTGCGGCGACCATCTAACGTAATTGCAAACGAAGAGGTCCAGCAATCCATCGCGATCGTAATCAAACCATAGCGCCGAAGTGCTGAAACTTTGCTTGCCCGCAAGCCCACTCGTTCTAGTGACTTCGGTGAACGCACCCTTGCCGTTATTTTTGAAGAGGCGATTCTGGCCGACGCAGGTGATGAAGATGTCCGGATAACCGTCATTGTTGTAGTCGCCGACGGCAACGCCCATGCCGTACATTTCAAGATCGAGGCCGGCTTGCCGAGTGACGTCCGTGAAACTGCCGTTGCGGTTGTTGCGATAGAGCCGCGGCGTAGCACGCTTTTGTTTGTGGCCCGGCCAGTCCATGCTATTGATCAGCAGAATATCCTGCCAGCCATCAGAGTCGTAATCGAGGAACGCGCAGCCCGAGCCGAGTGTTTCAGGCAGGTACTTGCCGCCGAACGCGCCGCTGTAGTGATTGAAATCGATTCCGGCGGATGTTGTGATGTCGGTGAGGCGAAAACCCGGGGCGGAATCCGGTAGCGCCGCTGCCGCCCGAGCGGAATCGAATCCGCTGCCAGGCAATTGCAGAACCGAAGCGGATGCCACGCCCGCAAGGCCGAAGAGAAACGATCTGCGATTCAAGGAATGCTCACCAAACCATTGCGGATCGCGTAGGCCACGAGTTCCGCCGTCTTATGAATGCCGAGCGCGCCCATGATATTCGCGCGATGGACGGCAACAGTGTTGGCGCTCAATTCGAGGTGCTCCGCAATTTCCTTGTTCGATTTGCCGTCCACGATCAATTGCAAAATTTCGAGTTCGCGCGCGGTAAGGCCGGCGGGCTTTTCGCCTTTGAGCGAAGCGGCGCGCGCGAGTCCTGGTTCCAGAACGGTTTCGCCCGCGGCCACGCGCCGGATCGCGGTCGCCAGCTCAAGATCGATCGCATTTTTCAACACATAGCCGCGGGCGCCGGCATCGAGCGCCTGACGCACCAACGTGTCCTCCGAGTGCATGCTCAACATCAGAATTGCGCACGACGGCGAATCGGCGAGGATGCGCCGCGTCGCCACGAGGCCATTCGCTTCCGGCATCGCGCAATCCATGACGATCACTTGGGGGCGCAGGCGCTTGGCTAGGCGAATCGCTTCTTTTCCGTCGGCCGCTTCGCCGACGACGGTAATGTCGGGTTCGTCTTCGAGCATGCGGCGGAAACCGCGGCGAACGAGGTTGTGATCGTCAACGAGTAACACAGAAATCTTATCAGGCATGCGGGTCCGATCCTTCGCTGGCACTTGTTCTAGGCACCGTCAGGCGGACCAGTGTGCCGCCTTCGGCCGGGTGTGTAAATTCGATAGTTCCTCGGAGAAGTTCGGCGCGCTCGCGCATGGCAACAAGGCCGATGCCGTGCGTTGAGGCTTTTGCGACGAATCCTTTTCCGTGATCCTCAACTTCGAGTTCCAAATCATTCGCGCGAAAGCGCAAGCGTATCCAGGCTTCGCGCGCTCCCGAATGGCGCACAATATTATTTACCGCTTCCTGGAGAACGCGGTAGACGTGAATGCCGGCGCCGCCAGTGACGGGAAACGGGATGCCGGATTTTTCGTAGACGATGGCGATGCCAGATTGCTTCTCGACGGTTGCGATGTACCAATCGAGGGTGTTCTCAAAACCCGATTGATCGAGCATCACGGGGTGAAGCGCCTGGGATAAGCTGCGCACGCGGTCCAGCGTGGATTGTGCGATCTCGCTGACCTCGCGCAATTCGGCGCGAATCGGCGAGCCTTCCGGAGCGTGCCGTTCGGCGCGACCGAGCATGACGCCAACCGCGGTGAGAATTTGGCCGAATTCATCGTGTAGCTCGCGGGAAATGTGGCGTAGCGTGGATTCCTGCGTGGCGATCAATTTCTGCGCGAGCTCGCTGCGCTGCTCGGAAAGCGCGGCGAGTTGCGCGAAGAGACGGCGATTCGAGTAAATCAGATAGAGGCTGGTCAAGAGAATCGCGGTGAGTGTCGCGGTGAGAAACCAATAAACCTGGCGCTGAACTTTTTCGTAGATCTGCTCGATTTCGAGCGCGGCTTGCTCTTCGCTTTCGTTGTTCTCGACAAGCAGGCGGGCGACGGTGGTGCTGAGCGCGGCCTCGCGGGCTTGTAGAGTGATGCGGATTTGATCTCTGGCGTCGCTATCCTTGCCCTGTTGCGCGAGCGAAAATGTGCGATCCACGGCATCCCAGAATTGCGCGAGCGAAGTCGCCAAATATTCGCTTTGCTCGGGCGTGCGATGCGCGACGGCAAGGCGCTGTTCCTGTTGAAGCGCGTCGTCGAGATCAGAATGAATACGCTGGAATTGCGCGGACCACGCTGTGATGGGATATGGCTCATCGTTGTCCAGCATGTCGCGCATGGCGAGGCCGAGCGAATTCAAATCATTCTGCGCGCGGAGTAATTGGAGCGAATCCTTGCGATCGCGTTCGGTCAAGCCGGTTTGCAGTTTCTTCAAGCCCGAAATTTGCACGGTGATGTACCGCGAATAGGCCACGACCGCCGCGAGCGTGATGACCAGACCGAGGATCAGGCCGAGCGTTGGGGATGTGCCGCGAGTGCGGGGCATGGGCCAGAGGATACAGCCCATGCGCACCGGCGTCCAAGGTCAGATCGCGATAAATCTCAAATCGCGCCGGAGCGTTTTAGAATGCGCCACGCACAATCAGGATTGGCCGGTCGCAATCGTCACGCTGCCGGATTGTAGACCGGCAGATGAAGCCGCGATTTTTATCTGGCCGGAAGTGGTGGTCGACTGCACGATCGCAAGACACATTCCGTTGAAGGTTTTCCGATGATTGGATTTGTAATCTTCGTGGCTTCGCGGATCGCCGTTATCCACGCCGATGATTTTGCCTTCGCCTTGAATTTCGAACGTAATGTCATTGCCGGCATCCGGCACCATCCGGCCTTGCGCGTCGCGAATTTCAACGGTTACGTGGGCGACATCGCGACGGTCAGCGGCGATTTTTGCTCGATCGACAGAAAGGTTGATTGCGGCTGGGGCTCCTGTTGTCGAAATCTCCATGGTGGCCACTGGGTTTCCGTCTTTAGTACCGACAGCCTTCAGCGTTCCGGGTTCGTAGGGCACATCCCAAGACAGATGCAAGTCTGCCGTGGTCCGCGTGGCTCTGTCGCGAGGCGGATAATTTCCGTACCTGCCTTCCATCCCATAGCGCGGGAACTGGTACCCGCGCACTCCGAGAGATTTGCCATTCAAGAAGAGTTCGACAGTGTCACAGTTGGTGTAGCACGTGACCGGGATGAATTGGTCTTCCTTGCCCGCCCAATTCCAGTGGGGGAATAAGCGCACCATCGGCGCGGCGGTCCATTGGCTCTGATAGAAATAGAATCCGTCTTTTTTGAAACCGCAGGTATCGATGACGCCGGAGGAGGAACCTTTCGACGGCCAAAAGGCTTCGCCCAAGTAATCGATGCCCGTCCACATGAAGTCGCCGGCGACGTAGTCGTACGTTCCGACGAACTTCCATAGTTGCTCGACATCGATGTCGCGGCCACCGGGAATTACAAAGCGAGGCGGAGGTTGCGGCGCGGCTTCCGGAAACAGACTGCGATAATCGCCGCGAACGCCGCCCATTGCGCCACTCTCCGTGCCGATAACGCGGCGTTGCGGAAATTCTTCGTGATCGATGCTGTAGTACTTCTGCGCGCGGTCGCGCCAGCGGTCCACATAGTTGTAACCAACGACATCGAGCAAGGCGAGGAATTCCGGCAGGACTCTGCCGGTGGTGGGAGGATCGGCGGCGATATGGTCACAGGCCGCTGTGACGAGGCGCGTGGGATCTTCGGTGTGAAAAATCTCGAGCAGGTTGCGTAGGGTGTCCGGACCATTGGGACTGTCCTGGTCTGGAATTTCGTTGCCTGCGCTCCACAGAACCACAGAAGGGTGGTTGCGGTCGCGATGAATAAAATTGTGAAGATCGCGCTCATGCCATTCGTCGAAATAGACGCTGTATCCAAACTTGATCTGCCCCTTGGGCACTTTCCATTCGTCGAATGCCTCGTTCATGACGAGGAAGCCCATCCTGTCGCACAGGTCCAAAAATTCCGCTGCGTAAGGATTGTGGCTAGTCCGGATGGCGTTGCATCCCATCTCGTGCAAAGTTTCGAGACGGCGCACCCACACGCCCTCGGGAACGGCGGAGCCAACGCTGCCGGTTTCCTGGTGAATGCAGACGCCGTTTAACTTGACGTGTTCTCCGTTGAGCAAGAACCCTCGCTCGGCATCGAAGATGGCCTCGCGTATGCCGAATGGAGTGTCATAGGAATCGACCAACTGGCTTGACTGACGCAATGTGCTGCGAATCGAATATAGATACGGATTGGCGGGCGACCAAAGGCTAGGCTTGTCGACCGCCAATTGCTGAACGAATTCGTACTCTCCGCCGCCATCCACCAGTTGAGACGCTTCCGATGTTTGGACCGTACCGCCGTCCTTGTCGACGACGGTCGTGGTGAGGGTGCATTGGGCGTCAACCTTTTGGCTATTCGTGATGCGAGTCTTGACCTGGACCATAGCCGACTGTTGCGACACGCGCGGGGTTGTGACGAAGGTGCCCCACATACCGACGCGCAATTGATTCGTGGTGAGCAGCCAAGTGTGCCGGAAAATACCGGATCCGGAATACCACCGGCAGTTGGTTTGCTTCGAGTTGTCAACGCGCACTGCAACGACATTCTCGCCGCCGAAATTGAGGTGGGGCGTGAGGTCGTAATTGAAAGGAATATATCCATACGGACGCAGGCCGAGATACTGACCGTTAATCCAGACCTCGCTATTCTGATAAACGCCGTCGAACTCGATCACGGTCACTCTGCTTCGATCGGCTTCGGGCACGCGAAATTTCTTGCGGTACCAACCGATGCCGGTCGGCAGATAGGCGCCCGCGCCACTGCTGGGCGCCTTTTCGTCGAATGGGCCTTCGATGCTCCAGTCATGCGGCAAATCGACGTCGCGCCAACTTGCGTCCGGAAACTGTGGGCGCTGTGCGCCGGGTGAATCTCCTTTGAAGAACTTCCAGCCGAAATCGAAAGTATCGCGTGTCCGTGTGGCGGAACTATCCGCAGAAGCCATCGCTTGGGCTTGGGCGAGATAAGGGGATGCCGAGATCAACGCGGCTCCTTTGACGGCGTGAGCGAGCAGATCGCGTCTGGTGAGAAGAGGTCCGGAGCTTTCGTTGTTTTGCGCCATTGGGTCCGCCTTCGATCGTTCAGATTACCGAAAATATTTTTTGTGGCTGTAAAAATCAAATGCTATTTGTGCGTGAGGAAACCGCTGGTGCCGAGCCAGCCGTAAAAAAGGTCGGGCCACGTGCTCATGTTTCCGCTATTGGTGTCGCGTATACCGAAGCCGTGGCCGACGCCCGCGAAAATGTGGAGTTCCACCGGGACGCCGGCTCGCTTCATTGAAAGATAAAATTCCGCTATGCCTTGGGACATTCTGGGTTGATCGTCGCCGCCGCAGGCGAGAAATGCGGGAGGAGTGTCTTTCGAGAGCGGCATATTTTCAGGAATCGCGGGGTAGAGCAAAGCTTGAAATGCGGGCTTGGAGCTTTGGCGATCGACCGCGTCGGGCGCGTTTGCATTCCCGGAATCGTAGCGCGTGCCGGCCAGCGCCGCCAACTCGCCGCCGGCGGAAAATCCGATCACGCCCAGCCGGTTCGGATCGACTCCCCACTCCGCGGCTCGGCTGCGTACAAGTCGAATCGCGCGTTGAGTGTCTTGCAATTCAGTGCCTTCGACGGTGTATGTAGAACCAGGCGCGTGCGCGAGGCGATATTTCAGAACGAATGCGGCGACGCCATGGTCGCTCAAGAACGCGGCGACCCTGTAACCTTCGTGATCGATCCATATTTCGCTATGGCCGCCGCCGGGAATAACGAGCACCGCGGCTCCGGTAGCTTTGTCCGGCATCGGGAGATATACCGTGATCGACGGGGAATTGACGTTGGAGATGACGTGATCGCCTTGCGGGGAAATGCGAACCGTCTCTGGCGAAGTCTTGCCTTCCGATCCCGGCGCGCCGTTTGGCCAAAGCAGGACCACCGGTTGTTGCGCGATCGCTGTTGCGCATAATGCCAGCAGAACCAATAGCAGGCATACTTTCAGTTGAAGAAGCGTACGGAGGCGCATGCGTTGATCCTTCGTTTGGTGGGCTCTAGGTAGAGCCAACACTCGACTTCCGCTGGCTGCAAGTCGAGCGCGCACGTGGGAATTCCGTGCCCGTGCATCGGACCACACTCCGTGTGCGGTGTGAATCCAACTTTAGTAGGATTGGCACACGAACGCGATTGTGATGCGAGTGACGGCGGAATACTACTTTTGTGGGATTCGCTTCGGGCATCGACCGGCATAGAGTCGCAGGGGACGGCAATTTCGAAAACCGCAAAGTCCGCGAAGAAGTTGCGAGCGAGACTATTCGATGGCCACGTTTCAATGGAAAGGGAACCAATGAAAATCCGACTCACCGTTGTCGCGCTGATGGTCGCCTTCGCCGGAACCTGTCCGTTGCTCCGAGCGCAGACGACGGAGGGAATGGTGCCCTTCACCATGGATCATCGAGGCGGAGCGCTTTCGTCGTCACCCGTGGACGTGTCTTTCCTTCTGGACGCCCCCGCGGGCAAGCATGGATTTATTCAAGTGAAGGACGGACATTTGGCGACGGGAGACGGCGCACGCATTCGCTTTTGGGGCGTGAACATCACGGATTGGAGCAAAGGTTCGCAACAAATTCCGCCGAAGGCGGATGCGGCGTTGTGGGCGGCTACGCTAGCGCGCTTCGGAGTGAATTGCGTGCGGTTTCAGTTCCTGGATTTGCTAACACCGCGTGGGCTGATCGATAGCAGCCGCCAGGATACGCAGACTCTGGATGCGGAAGCGTTCGATCGAGAGGATTACTTCATTGCGGAGCTCGAAAAGCGCGGCATCTACATTGATTTTAATCTCCTGGTCGGCCGCCCTTTCAAAGCGGGTGATGGCGTACAAGACGCGGATGTTCTGAGGCAAGGGGAGAAGGGAACTTCACTGTACGACCGGCGCATGATTGAGTTGCAGAAGGACTACGCGCAGAAGCTTCTGGCGCATTTGAATCCGTACACCAAATTGAAATACACCCAAGATCCGGCCGTGGCGCTGATCGAGATCAACAATGAAAACGCGATCAACATTGGATTTCGTCCGCCCTCGCCGTTTTATCTGCAAGAGCTGACGGACATGTACAACCAGTGGCTCGCGAAACATCGCACTCCCGAGCAGGTCGCGAAGCTTCGCGAGATCGCCGGTGTGAAGGGAGACGCCGCGGCCGTGCCGCTGATGCAGCCGCGAGCACCGTTTCCTGGCGGCGCTCCGGTAGAGGCTGAGGCGCCGGCGGAACGGATTTACGCGGAGGCGGGGTTCTACAACGATTTGCAACACGATTATTTTGCGGACATGGAGAACTACCTGAAGCAAACGCTTGGTTCAAAATCTCTGGTGATCGCGACCGCCGATCATAGCCACTCGAACAGCGGTTATCCGATCTTACGTGCAACTTTGTCAATGGACGTGATCGATGGTCACGACTACTGGGAGCATCCCGGCGTTTATTCCCACAAATCTCCGATGGTCAATGATCCGTTCAATTCCACCGTGGTGGAGCTTTCGCGCTCCGCGGTCGTAGGGAAACCTTACACCGTGAGCGAAGTGAACAATCCGTTTCCGAACGATTACGACAGCGAAGGATTTCCGATTCTCGCCGCGTACGGCGCGCTGCAGGATTGGGACGCAATCATGTGGTACACGTTTGAACCGAAACTCGATCCCGCATGGAAACCGTATGTCGGCGACGCGTTTGACATCGGGCTCGATCCGGTGAAAATGCCGGAACTTGCTGCAGGCGCGCTGATGTTTCTTCGCGGCGATATTGCAAAGGCGCGGAGCGTGGTGGAGCGGTCTTACACGACGGATCAAGTGTTTAGCAGCATGATTCTGCCAACCACGGACCGGCCGTACTTTACGGCGGGATTTCCACTTTATTTGCCGCTCCAACACGAGGTGCGTATCTCGTCGTTGGACGGCGCTGCTACCCAGTCCTTTCCTAAAGAGGCCGCGCCCGATCCGATCATATCGGATACGCGTCAACTTGCTTGGTACACCTCGCCACAGCAGACGGGCTTGGTGACCATCGATTCGCCCCGGAGCCAGGCGTTGATCGGATTTGTGCGGGCGAATGGAAAGGCCGTGAGCAATCTCGCGGCGCAGGTTGAGAATAATTTTTGCGCTATTCAACTAAGTTCTCTCGACGGCAAGCCGATCGCCCAGGCGTCCAAACTTCTTCTGGTTGCAGGAGGGCGCGTCGAGAATACGGGCCAGGAATGGAACTCAGCGGGGACGGACGTGACGAGTTGGGGTGGTTCGCCGTCGCTCATCGAACAGGTGAAAGGTAGCGTTACGCTTCGCGGGCTTGAAAGCGCTCGCGCGCTGCATGTCCAGCCGATTGATGGAGCGGGGCAGCCCCTCGGGGCTACCAGCAGCGCAGTGAAGGACGGCGACGGATGGAAGATTTCGCTCGGGGCCGCCGTCACCACGTGGTATGAGATTAAGGTGGAAAGATAAAAACGCTCCAGCGGATCAGCTCACCGCATTCATTCGCTGAAATTGTTGTCCGAGAGGCCCCATGGATCGACGCAATTTTATCAAGACGACCGGCGTGGCGCTGGCTGCGACCGCTTTTCGAGGAACGCCAGTATTCGGAGACGAGCGGACTCAGCAGGGTCGAATCATTCTGCCGATCAATCGCAACTGGCGCTTTCATCCCGCAAAAGTGGACGGCGCCCAATCGCCCGAGTTCGATGATTCGGCGTTTGAGCGCGTGGTGATTCCGCACGCGAACATCCGTGAACCGTGGCACAGCTTCGACGACAAGAATTATGAATTTGTCTCCACGTATCGAAGGCGCTTCCGGCTTCCGCGCGCTGCCGCGGGTAAGCGCGTTTTTGTGGATTTTGAAGGCGCGATGACCGCCTCGACCGTGTGGATCAATGGCGCGGCGCTTGGCGAGTACAAGGGCGGATTCACTCCATTTTCATTTGAGCTTACGCCGCATCTGCGCGAGGCGGCGGAGAATGTTCTGGTGGTGCAGGTGGACTCGACCGAGCGCGCGGACATTCCGCCGTTCGGGTATGAGATTGACTACATGACGTTTGGCGGGATTTATCGTGAGGTGGCGCTGCGGATTGTTCCCGCCACGTATATCGACAATATTTTTGCTCATCCGAAGGATGTGTTGAGCGCCACTCCGTCACTGGACGTGGATTGCTTTGTCGCTGGCCGTTCGGCGGCGAACGACGATTACTCGCTCGAAGTCGAGCTTCGCGATGGCGATCAGGTTGTGGGAAAAGGAACGGGCGCTGTGAGCGCCGCGGCTGCTGCGGAGTCTTCAGGCACGCTTGATCCAGTTACGTCCGGGCCCGCGTATGCAAGCTCGGAGACGATGAACGATCCGGCGCGCCAAACTGTTTCGATTACGGGGCTCGGGAACTTGCGGCTGTGGAATCTTGATCAGCCCCATCTATACACCGTTCATGTGCGCTTGCTGCGATCCGGCAAGGTCGTCGACGAAGACACGCGCCGGATCGGCTTCCGTGAAGCGACCTTTACCGATCACGGCTTCTCGTTGAACGGGAAAATTATTAAATTGCGCGGGCTTGACCGGCACCAGACGTTCCCATTTGCCGGACAGGCGATGCCCGGGCGCGTGCAACGGCAGGACGCGAAGATTCTGCGCGAGCAATTGCACTGCAATATCGTGCGGACTTCGCACTATCCGCAGTCGCGGCACTTCCTTGACTGTTGCGATGAAATCGGCCTGCTCGTACTGGAAGAAATCCCAGGCTGGCAACATATCGGCGACGAAAAATGGAAAGATGCGGCTGTCGACAACGTTGGGCGCATGATTCGTCGCGACTGGAATCATCCTTCGATCATTTTGTGGGGAGTGCGCATCAACGAATCGAAGGATGACCACGATTTTTATGTGCGGACCAATGCGCTTGCGCACGCGCTTGACGGCACGCGCCAGACAGGCGGAATCCGGAACTTCCAGGCATCTGAGTTTTTAGAAGATGTGTTTACAGTGAACGATTTCGGGTTTCCGCTCAAGCCGCCGAATCATCCCCGCTACCTGAACACTGAGTTCGTCGGACACACTTTTCCGACGAAGAGCACAGACGACGACGAACGGCAGCGCGAACATACGCTGCGTCACGCGCGAATTCACAACCAGCTTGGTTCCAACGCGCAATATGCCGGCGGCATCGGTTGGTGCGCTTTTGATTACAACACACATGCTAATTTCGGTTCCGGGGACCGCATTTGCTATCACGGTGTTTCAGATATTTTTCGAGAACCGAAGCCGGCCGCTGGCTTCTATAAATCGCAATGCGATCCTTCCGAAGAGATCGTGCTCGAGCCGGCCTTTCATTGGGCCCGGGGGGATGAGTCGGTCGGTTTCACCAAGGCCGTGTTTTGCTCCAACTGCGACCATCTCAAAATTTTCACACGCGCGGGCAGCGTCGATACTAATCCGTGGATGCCACTGGCGGAGCTCGATCCGGACCGCAAGGAATTTGGAAATCTGAAGTATCCGCCATTCATTCTTGACGTTAGCAAGTTTCGCGCCGGTTGGGGCGATCTGCGGATTGACGGGTATCTCGCGGGGAAGCAGGTGATCTCGAAGTCGCTCTCGGGCCGGGGCGTCGACAGCAAGTTTCTGTTGCTGCCGGACGATCTGAAGCTCATGGCGGATGGCGCCGATACCACGCGCGTCGTTCTGCGCGTAACGGATGAGTTCGGAGCGGTGCGAACTTTTGCAAATGATCCCATTTCCTTCACGCTCGATGGGCCTGGGGAATTGATCGGGGACAATCCGTTTGCGCTTATCGGAGGCACAGGCGCGATCTGGATTCGCGCTAAAGAGCAAGCAGGCACTGTGCGCCTAACCGCGAAACACCCCCGCCTCGGGGCTCAGACTGTGAACTTTGTTTTGAGCGCCGCGCCGGAAGAGACGATCTAGGCCCAACGGGGTAGCTCTGCTTATCTCGGCGATCCGCTATCGCGAGGTCCGGATGCAGCCAGTGCAATCTCATCTTCCAGAAAATCGGTCCCTACGTAAAGCTCGGGATAAGCGGGCAGCAGGCGGACAATAGCCCATGATCGCGGGAACGCTCTGTAAATAAAGGGGTTGTGGGTGCCTAGTCAGTGGCCCGGAGCCGTGACGGGGTGCTGCGCCGCGCCGACCAGCGGGTGATAGAGCGCCTTTGGCAAACCAATGGAAAATGCGAGAAAGTGGGTCGGGGACGGCTCTAATGCAAAATACTACTTTTTCTGTTTTATCCTACTTTTGGCTGATTTATGCACCTCCGGCTAGGGACTAGTATGCGGCCAGATTCGGGGTAAGTGCGCTGTCCTATCCTTGTCGACCCTAAATTTGTGGTCTTGATTGGGCATGCGCTTGGGAGGCTCGATGCAGAGTCAGAAGACGTTTGTAAGCTATGGTCGTGTATGCGCGTTGCTGTTGGCGGTAGCTTTGATACCCGCCTTGGCGCGTGCGCAACAATCCATCACGGGAGAACTCAAGGGGGCCGTGACGGATGCTTCGGGAGCTGTGATACCCGGAGCTGCCGTCTCCATCCAAAATGTGGCGACGGGTCTCGTCACACCGTCGACAACGAACGCTAGCGGTCTGTACGACGTTCCCTTCCTGTCGCCGGGGAACTACATAATCACTTTCACGAAGCAGGGCTTTCGCGATTTCATCCGCCAAGGCATTAAGCTCGAGATCGAAACCCTGGAAATCGATGCCACGCTTCAGATCGGCACCGCAACGCAAGAAGTCGTGGTGAACTCCGCCGCGCCGCTGGTCGAGACGGAAACATCCGAGCAGCACCAGAACGTGAATGAGGAGCAAGTCGAAGCTACGCCTATCGTTGGAACATTCGGCGGAGCCCCAGACTGGCGCAACGCACTGGTTGCGATGGCTCCCGGCGTAAATAATGGCGGGGGGTCGGGATCAGCCAACGGTCAACAAGCCGGAGTCAATGGCACGCAGGGATACAACATCGGCTTCACGATTGATGGATCGAATGCGACCTCTCCGAGAGATTTCAACGGTAGCAACAACATCGTTCCCGTTGACACAATCGCCGAGGTCAATATCAATTCGTTCAACTCGGGCCCGGAGTATGGCAACGGCCTCAGTGCTTTTAACGCGGTCACCAAGAGCGGGACGAACACTTGGCACGGCAGCGGCTTTTTGTACGATCAAAACACCGTTTTCGAAGCCAGGTCTTACACAGACGTCACCGGGCCGAAGCCGCCAACGCACTATAATCTGTTCGGCGGGACCGTGGGCGGGCCGATCATCAAGAATAAGCTGTTTTTCTTTTTCGCTTACCAGCGCCTGCCTTCGACCAGCACGGTGCAGGGAACCTACAGTTACCCGACCACCGCGATGGAAGCGGGGAACTTCACGGGGGACCCACTTACCACGGTTCCTGCCGGATGCGCGGGCTGCACGACCACTTCCATCCCGACGGCAGATTTCGATACCGTGGCGAAGAATCTCCAGACCTACTTCCCAGCGGCAACCGCTACGGGCTGGAAAGCGGGATGCCCAACTTCCCCGACTTGCAACCCGTCTAGCGATTTTCTCTTCAACGGCTCCGAATCGAATACCAGCACGTTTTATGAGGGCAAGGTCGATTACAACTTCCTTCCCAATCAGAAGCTCACGTTTAGTTTCAACTACTTCCCCAACTTTGTGACGGATATCGCGCCGGATCCTCTGTACCCAAGTCTCGCTTCGGCGTTCGAATCGGCGAACAACTACAACCTGACCGGGCAGGTGACGGAAACGTGGACAATCAGCCCGACCGCGCTGAACGAGTTTCGTGCTGGGGCGGAGCGCGAGCTCGACGCCTACCTTCCGTTCTCCTGGAACAAGAACGCTCCAGCGACGGTTGGCCTTGAGCCGGCCTACGGTACCAATGCTCCCTACAACCAGTTTCCCCAGATTGTTATCGAAAACGGATCATCTGGCTCCTTTAACTTGGGGACAGAAGGTTCTTCAAGTGTGGGTGGTGGCGGCGTCAACGGCAACGGCAATACAAATGCCATTCTGGGAGAGGGAACCTACACTTTCTCCGACATCCTGACGCTCATTCGCGGCAGGCACACCATCAAGGTGGGCGGCGAATTCGACAAGTTCTACCAGAACTACAACAACTGGGGGGCTTCCGAATCGGGTTCATTCGGATTCAACGGAAACGTTACCGGAAACCCCTACGCCGATTTCCTTCTTGGCGACGTCGATCAATGGTTCGTAACGAGCGACCCGCAAGAGAGCGAGCACAATTGGACTTCCGGGCTGTTCGTTGGCGACGACTTTAAGGTCACGTCCCACTTGACGTTGAACCTGGGCCTCCGCTGGCAGATCCAGTCCGGCTGGGGCGTATCTTTCAATGAGTTCGGTACCTACGACCCGACCCTAAACAATACCGGTGCGTATCAGTGCAACCAAACCGCTGATACGTGCGCTCTCAACCCCAACGCCAAGGGCGCCATACTCCTCGGCGGCGCTAGCGACACCGCCAACGGCGGAACGATCAACGACCTGAATAAACTCCAAAATAACGACTATAAGGAATTCGCGCCGCGTGTTGGCTTCGCTTGGTCGCCCAAAGAGAACTGGGCGATTCGGGGAAGCTTCGGCATTTTCGTCGCGCCTCGCTCCGCCGAAAGTTACACCGATGGCGCCACTGACCCGTTTTTCTCCGGTGACTTTTTGCAGAACAACTCTGGTGGCCCAGCGGAATTCAAACTGGCCGTCGGACCGGCTCCCGGCACGTTCGCGATCACGACACTCTCGAGTCTTACGCCAGAGGTGTCGAATTACAACAGCGTGGAGTACTATCAACCGACTTCCCCGACCAGATACGTGTCGGAATACATGCTCGATATTCAGCATGAGTTCGCGGGCGGGATCTTGGTGGACGCCGGCTATGTCTACACCCACGGCACGAACCAGGGCTTCCAAACGGACACCGATCAGGCTCCGCTGGGCCAATTGAGCACGAAGTGCGCGACGATCAACGAACCCGTCAACGGCGTCATGACGAACGTTAACCAGAACTGCGTGGGTCCTGTGCCACAATACTCGTCGATCGTGTCCGAGACCTATGACGGATGGTCGAATTACAACGCCTTGCAACTCCGTCTGCAAAAGCGCATGACGTATGGCCTGAGCTTCTTTACCAACTACGCCTGGTCCAAGTCGCTTGACACCGGTACCGGCTCCGGTCATGGAGCGGGCATCGATGCCTACCAGAATGCGTACAACCCAGCCGCAAACTACGGTCTGTCTGACTTCAACGCGGCGAATACCTTGACCGGTGAAATCGTCTGGCAAATTCCCCTCGGCAGTGGGCGCCAGTTTGTGCTCCACGGGGTGCTTGACGAGATCGTCGGAGGCTGGCAAGTCTCCGGTACCTTCCAATGGCACAGCGGGACCCCGTTCACGCCCGTGATTGGCACGAGTGGCGTGGCGGATGCTCTCGATCCGGGGCTAGTCAATTCCCTAAGCGCCGGCGTTCCCAACAATGGCGCCTCCTCTGCTCTGTTTGCCAATGTCGTTGGCAACCCAGTTATCGGGAGCCATTCAAACGTGGGCATTGGCACGCAGTGGTTTAACCCTGCTGCGTTCGCAGATCCGGCGCCTGGAACTTTTGGCAACAGCGGACGCGACACTCTCATCGGGCCAGGCTTCAGCGATGTGGATTTCAGCATCGCGAAGGATTTCCCACTTCACTGGCGCGAAGGGATGATGCTCCAACTCAGGGCTGACATTACGAATCTGTTCAACCATCCCAACTTTAGCAATCCGGACGACAACGTTTCCTATGTTCCCGGCACGACCACTTTGTCAGATGGTTCATCTGGCCAAATCACGGGCGTGACGGGCAACGCGCGGCTTATACAGATTGGCGCTCACTTTACGTTCTAAGTGCAACGCTAAAGTTTGAACCACCCCAAGCCTGCGGGGTGCGGAAGAAGCCTCCCTCCGCACCCCGCAGTTTTTTTTGCGGGCCATGCCATGCTGGAAGCAGCAGATCTCGTTCGATCGCCCACGCGGCGGTCACGCACGGAATTTCCGCCCGCCCCGATTTGCATGCCGTGATATGGTGAAAGCGTAGCCGATGTAGCCGGGCGGCGAGAAGCTTTACGCAACTCGCTCGACGAAATCTAAGGGCAGCCCTTATTTCCTCCATGAAAAAGCCAGATTCGGTAAAGCTCCACGAAACTGTATTTGATATTGGCGCTGTTTCAAGAGTGACCGCGATGCGGGCGGCCAGCCCATGCGCCTTCGCGTTGATTCTTGTGTTCGGAATGCTGGGAATCGCGGCCCCACCGACGGGCGCGCAAACCGCAGCCTCGCGCGCTGCCGAGATACAGGAGCACTTCCGCAAGGCGGCACAGGACATCCAAGCGAACGATGCCAACGCGGCGCTGGAAGAATTCAACGCCGTTCTCGCAATCGATCCCAAAAACGCGGCGGCGCTCACTAATCGGGGCGCGGTGCGATTTCTTGAGGGGGATTGCCAAAGCGCATCGCCGGATTTCCAGAGAGCCCTGGCGATTGAGCCTTCGATCTTGAAGGCCAAGGCGATGCTGGGTATCTGTGAGAATCGAATGGGGCGGAGCTCCGCAAAGGCGACGCTCGAGAGCGTGTACCCGAAGCTGACGGAGAAGAACTTGCGAATGGAAGTGGGCATGGAACTTGCCGGGCTGTATTACCGGCAGGGCGATCTCGATCGGACAGCGAGCATGATTCAATCGCTGCTCGACATCGATCCGAATAACGTGGACGTTTTGTATCTCGCGCAGCTCGTATATAACGAAATGGCCGACGATACGCTCAACAAGCTGACGATTCTCGCCCCCGGCTCGGCTCGCATGCAGCAGGTGATCGCTGAGCGACTGGTGAACGACGGCGACGCGAATGGCGCGATCGTTCACTACAGAAAATGCCTCGAACTGGATCCGCATTTGCCGGGTGTGCGTTATGAATTGGCGGAAGCGATCCTTGAGGCCGCGCCCTCCAAGCCGGAATCCGAGGCGGAGGCGCAAAAGGAATTGCAAACCGCGATCCAGAACGAAGGAGACAACGCGAATATCGAGGCGGAGTTGGGGCGGATCGCGTTGATGCAAACGGACACGCAAGGCGCTTACGGACATTACGAGCGCGCGCTGGCCATGAATCCTCACAGCGTCGAAGCGCAAATAGGCCTCGCGCGCGTGCTGATGCTGATGGAGAAGCCGGAGGGCGCGTTGAAGTACCTGCGTGCGGCAGTCGAGGCCGATCCGCTCAATAGCGAAGCCCACTACCGCCTGAGCACGGTTTACAAGAGACTCAACATGCCCGATGACGCGGCTAAAGAAACGAAATTATTCGATGAAATCCAGAAAACGAAAGATCAGGTGAGAACAATTTACCTTCAGATGAACAAACGCCCGCAAGGTAACGCCGACCAAATGCCGGATACTCCGGATTCTTCGCAATAGCCCGGCGCAATTGCTCCTGGCCCGCGCGTTTTGCGCCCCAGCATCAGTGCAGCGTGAATTTGTCGAAGACGCGAAGCGCGGGAAGGGCGTTCCCATTGGCATCGAACAACCCGCGTGACACGAGGGGGTCTGCTACCGCGGGTTCCCACCAAAATATTCCCGCCAGAATTTCCAGCGCGGGTTTCGGTTGGCCATTGTCTTTGAAAACTTTTCCGCCGTCTTCCGCGGCCTTCAGAAAAGAGACATCCGCGCCGACCGCGTACTCCGAGCTTTGCGCGCGAGCTGCGGGAACAAGAGCCATAAAGGCCAGAGGGGCCAGAAAGGCCGTCGACGCCATCCGCACGCGTAGCTAGTGTTGATCGTGTCCCAGATCCCTGACCACTTCGTATTCCGGAATCACGCGCACGCCGATCAGTTTGGCGATTTGGCCGGATGCCGGGAATGTGGGGCGCGCTCCCGGCGGCAGATACATCGGAGTGTCACTGCGCAGCGCCAGGACGCGCAACTCAAGTCCCTGTGCCAATTCCTGCGGGGAAAATCTCCAGAGTCCGATCTCCCATGCCGATCCGTTATAAAAATTATCGGTAAAGAGTTTTCCGTCAACGTATAGCCGCGCGATGTCGCCTTGATATTGGATACTCAGGAGCGAATCGTTCGAAGTCTGCGCACCAGGGATGCGAATCGTCCATCGCGCCGCAGTGTCGAATTCCGAATCATCCGGAACGATCGCTACTCCATGGCCCATTTTGGCCGGAGGCGGATCGCCGCCCGAATCCGATTCCTGGACTGAGGCGGCAAGATTCAACGGCGCGGGCTGCGGCGAGACTGTGTAACGCTCAAAAATTCCATCGCGGCCGATATCCTGAAAACCGGTTGGCGAATGCATCCACGCGGGATAGAACGAAGCTTCGAGCAGCGCGGGATCGCTCGCGCGCAAATGGATGCGATCTCCATCGAAGAATATATCCGCGGGCGATAGGATCAATCGTTCTCGCCCGCCAAGCGTGGCTTTCCAGGCATCGAGGGACTGCTCTCGGGAGAGAACTATGATTCGCGTGGCACCGCCTTTGCGATCGCGAATTGTGATCGCAATCTGCGGGCCGGGCTCGATTCCCGAGACATAGGTCGCGTCTTGACTTCGCAGAATCGTCGCGTGCGGGGCTTCAATGGAATTGCCATTGGCGTCCTCGATCGCAAATTCGGGCGCAATGCCTGGTGATGCGAAGAACACGAATGTGTTCTGCTCGCGAAGCCGGCACAGTGGCTGTGCCGTGGCATACCGAAGCACCGCGGAGCCGAGATCCAGATTGACAGGCCAGATCGCGTAGGCGCCACTCGGGATGTTCACGGGCGCGCGCGGAATTTCCACCCCGCCGGACCGCGTTTCGATCTTTACTTGAAAACCCGTTCGTTCGGGCAGCGGATAGGTTCTCTGATAGTTGTTGATGAAGAGGAATCCGCGGTTGCCTTGCATTCGCACCGCAACTCGCGGCGTGCCGGTGTCATTCTTATTCGCGGGCATTCTCTCGGGGAAGTAGGGCGTCATCGGTGCGAGGCTGCTTCCAAAATCTCCCAGGAACATGTCGAATATTTTCAGGACGCGAAAAGAATCGTGCATCTGCCCAAACTCGCCGAGCGGCGCTTGGAAGTCATAGGATTTCACCGGCATGTCATTGGGATAGCCGGTGGCTTGCGATTCCTCGAGAGTGGTCAGCTTGCCTTCGGGGTTCGTTCCTCCCTGGAACATGTAGTAGCCATAGAGCGAAACACCGGAGCCAAGCCTCGTCACGACCATCGCCGCAATATCGTCCGCTGCGATCAATGGCCGGCGGTGGTAGGAAAGCTCCATGCCTCCGCCCATTTCCGCCGTCAGAAATGGGTAACGAGAATCGAGCGCGTCAATATCGGGACGCTTCGATTTTAGATCGTCTCCTACATCCTCATCGCGCCGAATCGGAGTGAAGAAATAATTTGCGCTCGGCGGAAGCTCGTCCACACTGCGCCACCAGAAACCATCTTCGTAGCCTCCGAAAACGGGG
Organism: Candidatus Acidiferrales bacterium; assembly: GCA_049790315.1. Classification (GTDB taxonomy): domain Bacteria; phylum Acidobacteriota; class Terriglobia; order Acidiferrales; family UBA7541; genus DASPOJ01. The sequence continues at coordinate 11,405 of JBAQYV010000008.1, read as the reverse complement.
AGAACGCCGTCGGGCGGAATAACGGCATCGTCCCATCCAGTGATGGTGAAGAATGGGGCATTCAACCCTGCCTGAAGGGCCAGCTTCCGGAGCGCCACGAGGTAGTCGACACCTTTGCCCGGGCCGCGTTCGTGGTATTCGTTTTCGAGCTGTATTCCGATCACGGGCCCGCCGTCCCTCCAGAGCAGACCGCGGAGTTGGCCGCCAATTTGGTTATACAACTGGCTCACATATCCTAGATAGACGGGATCGATTTGGCGTACTGGGCATCCTTTGTTAATCAGCCAGTCTGGAAATCCGCCATTGCGGCATTCGCCGTGGTCCCACGGCCCGATGCGCACCCATACGTACATTCCGTGTTTGCGGCAAAGCTCGACGAACCGGCGTAGATCTCGCTGGCCGGTCCAATCGAATTGTCCTTCGATCTCTTCGACATGAATCCAGAAGACGTACGTGGAAATCACCTGGATTCCGCCGGCTTTCATCTTGAGGATTTCGTCTTCCCATTCGGATGCGGGATAGCGCGAGAATTGAAATTCGCCCATTACCGGAAACCACGGCTTTCCATCGCGCAGCAGGTACCGGCTGTTTACGCCGAGTGTTTCGCCCTGCGGTGAGCGGCCACCCGCGGCGAACCACAACGGCGCGGGCGGCGCTGCCGCGACTGAAGCATCGATCACCACCTCCGAGGGCGGGCGAGGTCCTGGAACGGCCCGAACCTTGGGGGCGTGCGCAATTGCAATCAGGAGAACTAGGGAAAAGCACGTCCGAAGGGGTGGGGTCATGGGCAGTCAGGGCATACTTCGCCCCCGAATCTACCGGAAGGGCGGCCCGCGGGAATCCAACCAAGGTAGGATACGAAAGCTTGCGAGCCTGGCAGTCGAGGTCTACAGGTGTTCCAGACCCCGATGCAGGGCTTCCATGGCGGCCTGGGTGCGGTCGGTGACGCCCAACTGGAGGAGAATTACGCTGACATGGCACTTTACGGTGGCCTCAGTGATTCCGAGGGCGCTGGCGATTTCCTTGTTTGTCTTGCCGTGAACGATCAGCGAGAGCACTTCGCGTTCCCGCGGGCTCAAATCCGAGTTCGGGGTACGGTCGGCCAAGCTGCGGACTACAGGAGGAGGCAGAAAGCGCATGCCGGAGCGCACCTTGCGGAGGGCGTTTACCAGCGTTTCGTGCGACATGCCTTTGATGATGTATCCCAGAGCCCCGGCCGCGATCGCCTGGTGAATATCTTCGTCGCCTTCATAAGTCGTAAGCACGATACTTCGCGCATGTGAATCGATTTGCCGAATCGCGCGCAAAGCCTCGAGGCCGCTCATTCGCGGCAGCCGCAAATCCATCAATGTGATGTCAGGTCGATGTTTTTTGAAGCTCTCCACGCCCTCTTCGCCGGTGCCGGCTTGCGCGCAGACCTTCATGTCCTGTTGCGCGTTGATGATGGCTGCCACGCCCAAGCGCATGATGGGATGATCGTCGACGACGAGAACCGTTGTTTTTTGGCCGATTGTCATTGCAATTCCTTCCCCACGATTGCTGTTTATGCCGTGACCCATTTCTTCCCACTCACCGCCCGAATGGGGACCTCAGCCCAGATGCGCGTTCCCTTGGCCACCGCGCTATCCACGCTGAACCGTCCGCCCACACTCTCCACGCGCTCGCGCATTCCGACCAGCCCGAAATGCGCCCCTTCGAGGACCATTGCCGTTGCGGGGTCGAATCCGCAGCCGTCATCCGCAACCTCAATCCATGCCGACTTCTCGGCGAACTGCACTCTAATACGGACTTCCTTGGGCTGGGCGTGCCGGACGGCATTATAGACCGCTTCGCGCGCTACCATCAGCAGCACGTGCTCGGCGTCTCCATCGAGCGGTACGGCTTTGCCGCGCGCGTCGAACTTCACCGGCACATGGGAAAGATGGCTCGCTTGGCGTGCGATCTGATCCAGCAACGGCCCGATTTCCGGTGAAGCGTTCTCGCCGCGCCGCAGATTCCATACAGCTTCGCGCGCTTCTTCCACTGTTGACCGCACCTGACTGCGCGCCGAATCGAGCAACTCGCGCCTCTCGCCCTCGATACTCGGTTCGAGCGATACTACCGCCTCCAGCAGCGCCGATGTGCTTGTGCATCCTTGAATCACGGTGTCGTGCATCTCGCGAGCGATGCGGTTGCGTTCGGCGAGTACCGCTTCAAACCTCTTATGGACCTGCCCGAGCCGCAAGCGAAACGCCAGGAATGTGAGCGCAATGATTCCCGCCACGCAGAGGCTCAGGAACCAACCTGTCCGGTAAATGTGGGGACGCCAGTCGATGCCCAGCGACGCCTGCGTCACCTTATCCGGCATATTCGTCTCGAACGCTTGCACCTGAAACTGGTATTGGCCCGGAGGAAGATTGGTGTAGCTCGCCACCCGGTTCTGCAATGCCTCAATCCACCCGCGATCAAATCCCATGAGTCGGTAGCGGAATCGGATGCGTTCCTGCGATCGCAGACGAATCGCAGCGTAATCGATCTGTAGTCTTCCCTCGCCGGGCGGAACGATCAACTTGGCAGACGTCGGCGCCTCGCGACCATCCACCAGGACCTGTTCGATGACCACTTGTGCCAATCCTTCAGGGCGCGTCTGATTCGGCACAATCTTTACGGGACCACGATTGCTGGCGAACCACACTTCGCCGTTCGGGGCGAGGCACCCAGCCGGCTGCACACCGCCGTGCATCTGCGTGGCTTCGACCCCGTCGGACAATCCATAGAGCGTCACCGCGGGACGAAACTTCGGGTCGCGCGCAAATTGATCGAGATCGCTGCGATTTACCGACGAAATCCCGTCCGGGCCGCTCATCCAAAACGTGCCGCGAGGATCTTCGAGAATCTCATAGATGCTATTGCTCGCCAGGCCCTGTTCGGTGGTGAAATGCGTCAGTTTCCCGTCGCGCCAGCGAAACAGCCCGTCGCCAAGAGTGCCGAACCACAGCCCACGGTCGCGATCCTCGTGAATCGTCCAAACCTTGTCGTTGCGAAGCGCCCGGGTGACGTCATCGTTTGCGAAGTGGCCGTCGTGCCAACGGTTTACGCCTTGCTCGGTTCCGATCCAGACGTCGTCGCGGCTGTCCTGAAGTAGCGCGCGAATGCTGAAATAGGATAGCCCGTCGCTCATCTCATAGTTCGTGAGCTTGCCGTCGTGCCAACGGCTGACGCCTTCGTCTGTGCCAATCCATACGCTGCCGTCGCGGCTTTCAAGAAATACCCGCACGAAATCGTTCACCAAGCCGGTGCTCTTGGTATAGCGGATGTGCTCGTTTCCTCGCGTCAGGAACACTCCGTGGCCCTCGGTGCCGACCCACCAATCGCCTTCGCGGTCGCGGAAAACACAGCGCACGCGCATTCCTGGCTCGGGATCGGGGATTTCCACCGAGCGGTTGCGACGTGGCTCAATTCGATAGAGGTGAGACGCGGCAACCCACAGCGAACCGTCGCGATCCGCATAGACCGTGCCAAAATCCGCGTTCTGCGCGCCCGGTAACGGAAACGTGCTCAGTGCCGTCCGGCTCAATCGCAAGAGTCCGGTCTGCAAACCTACCCAAATGTTCTGCTCGGAATCCTCAAATACCGATAACACCGTGCTGCTGGGAGGATCGTCCGGGGTTGCGACCGAGCTAAAGCGGCCGTCTTGATAGCGCATCAGCCCCGCACCTATGCTTCCAATCCACAGAGTGCCGTCGCGGTCCTCTCGCAGCACTCGCACGGTACTGGTGATTCCGGGTATCACTACGAAGTGCCCACCGCCCGCCCCCCCGGGGGCCATCCGCTCGAGTCCCGCTACTGTCCCCACCCACAGCGTGCCGTCGCTGGTCTGGAAAATGGTTTTCACTCGGCTGGCGCTCGGACCTCCGCTCAGCGAGAATTCGCGGCAATTGTTGCCATCGATCATCAACAGCTTCGATCCGCCGACCCACAGTCTTCCGGCACGGTCCTCTCGAATCGAGTGAACCGCTAAGCTCGGAACGTTTCCGCGGCCGTCAACTCGCGTGAAGTCGTCGCCGTCCAGTCGAAACAGTCCTGCGTCCGTGCCGGCCCAAATGGTGCCCTTATGATCCTGGTACACCGTTCGCACGTGCCCGTCTTCCAGTCCTTCGGCTTGCCCGTACGAGCGAAAAATGCCGTCCTTGTAGCGGAACACGCCGCCACCATCGGTTCCCGCCCAAAGCGTGCCGTCCTGGGCGACCATAAGAGCGAAGATGCTGTTGTCGGGAATTTCGTGCGTGTTTTCGCGATCGAAGATCACGAACCGTTCGCCATCGAAGCGCACCAGCCCGCCGGTAGTTCCAATCCAGAGGTAGTGGTCCGGAGTTTGCGCGAACGACTGTACGGTATTTTCAGGCAGGCCGTCGGCCATCTGCCAGACGCGGCGCGTGTAGCCATCCGGCAGCGTGCGAATGGGAAATGCTCCGAGCGGAATGGAGACCGTCGCGACAATCACCAGCGCAAACGCACAGATCGACGTAGTCCGTGGCATTGCTTTTCGGCTCGACTGACTTGCCGTCGCTATAGGGCAGCGCGCGCAGCCTCGGGTAATTCGGTGCGCGGGTGTCGAAAGGTCGCGGTTTCGGCCCCCCCATCCGGCGGGACGCCCGATCCGCGCGTTTCGGCAGATTCTGGCCGCTACGCTCGCTCCCCAGCTATAGCGAATGCAAGTCCTTTGGGGCGCTATCGTACACCGGCCTGCTCGCGAATACACCCGAAATGTCCCTTGAATTCGACGGATCGGCGTCGTACAAACTGCTGGCTGGTAACAGGATTCTAAACGTCGCGATAAGCGGGAATCGCGCTATTTTCTGTGTGGTTAACGGGAGCTCCAAGTGGAATTCAATCGTCGTGACTTTATGGCACTTTCGGCCGCGGCCGCGGCTGCAGCGGCGCTTCCCGATCCTCTTTTCGCGCAAGGCCCCGAGGCTCCGAGCGTTCCGTGGCACAAGACCGTTCGCCGCGTTGGACAGTTGAACATGACGGAACACGATCCGGCCGTAATGAACGTGGAGGAGTGGGCCGATTATTGGGCAAGCTTAAAAGTCGACGCCGTGCTGATCAGCGTTACGGGCATACTCGCGTTCTATCCAACAGCGGTTCCGTACCACCGAAGAGCCAAGTTTCTGAACGATCGCGATTTCTTCGGCGAATGCTGTTCGGCCGCGAAAAAGCGAAACATTCGCGTCGTGGCGCGCATGAGTCCGGACTTGAACTGGGAAGACGCGCTCAAAGCCCACCCGGAATGGTTCAAGCGTGATCTTCACGGCAATCCGTTGCAACACACGGAGGATCCGCGGCTCTATCAGACGTGCATGTTCACGAGTTATTTCACGGACTATATTCCGGCGATCATGCGCGAAGTGAATTCGCGTTATGAAGTCGACGGAATCTTCACGAATGCCTGGCCTCCGATTGGTCAGTTGCCCGTTTGCTATTGCGATGCATGCAAGAATTTGCCGGCGCCCCGGACACCTGCGTATTGGGAACCATTCAATGCGCGAGTTGCGTACCTGTGGCGCCTCTATGACGGAATCGCGAACGAGAAAAAGCCGGACAATCTTTTCTTCGCCAACATGGGAGGAGCGATTAAGTGCGGCCCGAATCTGAAAGAAATTGAGGGCATGTGCGAATGGTTCAATTGTGACAATCAGGGACGCGGTGGCGAAGCTGCCCCGATCTGGGGCTGCTCGCTCCAAGGGCGGGTTTGCAACGCCATCATGAAGGGGCGCACGAGCACCAACGTCACGGCCGCATGGTCAACAGGCACGCCTCGCTGGAGAAACATCGCGAAATCCCCAAACGAAGCGCGCATGTGGATGAGTGAAAGCGTCGCGAGCGGCATGGTGCCCTGGTATCACTTTATCGGCGCTGAAGATGGACTCGGCGCCGATCGTCGATGGCACGAGCCTGGGCGTTTGTTTTTTGATTGGCTCGCTCGTCACGATCCACATTTCAAGAATAAACGCTCCATCGCAAATATTGCGGTCGTCATGGGACAGCGAACCCAATTGTTTTATCAATCTCCGGGAGAAGGAGATGCCGCGCAAGCTGTCCAAGGTCTCTACTACGCGTTACTCGAAGGGCGATTCCTTTTTGATTTCGTGCACGAAGATGATTTAGGCGCCGAGAACCTGAAGAAGTACAACGTCCTCTTGCTGCCCAATATCGCGCTCTTGAGCGACGCTCAGTGTGCGCAACTCCGCGACTTCGTCGCGGCGGGCGGGTCCGTGATTGCTTCGTTTGAGACTGGTATGTATACGGAGCGGAATGAACGGCGGCCCGATTTTGGAATCGCCGATATCTTCGGTATTCACTCCGTGGGCTTGCCGAAGACGTCTACTGGAAATGGATTTCTTGCGCGTATCGAACGGAGCCACGAAATCCTCAATGGTTTTCAAGATACCGATTGGATTCCCGGAGCCGAGTTTCTGTTACCCATCGCGCCCGTGGACAATCCTGTTTTGACCGTGGTGCCCGCGTATACCGCGTATCCGCCGGAGCTGTCCTATCCGCCTATTCCCAAGACGAACGATCCCGCCGTTGTCGTGAAGCAAATCGGCGCTAGCCGATTGGTGTATTTCCCCAGCGACATTGAGCGCACCATGTGGCGATCGGGAAATACGGATCTAAGCCGGCTCATTCAAAATTCGGTTCGCTGGGTGACGAACGGGAATGCTCCCGTCGAAGTGCGAGGAGATGGAATCGTCGAGATTTTCGCATGGGAGACCGGCGCGGGCTTCGCAGTGCATGTTCTGAACTATACAAATCCAAATGCCCACAAAGGCTGGATACGCGACTTTTATCCTATCGGCGAGCAGCGAGTGAGCATGAAGTTACCCGCGGGTAGAATCGTCTCTCGCGTCGAGTTGCTTCGCGCTGAAGCGCCGATCCCGTTCCATCAAACGGGCAATATCATCGAGTTCGTGATCCCCAGGGTCCTCGATTACGAAGTCGCCGCCATGTACTCGGCGTGAAGCCGGCTGAACTTCGCCCAGCGGCCCTCCGCGCCCTACAGCAATCCTTGTAACTTCTCGGACGATTGTGAGTCGATATCTACACAACGGATGGCAGAATAGAACGTTGTGACCGCCCAGTCGCCATCCACAATTTTACCTCCCGCCAAGCGAAACAGCATCTCGCAAGCCTGGCGATCGCTTCGGCATCGCAATTTCCGCTTATTTTTCGGCGGCCAAAGCATCTCACTGATCGGTACGTGGATGACGCGGCTCGCGACGAGCTGGCTCGTCTATCGCCTCACCGGGTCCGCATTTTTGCTGGGAGTCGTGGGATTCGCGGGACAAATACCGACATTCTTGTTGGCCCCCTTTGCGGGCGTTTGGGTCGACAGGCTGAATTTGCGCCAGCTTCTGGTGGTGACACAGACGCTGGCTATGGTGCAGTCATTCGCACTGGCCGTTCTTACCTTCTCGAAGCATATCAGCGTTCAGGAAATCATCTGGCTCAGCGCGTTCCAGGGTGCGATCAATGCGTTCGATATGCCGGGCAGACAGTCCTTCCTGGTGCAGATGGTGGAAGCCAAGCAGGATCTGGGCAACGCGATCGCGATCAATTCATCCATGGTCAATATCGCGCGGCTCATCGGTCCGTCGCTCGCGGGAGCCGTGATCGCGCTATCGGGAGAGGGATATTGTTTCTTGATCGATGGGATCAGTTACCTCGCCGTGATTGCTTCGCTCATTGCCATGCGATTGAAGCCCGGCACGGTTAAACATGTCGCGGATTCGATGCTCGTTCAGTTGAAGGAAGGGTGGACATACGTTTCTGGTTTCGCGCCGATTCGCACGATCTTGATTTTGTTTGCGATCGTGAGTTTGATGGGTTGGCCATTTACGGTGCTCATGCCCATTTTTGCCGCGAACGTCTTGAAAGGCGGAGCGCACACGCTTGGTTTTCTGATGGGTGCGTTGGGAATCGGCGCTTTGGTTTCGGCGTTATCGCTTGCCGCGCGAAAGACGGTCTTGGGGTTGGGAAGAATGATTCCCCTTTCGACGGCGGTGTTGGGAGTGGGCCTGATTTTCTTTGGAATGTCGCGCGTGCTGTGGGTTTCGCTGGCGCTCATGCTGGTGTGCGGATTCGGAATGATGCAGCAAATGGCGGCCAGCAACACAATCATTCAGACGATCGTGGAAGAAGGCAAGCGCGGCCGCGTGATGAGCTTCTATACCGTAGCGTTTGTTGGAATGGCTCCGTTCGGGAGTTTGCTGGCCGGCGCACTGGCTCACGCGATCGGCGCGCCCCTTACCGTCGTGCTGAGCGGAGCGTTTTGCATTTTGGGCGCCATTTGGTTTGCCACGCAACTGCAATCTATTCGGAAATTGATCCGGCCCATTTATAGAGATCTCGGAATTCTTCCGCCGGTCACCGCGGTGATTCAAGACAGTGTCGGCCGCTGAAGCTGCGCGAGAACTCTCGGTTTTCCTTTGCTACACTTGATCGGATTAAGGATGAGGTTAGACGGCGGAATTATGGATTTCGATCATGACGGCTGAAGAATCGCGTCTGGAAGAATCGCGGCAGCGCACGGCGCATTGGAAGCGCTGGGGACCGTATTTGTCCGAGCGCCAGTGGGGCACCGTGCGCGAGGATTACAGCGCGAACGGTAACGCCTGGGAATATTTTCCGCACGATCACGCGCGCTCGCGCGCCTATCGCTGGGGCGAAGACGGTATCGCCGGAATCTCCGATCGACATCAGCACATCTGTTTCGCTCTGGCTTTGTGGAACACGCGCGACCCGATTCTGAAAGAGCGCTTGTTTGGGCTCTCCAACGAAGAAGGCAATCACGGGGAAGACGTCAAGGAATGCTACTTCTACCTGGATTCGACGCCGACACATTCTTACATGAAATTCCTCTACAAGTATCCGCAGGCGGCCTACCCGTACGCGCAGTTGGTCGACGAAAACCGGCGCAGGACGAAACACGATCCGGAATATGAGCTGCTGGATACCGGCGTTTTCCATGAGAACCGCTACTTCGATGTGTACGTTGAATACGCGAAGGCGAGCGTGGAAGACGTTTTGATTCGCGTGACGGCGGTGAATCGCGGGCCGAATCAGGCCGACTTGGTTCTTTTGCCGACGCTCTGGTTCCGCGATGTGTGGTCCTGGGGGAGGCGGCCGGGGCACCCGAGTCTGTGGCGCGACAAGGAAACGTCCGAGGCGTCGATTGTTGGAATCGATGAGTACCGCTATGGGAAGCGGTGGCTTTTGGCGGAAGGGCGGCCGGAGCTGATCTTCACCGAGAATGAGACGAATTTCGCGCGTTTATTTGCAACGCCGAACCGGACGCCTTACGTGAAGGATGCGTTTCACGAATATGTGGTGCACGGCAATAAAGCGGCGGTGAATCCGGCCACCAAGGGAACCAAGGTTGCGGCGTTGACGCGCCACACGATTGCGGCGGGCGCGAGCGTTGCTGTGCGGCTGCGATTCACGAATCGCGATCCCATTGCGAGCGGCGGGAACAAGTCCGAGAAAATGTTTGGGAAAGAATTCGACGATGTGTTCACGCGGCGCATCGCGGAGGCTGACGAGTTCTACAAGGAAATCATTTCGCAGGAACATTCGCCCGATGCGCAAAGCGTGCAGCGGCAGGCGCTGGCGGGGATGCTGCTCTCGAAACAGTCTTATCACTACGAAGTTCGCACGTGGCTCGATGGCGATCCCTCTGGCCCGCCGCCTCCGCCGGAGCGAAAGCAGGGGCGCAACCACGATTGGAAACATTTGTACAACGCGGACGTAATTTCCATGCCGGACAAATGGGAATACCCGTGGTATGCGGCGTGGGATTTGGCGTTTCATACGGTCGCGCTGACGCTGGTGGACCCGGATTTCGCGAAAGATCAGCTGATTTTGCTGCTGCGCGAATGGTACATGAACCCTAACGGGCAATTGCCGGCGTACGAATGGGCTTTTGACGACGTGAATCCACCGGTGCACGCGTGGGCGGCGTGGCGCGTCTACAAAATTGAGAAAAGAATACGCGGCCGCGCGGACCGGAATTTCCTGGAGCGTGTTTTTCATAAACTGCTGCTGAACTTCACGTGGTGGGTGAATCGCAAAGATCCCACGGGAATGAACGTGTTCGAGGGCGGCTTTCTGGGTCTGGATAATATCGGTGTGTTCGACCGCTCGAGGCCGCTGCCGACCGGCGGGCACATCGAGCAATCCGACGGCACGAGCTGGATGGGTATGTATTGTCTGAATATGCTGGCGATCGCTTTGGAACTCGCGCGCGACGACCCAGCGTACGAAGATGTGGCCAGCAAATTTTTCGAGCACTTCGTTTACATCGCGCAGGCCATGAACGAGCACGGCGACGCGGGGACCTCTCTGTGGGATGAAGAGGACGGCTTTTACTATGACGCGCTGCGCCTGCCCGACGGCTCGCAGCGATTTTTGAAAGTGCGCTCGATGGTCGGATTGATTCCGCTGTTTGCCACAACGACGCTGGAGCCGGAAATGCTTTCATCGCTTCCCGGTTTCCGGGCGCGCATGCAGTGGTTTCTGGACAATATGCCGGAAGTTTCTCCTTACGTGGATATGAGCCAGCGATCCGCGGGCGGGCCGCGAAGATTGCTCTCGCTGGTTACGCGGCCGCGGCTCTTGCGGATTTTGCGCACCATGCTCAACGAAGACGAATTTCTTTCGCAGCACGGCATTCGGGCGCTTTCGCGCGTTCACCTGAAATATCCCTACATCTTTCCCACCGACGGAACGGAATATCGCGTCGGATACGAGCCGGGCGAAAGTACAGCCGGGACCTTCGGCGGCAATTCCAACTGGCGCGGGCCGATCTGGTTTCCGGTGAATTTTCTATTGATCGAAGCGCTGCAAAAATTCCATTACTATTTCGGCGATCCTCTTACGGTGGAATGTCCCACGGGATCGGGCCAGCGGATGACGCTTTGGGAGACCGCGGCCGAGATCTCGCGGCGCTTGACGCATATTTTCCTGCGCTCCGAGCAAGGTGCGCGGCCGGTATTTGGCGATCAAAAGATATTTCAATCCGATCCGAATTGGCGCGACCTGGTTTGGTTTTACGAATATTTCAATGGCGATACCGGCGTCGGGCTTGGCGCGAATCATCAGACGGGCTGGACGGGTTTGGTGGCAAAGCTGCTTGAGCAGAGCGGGGAATAGCGTCCTCGGAACAGCGAAACGAGAAAACGATGCCATTTGACGATAAGGTCGCGCTGGTCGCGGGAGGAACGGGGGCGCTGGGGCGCGAAGTTGCCATGGCTCTCCTTGAAGCAGGCGCGCGCGTCGCTGTCACCTATCGCCGCGCGGACGAGTTTCAAGCGTTCGTCGCCGCGGCGGAGCGCACGGGAGCGCCGGCGCCGGAGGGCGCGTCG
>JBAQYV010000007.1:0-11284 GCA_049790315.1 Candidatus Acidiferrales bacterium | reverse complement strand
TTCTGCGCTACTGCCGCTATTCCGCCAATCCCGTGGGCCGCCTGGTCCTATATCTGTGCGGATATCGCGACGCCGCGCGCCAGCAGTTGTCTGACGCCACCTGTACCGCGCTGCAACTCGCGAATTTTTGGCAGGATGTCGGCCGCGATCTCGACAAGAATCGAATTTACATTCCTCTCGATGCGCTCTCGCGCCACGGCCTCTCACCTGACGATATCGAAGCGCGCCGCTTCGACAATCGCTACGCCGCGCTGATGCGCGAACTCATCGCCCGCACCAGGGAATTATTCGCCGCGGGGTTGCCGTTGACGCGGTGCGTCGATTCCGCGCTCAGCGTCGATCTCGAACTTTTCAGTCGCGGCGGCATCGCCGTGCTCGACGCGATCGAATCCTCAGGCTACGACACTCTGCGCCACAGGCCATCGATCAGCCGCGCCGCGAAGTTGCGCCTCTTCGCGCGCGCGCTCGTGGGCCGCGCCGTTTCTCCGCTACGTCGCGAGTCCGCGCCCGCCGCGCCGGTAGCCATGCTACCGGTAGCCGCAGCGGAGCCCGGCCGTCCGGTGCTTGTGCCGGCATCGCCGCAGCACACCGCGTCGCCGCCAGCGGCGCGCGTGCGCAGTGCTGCGGATCGCTTGGAAATCGCGCGCTCTTATGACGATTGCCGCGAAGTCGCTCGCGCGGCGGCCAGTAATTTCTATTACGCGTTCTATCTCCTCCCGCGCCCCAAGCGCGACGCCCTTTGCGCGCTTTACGCTTTCATGCGTTTGGTTGACGACGTTTCGGACACTCCCGGCGATCTCGCCGCAAAACGCGCGGGGCTCGCGCGTTGGCGAGCCGCGCTCGATACCGCCGTAGCCGGCGACACTTCCGCGCATCCCGTTCTCCCGGCGCTTGCCGATACGCTCGAACGTTTTCAAATCCCGCCGCGTTACTTTCACGATCTGATTTCCGGCGCGGAAATGGATTTAACCGTTCCCGCGTACGCCACTTTCGATCGTCTGCGCGAATATTGTTATCGCGTCGCCGGCACCGTCGGCCTCACGTGTCTGCACGTTTTCGGTTTCACCGATCCGCGCGCTCCCGATCGCGCCGAATCCCTGGGCATCGCTTTTCAATTGACGAATATTCTGCGCGATGTGCGCACCGATCTTGAAATCGGTCGCGTCTATCTGCCGCAAGAAGATCTCGATCGCTTCGCTTGCAGCACCGGCGAACTCGTCGGCGAAACGATTACGCCCGGTCTTCGCGCGCTGATGGAATTTGAAGCGGCGCGCGCCTGGTCGTTCTATCGCGATGGTGAGCCTCTTGTTCGCCTCGTCGATCGCGAGAGCCGCGCCGCGCTTTGGGCGCTGGTGCGCACTTACAGTGGTCTGCTCGGGCGCATGGAAGCCCGCGGTTTCGATGTTTTTTCTGAGCGCACGCGCCTCACGACGGCCGAAAAAGCCGGTATCCTGGTGCGTGCGCGGTTTGGCTGGTTCTCCCAACGAAATGTCCTCGAAGAGCGTGATCGTGATCGGCGGCGGCCTGGCGGGACTTTCCGCGGGCGTCGCGCTGGCTGAGGCCGGCTTCCGCGTGCGTCTGTGTGAGAAGCGCCCGCACCTCGGCGGCCGCGCTGCCTCATACGTGTTGCCCGGCGGCGAGCATGTCGACAATTGCCAGCACGTCACGCTCGGCTGCTGCACGAACCTCGCGGATTTTTACGCGCGCGTCGGTGCCGCCGGAAAAATTCGCTTCTACGATCGCCTGGTTTTCGCCGATTCCACCGGCCGCCGCGGCACAATGGAAACGTGTTCGCTTCCGGCGCCGATGCACATGGCCGGCTCCTTCGCGGCATTTCCACTTCTCGATTGGCGTGATAAGCGCGCCATCGGCGCGGCCCTCGTGGCCATCGCGCGGGCGGGCGGGCGTCCTGACGACGCGAACGGCGGCGTCACCATGCTCGATTGGCTGCGTCGCCGCGGCCAAACCGAAGCCGCGATTTCGCGCTTCTGGGGTGTGGTGCTTGTCAGTGCGCTTGATGAAGAATTGTCGCGCACGGACGCGCGTTACGGCATCGATGTTTTCTGGAAAGCGTTTCTCTCGAATCGCACGGGTTACACCGTGGGCATTCCGTCCGTCCCCCTCGGCGAACTCTACGGCGGTTGCCTCGCCGCAATCGAGCGCCGCGGCGGCGAAGCCCGTCTGCGGGCCGCGGTTCGTGGAATCGCGGTGGAAGATGGCCGCGCCGCCGGCGTCGAGTTTGACAGCGGCGCGCGCGAACTCGCCGATTATTATATTGTCGCTGTGCCGCACGACGCGTTGCCCTCACTCTTGCCCGCGGAAGTCGTCCAGCGCCACGCCGAATTTCGCGACCTGGGCAATTTGCGATCGTCTCCAATCACTGGTGTGCATCTGTGGCTGGATCGAGAAGTAATGTCCGAACCGTTTCTAACCGTCGTCGATCGCACCACGCAGTGGATTTTCAACAAGACGCGCCTTTCCGAATCCGTCACCGATGGAAGGAACGAATCAAATGGCGCGAACGGTGCGAATCGAGCGAGCAACGCGAACGGATCCAATGCCGCGCTCCAGTATCTGCAACTCGTAATCAGCGCGTCCTATGATTTGATCCCGCGCTCGCGCCAGGAAATCCTCGCGCTCGCATGGCGCGAACTTTGCGAAGTTGTCCCTGCCGCCCGCGAGGCTCGCTTGGTGAAGGGAACTGTGATTAAAGAAACCGCCGCGACATTTTCTCCTGAGCCCGGCTGTGATCGCTGGCGTCCCGCGCAAACCAGTCCCGTCGCGAATCTCTATCTCGCCGGCGATTGGACCGCGACTGGCTGGCCCGCCACCATGGAAGGCGCCGTCCGCAGCGGCTATCTCGCGGCCGAAGCCGTCCTCGCCGCCGCGGGCGCGCCCGAGCGGCTCTTGCGTCCCGAATTGCCAACCGAGGGCCTTTCCCGCTGGTGGGCCGGGTAGTGGGCAAGATCGCAGGCAAAATCGGTAGAACGGTGTATCGCGGCAAAGATGCGACTAAGCTAACATTTGCGCGCCAATCGCGCTTTTCCATGTTCTTTCGCGCCGCGTAGCGTATGATAGGGCATCCCCCCGGAGGATTTCTTGGACCGGAAGTATAAGCAGCACGGCTACATGTCTGAGGACAAGCCGAAAAAACAAGACAAAAAGCCGCCGCACGATGGCCGCCCGCGTCAAGAGCAGTTTGGACCGCGCACTCCGCGCATGGTCGGTACGGTTTCGCGCATGCGCTGCTCGAACTGCGGCGCCGTGCTCCAGCCGAATGCGGATCCTAACGCAAAGTGTCCGCGCTGCGCCTTCGAGCTCCACAGTTGCAAGCAGTGCCGCTATTTCGATAGCGCCGCGCGCTTCGAGTGCATGCAGCCCGTGATCGATCAAATCGCGCGCAAAGATGTAAAGAACGATTGCACCTTCTACGAATTCCGCACCACGATTGAAAAGGACACCGCTCCCGCCGCGGCCCAGGCATCGCCCTCCACGTCAACGCTAAGCCCTTCGCGTCCCAAGGACGCCCGCAGCGCCTTCGAGGACCTCTTCAAAAAGTAATCGCTTCTCGGCCTTCCGGCTTCCTGCTGATCGTCAGCGCGCGACTGAATAAACGGCGTCATTCTGAGCGAAGAGGCGGCTCTTTTTCTTTTCGTCCGCGTTGCGCGGACGAGCCGCCTCGCAGTCGAAGAATCCCTCTTCGTCGTTCGGCCGTCACTTCTCGGCTTCAGAATTTACCGCGGAGCATGCGGAAACAGCGTAGGCTCCAGCGGTGGCTTGCTCGCAATCGCCTCAAGCTCCGGATAATGTTGCCGCAGCGTTTCCGGCACTTTCACTTTCGCGCCGCGCAGCAGCGCGATCAATTCCAGTGCGTTCACCACGCCTTTTCCCAGAAAATGATTGTTCGTAATTACGTAGGTCGTAGCCGAATGTTCCGCCACCTTCTCCACGCGTTTGGCCCACGGCGCTAACTCTTCACGGCTATACAAATAGTTGTAGCGTTCTGACGGCGGCGTCGCCGGATCGTCGCTGAACCAGGTGTCATACCGCCGCCCATGCATGCGCACGTAGCCGACGTATCCCGTCGCGCGTTCCGACGGCCGAATCGAGCGCCCAATCACCGGTTGATCGATATTGCAGAATCCCACGCCGCGTTCGGCCAGCATCGCGTAAAAGTCTTTCTCGTTCCACGACGAATGCCTCACCTCCACGGCCAGCGAAAAATCCGAGAAGCGCGTCAGAATATTCTCCAGTCGTGCGTCATTCTCCGCCGTGCGGTGAAACGAATACGGAAATTGCAGCAGCACCGCCCCCAATTTTCCCGCGCGCCGCAGCGGCTCAAATCCTTCGCGCACCGCGCGCTCATCTTCCGCGGTCGCTCCCGCTTCATGCGTGAATTTCTGCCAGAGCTTCGCTGTAAATAAAAATCGCGGATTTGCCGCCACGCGGTCCACCCATTGCGCGCCAAACTCCGGCCGCAACGGCTGGTAGAACGAAGTATTGATCTCGATCGTGTCGAAGTATTCGGCTAGGTATGTCGCTTCATGAAAGCCGCGCGGACGTCGCGCAGGGTAAACGATCCCATTCCAATCGTCGTAGGACCATCCGGCCGGGCCGACGCGGATCGTTCCTTCTGGATCTGGCGTGTGGGATTTCGGTTTAGATCGCGGCATTCTGGCTCACCGATGAATCTAGCGCATTACTCATCCCGCACAAGCACGAATTTTGCTGGGCGCCGGCGGTGGTCCAGATGTTTCCCCACATGTCACCATTTTATGTTCTGCAAACGTCGCTGAGCGCGTAACCGAAACGACCGCATCGTATTTGAAAGGATCGAATCTGTGTTGTGTTCTAAACGCAGCCGTGCACGAGTTGCGCTCTATCTGTCGCTAGGCGTGATTGCGTTGCTTCTCACGCCCGCACCGTCGCGCGCGCAAACCGGCCGCCGCCTACCGAGCGCCATGACGTCACCGAGACCTTTTTCGGCCACACCGTCACCGACCCGTACCGCTGGCTCGAGAATTGGCACGAAGCTAACGTCGCGCAGTGGCTGAAGGCGCAGAACGACTACGCGCGCGCGCAATTGGCTGCCATTCCCGGCCGCACTGATCCGTGTAGGTGTTTCCAATCCGCTGCGCGCCGAATTCACTCCTAATGGCCCGCCGAATATTGCCGAGATGGGTTCTGTTACCGATCCCGAAGGTTTCAAATCGCTTTACGGAATGGACGCCTATCAGCACGTGAAAGACGGCGCCGCGTACCCAGGCGTGTTGCTGACAGCCGGAATCAACGATCCGCGTGTCGATCCGTCGCAGCCCGCGAAGATGACGGCCCGCCTCCAGGCGGCAACCTCAAGCCACAAGCCCATCTTGCTTCGTGTGGATTACGACGCGGGCCACGGCATCGGATCCACGCGAGCGCAGCGCGATCTCGAGTACGCGGACGAAATGTCGTTCCTGTTATGGCAAGATGGCGATCCCGAGTTTCAGCCGGCGCACTAAGCCGGCAGCGCGATTCGCAATTTACATTTCACCGTCGCCCGTTTTCCAAAAAGATCACAGCGTCTCGACGGCTGGTTTGCATGCCCTTGCTCAGGCTGCTATCCTGAATTTAATGATGCGTCTCCGGTTCAGTCCGAGAGTCGCTGTCCCGGTCCAACCACCCGTAGGAAGGTGCCCCGTGAAAATTTCAATCAGCTACAAGAATGTCGAATGGCACGAGCCTGTCGAATTGGCCGCCGAGCGAGCCGCCGCCAAACTCGGAAAGCTGTTGCAACACTACGAACCCGATCTGGTTCAACTGCACGGTTGCATGGAATGCGTGCATGGCAAGGAAGAGTTCAAATTCTCGCTCAGCCTCGCTCTCCCCTCGATCACCTTGCACGCGTCGGGAAGCGCGCGAGGCATCGCTCCTTCGGTGCGCCTCGCGTTTGCCGAAATCGAAACGCAATTGAAAAAACACACATCGCATCTGCGCCACCAATCTCAATGGCAGCGCAAACGAAGATTGCCTCGCGAAGCCGTAGCCTGATTCTCCGCGCGCCGCGCGAACTTTGCCGCGCTACAATGGGGCCGCTTTCGTTTGCGGAGGCTATCGTATGGCGCGTATAACGCGGCGCAAATTCTTGGCACACGGCGCTTCGGTTGCGGCCGGAGCGGCGGCGCTCGGCGCTTCCGGCTGGCCGGCGCATACCTGGGCGCAAGCCGCTCCACCATCGCCGGCGGCCGCGGATCTGAGCGAGTTCGCGGCTCCCGAATTCGTCACCGATGCCGCCGCGCTTAACGCCGCTTATCAACACGCCCTTCGGACTCTCTCCGGCAATATCGCGACCGTCCTCGATTTCCCCGATCGAGTATTGATCGAAGGCAGCGTGTATCGCGGCGTGTGGCTTGAATGCGCCCCGCACGAGGGTCTTGCCTACAGCCAATTCGTTCCCGCGCTTGGTTTCGCCAATCATCGCGTTTTTTTCGTGACGCAACGCGAGGATGGCTACATCGCGTGCAGCGTCAAGCCCGATGTCCTCGGTACCGGCCAAATTCAAATGGTCGTGCCGATCGCGGCGACCGCCCTCGAACTTTTCCAAACGTTCGGCGATTCCAAGTTTCTCGAAGACGCCTATGCCGCATGCTCGCGCTGGGATGCGTGGCTTGTGCGCTATCGCAATACACGCGGCACCGGCCTGTGCGAAGGCTTCTGCACTTACGACACGGGACACGACAACAGTCCGCGATGGAAGGGCATGCCGAATCGTTGCGCGGATAATGACGCGAGGGTGCTTTCCCCGGCGCCAGGTTTGCCGCGGCTCTGTCCCGATTTGTCGGCCACGGTTTTCGGTGGACGCATGGCCTTGGCAAAAATCGCGCGCATTCTCGGCAAGAACTCCGAAGGCGATGATTGGGAGGAACGCGCGGCCGCAATTCGCAAACTTATTCTCGAAAAGCTCTACGTTCCCAAAGACGCCAGCTTCTACGATTTGGATTCCAACAATCAATTCGTGCGAATTCGCGGCGACGCGATGATTCGTGTGCTCGGCGAACACGTCGTTGACGCTTCCATGTTTGAAGAAATGTATCGTAAACAAATTCACAATCCTGAGGCGTTCTGGGCGCCCTACCCGCTCCCCTCCATTGCGCTTGACGATCCCACGTTTGTGCGGCCCATCCCACGCAACTCGTGGGGCGGCGCCAGCCAGGCTCTCGAGGCGCTGCGTGCAACGCGATGGATGGAGTTCTACGGCAAGCCCGCGGACCTGGCGCATCTGATGGGGCGCTGGGTCGAAGCCATCGTGCGCTCCGGCGACTTCTATCAACAGCTCGATCCGCTTACGGGCGAATGCACCAAGGTTGGCGATCCCGGCGGGTATTCGCCCGCAGCGCTCGTGCTCCTGGACTTCGTTTTGCGGCTTCATGGCGTGCGGCGCGAAGGCGATCGCATCGAGTGGAATTGCCGTCCCCCTGGGAACTCCGCTAAGACTGTCGCGTCCCTCAAGACGCCGCGGGGGACAGCGGAGTTGCAGCACACGGGCGACAGCTCGGCGCTGAGTCTGGCGGGGAAGCCGATTCTGCTTGTGCTCGGCGCGGCGCGCATTGTGACGGATCTCGATGGCAAGCCGATTTCGATCACGGGCACCGCGGACGGAGCGGTTGACGTGCGTTTGCACTGGCCAGGCGGGAAGCATCGAAGCATCACGATTGCGCCGAACGCGACGCAGAACATTTAAGGACCGGCTGTGTGAGCACGCGCCCTACAACTACCGGCGCCGAAGGCCGTTGAAGCCATTTAGCTTTGGCGATGTCTATTCTCATTAGTTTTCAAATGTCGTGCGCGAGCCTGATGTCGCCGATGTGGGCGCGTTCGTGGACACGCGCGTTTCAAGCGCGGCCATCAGCGAGTCATTGGGATAAAAGTGATCAACGTTTTCCGGCGTGATGAGCTGATGCCGCGTGAACACGGCGGGCGGCGTCGGTTTTCCTTCCAATATGTCCAGCGCGAGGCGGATCAGATTCGGTCCGTATTTTTCGGGAAAGTAAGCGACCGAGCCGATCAGCCGCGTATCCGCTTCTCGCAATTCAGCGCGGCCTTCCGGTTCCGCATTCTGTCCAACGATGGCGCATTCGTTGGCGCGGCCCATTTCCTGAAATGCGCGAAGCGCGCCCAGGGCGCTGGGATCCGTAGCGGCGCCGACGAGCGTATGTTTCGTTTTTGAAAAGCGCAAATGCTTGCGCACACCCTCGAGCGATTTTCCGAATTGTCCGTCGCCATCGATGTGCAACACGCTGCACGTATCGCCCAGGTGGAGAACCTCATTGATTCCGGCAAGCATTCCGCGCATCCGCGTTTGTGGAATCGATCCGGCGCGCGAAATTTCAACCAGCAGAACTTCGTCGACGTGTCCGCGCCAATGGGTATGGCCCCAGCGGCCGAGATGCCGGCCCGCGATCAATCCCGCTTCGTAATTGTTGGCGCCGAAATACGTGGCGCCGGGGTGGGGAATATCGATCGCGATGATGGGAATTCCCGCCTTCAAATATCTTCCGGCAATCGCCGGCGCAACGGATTCGTCGGTCTGGAACTCGATCACCAGATTCACTTCTTCGCGAATCAACTGGTCGGCGCTACGCACCGCGATTTTGGGATCGTAGCGATTGTCAACGACAACCAATTCCACATCGGCGTCCGCGGCGGCCTTGATCAAACTGGCGCGCACTTCGCGCGGGAAAGAGGAGTCCTGCCCCTGCGCCGCGTAACCGACGCGGTATCTCCGGCGCGGCCGCGTGCCGGAAATCAGGCGGTAACGGTTCTCGCCCACTTTCTCGACGAATCCGCAAGTGTGCAGAGTGTAGAGAAGGCGAAAACACATTCCTTTATTGAAACCGGTACGGGCCGCGACGTCGCGCAAACGCAGAACTTCGGTGTTGGATTCAAACGCGTTGATAATTTGAAACGCGTGAACCAGCGACTTGACGATGTAGCGGTGATCGGGAGTGCTTTTCATTTCAAACCAGTTGCACGCCTCGAACGGCACGGCGCACCCAACCAACACCGGGAAGCACTGCGATTTCGTTTTGCAATGTATAACATGCCAGCAGTCCCCGGCTCAAGATTATTGTGGTATTTGCCTTAGTTGCGTTGCACGTACTTGATAACAGGCAAATTAGCGCGGCGCGTTTTGCTGGCATGGTTTTGTTGTGCAAAACACCAACTGGCAGTTCACTTTTGCTTGATCCTCTACGTGTGAGGCTGTAAATGAATCGGTGTTTGCAGGCGGCAAGGCTCGCGAAACCCTCGAATCGGTGATGAGTTTCGTTGCCTGCCAGCGGTTGCGGACGGCTTCGGTCGGGCGCGAGCGCAAATTCGGGCGATGTTGAACGCTGTCGTGGCTGGGGTGCTGCGATTTGGTAAGCATGGCTCTCTATACGAGCTAGCGAGCCGCGATCGGCCGGGAGTACGGGAATTGCCGCGGCCCATTTCGCTGTCAAGTTTAGTAAGAAATCCGCGCATCCTGGAGCCGGCATTGATTCGCCGGTTTCAGGACGCGGCCGAAAGGAGCTTCTTTTATGGCGGAGAGCAGGGCCCCGGACGCCTCCCAGTGTCCTGCCTCTCCGCCGGCTCCTTTTCATCGATCCAGTCGAAGGCATGATTCGTCTCATTCCATTTTGGGATTCGCTCAACGTCGCATCGCTATCCGTTCCTGAACTTCCGACGCATTAACTTCATTTCACATTTTCAGAAACTTTTTCCTGTTGCGCGTGTTTCATTCTTCATTGGAGGAGCGGCTTTGTGATGCGCCGCCCTCAGCCACTTATCCTTTTCCTAGATTGAAGGAGAGCGAAATGCGCCGTTTGAAATCATTTTGGGCGTTATTTACGTTGTTGCCGCTCGCATGCCTTGCGGGGTGCGGCGGTGGGTCCTCCATGGCCGGGGCGGGTTCCGGCGTGGGGCAGGCGATGGGTTCAATCTTCACGGTCGGGACCGATGCGTCGCTGCCGAGCGTAGTGTCCTGCGCTGTGACGGTAAACTCCGTGACACTGTTCAATGGCACGACCAACGTCTCCGTTCTAACGACTCCGCAAATCGTGGACTTCGCGCAACTGAGCGGACTTCATCAACTTCTGGATCTGAACACCGTGCCGACCGGAACCTATACGTCGGCGACGGTCTCGATTTCGTCGCCGACGATCGGTTACTTGAGCACGAGCACGCCCCCGCAAATCGTGATGCTGAACGGAATGCTGCCGTCGAATCCGGACTCCGTTACGGTGACGCTGACGCAGCCATTCACGCTGAACCAGAACGATCTTGTTGGCCTGCGCATGGAATTCGACATTCGCCGATCGCTGGCCGTAGACGGGAACGGGAACATCACCGGCGTGGTGAATCCCGTATTCGAGATGGCGCTGCTGAATTCGGCAAGCGCGGACGTTACGATCGACGATTTCCGCGCAGGCGTGATCGGGATTTCGGGCTCGAACTCGTTTACCGTGCAGGGGCCGCTCGGTCGAGACTGGAACGTGACGACGAGCAACTCCACCGTATTTGACACGAGCGAACAAGTGGCCTCTTTCACGACCGACGGAAATACGATCGTGGACGTTTCGGGCACGCTCGACCCCGTGACGCATAGCATCGATGCTACGGAAATCGCCGTGGTATCCACGAATAAATTCCTGCTCGGGGGATTGCTTACGTATGTGGCGCCACCGAGCAACGGCACGACGGATGCGAATCTTTTCGTGCGATACGAACTGCCCGCGATCAGCGGCATAAGTCCCGGGCAGATCACACCGTTTACGCTGAACGACACGGAGCGATATGCGATCGCCAACATCAATTCGCCCATCACGAATTTGCTCTTCGGATATTCGTTGCTTACGCCGGGACAGCGCGTGGACGTGGGCGGCACGGTGCAGACCACGAATGGCGTGACGACGATTACGCCGCATCGCGTAGTGCTCGGGCGGCAGGGCCAATCGGGCACGTGGGTGGTCGGCAGCACAACGATCACATCCGGAAACGCCGGCAGCTTTACGCTGAACGACAACGGGACGGCGGGTGTGTTGCTGCCGAGTCCGCTGACGGTACTGACGTTCGCGCAGACAAATTTCATCAACATGAGCGGACTCTCGGCGCTCTCCGGCGGCAGCCCGATTTCGATTCGCATTGTCGGGTTCATACTCATAAATCCCGTGACGCACCAGCCGGTGATGGTGGCGCGCTCGGTGGAAGAAATGACTTCATAACAGCGCCGGTAGTTCCGGCGTTGCGGCGGTACGCGGCCTCGCAC
>JBAQYV010000006.1:0-4488 GCA_049790315.1 Candidatus Acidiferrales bacterium | reverse complement strand
TGCACCGTGCGGATTGAAAATCACGTGCGGACGCGCTTGCGGCAGGCCTTTGAAACCACCCTGCCGCGCTTTGATTTGATGGCGCAACTCGAAAGATCGCCTTCGGGTCTGCGTATGAACGAAATCTCAAAGCGGTTGATGGTTTCGGGAGGCAATGTCACGGGCATCACGGACCAACTCGAAAAAGAGGGCCTCGTGATTCGCACGCTCGATCCCGCCGACCGCCGCGTGGTGATGGTGAAACTCACTGACGCTGGGCTGAAAAAATTCCGACAGATCGCCAATCAGCATGAGGAATGGATCGTGCAGACGTTCGACGGCTTGACGCGCGATGAAAAGCAGACTCTTTCCGCGCTGCTAAAGAAGCTGAAATCGCACTTGGGAACCGCTGTTGCGCCGCAAGCTTCGGCGTCTGCGTCTACGAATTCGAGGAAACGGTAATGCGCCATTTACCCGGAGAGCCGCACCAACTGCCCGGCGGGCGGACGAAGCTCGCCGGATACGCCGCCAGGAATTTTCTCTATAGCGCGCAGGGAAAAGTGGCGACGGTCACGCTGGATCGGCCGGAGCGGAAGAATCCGCTCACTTTCGAATCGTATGCGGAGTTACGCGATCTGTTTCGCGCCATGGCCTATGCCGACGACGTGAAGGCCATTGTGCTCGCCGGCTCTGGCGGAAATTTCTGCTCGGGCGGCGACGTTCACGAAATCATTGGCCCGCTCACGAGGCTCGACATGCCCGGCCTGCTCGCATTCACGCGCATGACGGGCGATTTAGTAAAGGCGCTGCGCGCGTGCCCGCAGACCGTGATCGCGGCGATCGATGGCGTGTGCGCGGGCGCCGGAGCGATTCTGGCGATGGCTTCCGACATGCGATTCGCAACCGCGCGTAGCAAAACAGCGTTTCTCTTTACCCGAGTGGGCCTGGCGGGTTGCGACATGGGAGCATGCGCGCTGCTGCCTCGAATCATCGGCCAGGGCCGTGCCGCGGAATTGCTTTTCACGGCACGCAGTTTGCCCGGCGATGAAGGCGAACGCGTCGGATTTTTCAATCGCCTGTGCGCGCCCGAAACCTTGCTGACCGATGCGCAGGCATTCGCGGCGGAAATCGCTGCCGGCCCCACCTTTGCCCACGCGATGACGAAGAAAATGCTCCATCAAGAATGGAACATGGGTATCGACGAAGCCATCGAATTCGAAGCGCAAGCGCAGGCGATCTGCATGGCGACGAACGATTTTCACCGCGCGTATCACGCCTTCGTCGAAAAGCAGAAGCCTTCTTTCGAGGGGGAGTAAAGATGGCCGCGCATAGCGCAATCGACTGGCCCTTTTTCGAGCAGCGGCATCGTGTTCTCGCATCCGACGTGGCGGATTGGGCCGGCCAAAATCTTTCACGTGCGCACCACCACGATGTCGATGCCGCGTGCAAAGAGATCGCGCGCAAGCTCGGCGACGCGGGTTGGCTCGCCCATGCTGTGGGAGGCAAGGCGTTCGGCGGCGCTGCGGACGCGATTGATACGCGCGCGATCTGCGTCATCCGCGAAACGCTGGCCTATCAATCGGGGCTCGCGGATTTTGTTTTTGCGTTGCAGGGACTTGGTTCCGGAGCCATCTCTCTTTTCGGCACGGACCAACAGAAAAAAAAGTATCTTCCGCGGGTCGCGAAGGGCACAGCGATCGCCGCATTCGCACTCTCGGAGCCTGAGGCAGGGTCGGACGTTGCATCGATGAGTTGCACGGCCCGCGCGGATGGCGACCGTTACATCCTGAACGGTGAGAAGACCTGGATTTCAAATGGCGGAATCGCCGATTTCTATGTTGTTTTTGCGCGCGCTGGAGAGGCCCCCGGCGCGAAGGGGATCTCGGCCTTTATTGTCGAACCGGCGATGGCGGGGTTTGAAATCGCCGAGAGGCTGGAGGTGATGGCGCCGCATCCGCTCGCGCGCATCCGTTTCGCAAATTGCGCGGTTTCCGCATCGCAGCGTCTCGGCGAAGCGGATCAAGGCTTCAAGATCGCGATGTCTACCCTTGATGTTTTTCGTACATCGGTGGCGGCTGCCGCCGTCGGCTTCGCCCGCCGCGCCCTTTCCGAAGCGCTGGGACGCTCCACCAGCCGCAATATGTTCGGTCAGACGCTGGCCGATTTTCAGCTTACGCAGGCGAAGCTCGCGGAAATGGCTACGGCGATTGACGCCGCAGCCCTGCTCACCTACCGCGCCGCGTGGATGCGCGATCAAGGGTGCCGCGTGACCGTCGAGGCCGCCATGGCCAAAATGACGGCCACTGAAGCGGCGCAAAAAGTGATCGACGCCGCCGTTCAAATCTTCGGCGGGCGCGGCGTGCAGAGCGGAGAAGTGGTGGAGCAGCTTTATCGCGAAATTCGCCCCCTTCGCATCTATGAAGGCGCGACGGAAGTGCAACAACTCGTGATTGCCCGGGGCATCCTGAAGGCGTTCCGCGAAGATCAGGCATCGCATGAATAGCACGCCCGAAACCTGGCCGAAAGCAGTTACCGCCGGTAAGACATTCGCCAAGGATGTTCTCGTTCGCTTTTCCGATTGCGATCCAGCGGGAATCGTCTTCTATCCTAAGTATTTCGAGATGTTCAATAACCTCGTCGAAGACTGGTTTCGCGAGGAATTGCAGCTTCCGTTTTCGGAAATTGTCTCGCGGCGCGGCTGGGGCTTGCCGACGGTGCACCTCGAAGTCGATTTCAAGGCGTCCAGCTCGTATGGCGAAACGGTGCGGTGCGAACTCCGCGTGCAAAGCGCGGGACACAGTTCCATCACGCTGGCGATCGATTTGAGCGGATCGGACGCCACAGTGCGCGTGAAAAGTAAAATTGTGCTTGTCTTGATCGATCGCGCGTCGATGACCGCGATCGCATTTCCGGATGCAATGCGCGAGCGCCTCGAAGCGTTCGGCGTGACCCGATGATTTCAAATCGAGCGCTCGCGAAAGTCGGAGACGAATGATGATGAAGGTGCTACAGCCGGAAAATTGGGCGCGGCCCAAGGGCTACGCGAACGGCATCTCCGCCAAGGGCCGGATGATTTTCGTTAGTGGCGCCATCGGCTGGAACCAGCACGGCAAACTCACGGCGGGCGATTTCGCCGGGCAAGTCCGGCAAGCGCTGCAAAATATCGTCACGATACTCGCCGAAGGTGGCGCGAAGCCCGAGCATATCGTCCGCTTGAATTGGTTTGTGCTCGATAAGAAGGAATACGTTGGCGCGTATGGCGAGATCGGCAAAATCTATCGCGAGATTATCGGCCGTCACTACCCCGCCATGACCGCCGTGGAGGTTTCGGGGCTTCTGGAAGAAGGCGCGCGCGTGGAAATCGAAGCCACCGCGGTCGTCCCTGAATGACGGCCTGCAGCGAATCAGACGAAGACTACAAACATCCCGTCCAGCACAGGAATAGAACAATGAGAATGATTAGGCTAGAACCCATCTCATATATGGCTGACCCGGAAGGGCGGGGCTTCAGCCCCGCCGTAAGACCCGCAAAAGAAGGGGCTTTAGCCCCTGAAGCCACGCTCTTCGGTCGCGGCTGCGTATTTATGAGATGGCTTCTAATCGCGCCGAGCGGACAATAGCCCCACTTCTTGCTGTGCGGCCGAATCGACAGCGTCGCCACCAGCGCCACAAAGATACGCACGGCACATACCGTTTAAAGCAGCCAAGGTCTAAGAGGCTGGCGGGAGAAAAATCTAGACACCGTCGCGTTCGTCACAGCGACTCGTCATAGCGTGTAACGGTATCCAGACGGAAAGAAGCCATGCGGTATTGCTGAAATTTCGATCGACGAGCGCAAGCATGCACGGAACGACCGGTAATTAACAGAAAAGAACAACAGAGTCAGAGTTGAGCGTGTGACACTCATGCGCCCGAAAACGCAAAAACCGCCCCGACTGTCACCAAATGGTCGCTAAAATCCATCAAGAAAAGGCCAAAAACGACGCAAGTGGCAACAAAATCAGAGTGCCGCTATCTGACGGCTGGCAAAGGGATTTAGTTGAATTTTGTGTCAGATAGCAAGACACCGATTTAATTTTTCAAGACCGCCGGAGTCAACCAAATGACTAAGGGGTCGCGTTAGTGGCGGCGAGAGTTGCCGATGACGCGATGCGCGCGCTGGATTCTGCGCCTACCCATGTTCAAGCCGAATTCGGGCCGCTGGTTCCGCTCATTCTCCAAGTGATTCAAGGAAGGAATTTCCCGAAGCGACAGATAAACCGATTTGATTTTCTGGCCGAATCGCCTGGCGCACGCTGCGAATTTAGCTCATGACGCTCTCGCGATATTTGCGCGGAAGCGCGCACAATTGAACATGCCAAATCGCGTCGCAGAATATTGCTTAGATGACAAAACGCAATTTCGGAGGCATCCTGTCGTGCAAGGGGCTTTCCGCGATACGATTCACGGATTTAGTTGCGTTGCATAGACCTTGATCCAGTGATTCCGGATCCTCGCCTTGACCTGATG
>JBAQYV010000005.1:0-11937 GCA_049790315.1 Candidatus Acidiferrales bacterium | reverse complement strand
GCTGCCGCGGCGTCCGCGTAGGCGCCTGTTCACCTGGTCGCGATGCAGATACGCGCCATAGCGGCCCCGTCGCGCCGCAATCCCGTTCGACAACATCTCAAGGATTTCATCGAACTCGGCGCGCGCGAGGTTCCGATAGGGATAGGCGCGGCGGACAAGAGCGAATAAATCATCTTCTTGCCAATCTTCCGCGGCGCACGCGGCCACGATTTGCTGCGCGAGAATGTCGAGCGGGCACTCGGGGATCAGAATGCGGTCGAGCTCGCCGCAGAGAATCGAACGAACCAGCGCGGCGCATTCGATAAGCTCATCGCGCCTGGTGGCAAAGAAGCGGCACTTGGGAACGGCACCGCGCCAATGGCCCGCGCGTCCCGCGCGTTGCAAGGCAACGGCAATCGAGCGAGGGGAACCGATTTGGCAAACGAGATCAACCGTGCCGATGTCGATCCCCAATTCCAGAGAAGCGGTGGCTACGAGCGCGCGGATTTCTCCGGCCTTTAGTTTCCCCTCGACGGCGAGGCGCCGTTGGCGCGACAAACTGCCGTGGTGCGAAGCGACTGCATCTTGTCCGAGTATCGCGGCCAGATGATGACCGACGCGTTCGGCAAGCCGTCTGGTGTTTACGAAAATCAAAGTGGAACGATGCTCTTGAACAAGATTCGCAATCCGGCGGTAGATCTCGTCCCACATTTCGTTCGAAGCTACGGGCCCGAGTTCGCTCGAGGGGACTTCTACCGTAAGGTCGAGCCGGCGCCGCTGTGCTACTTCCACAATGGAAATCTCCCGCTGATCGGTTCCCGCAAGAAACCGCGCGATGAGTGAGATCGGTTTTTGCGTGGCGGAAAGCCCGATGCGAGTGGAGCGATGTCCGGTGACAGCATCAAGGCGCTCGAGCGAAAGCGCGAGATGCGATCCGCGTTTGTCATCGGCCACGGCGTGGATTTCGTCCACGATTACTGTTTTAACGGTGCGTAGCATCTCGCGGCTTTTTCCGGCGGTCAGCAAGATGTAGAGAGATTCTGGAGTCGTCACCA
Source organism: Candidatus Acidiferrales bacterium (assembly GCA_049790315.1). Taxonomy (GTDB): domain Bacteria; phylum Acidobacteriota; class Terriglobia; order Acidiferrales; family UBA7541; genus DASPOJ01. Next base: position 10,903 of record JBAQYV010000005.1, on the reverse strand, counting down.
AGATATGCGGCGGCCGCTTTTGCATCGCGCGGCGTTCGTGCATCAACGTGTCGCCCGTTCGAACGGCGGTGCGAATCTCCGGCATCAGGAAACCGCGCTCGCTAGCAAGTTCTAGAATTTCACTCAGCGGCATGTCGAGGTTCTTTTGAATGTCGTTGCCCAGCGCTTTTAAGGGCGAGATGTACAAGACTTCGGTCTTGTCCTCAAGCTCGCCGGCAATCGCTTTGCGGACCAAGCGATCAATGCAAGCCAGAAAGGCGGCGAGCGTTTTGCCCGAGCCCGTGGGAGCACAAATGAGCGTAGCTTTTTCGGCCAGGATATGCGGCCAGCCCTGCTCTTGCGGTTCCGTTGGCGTGCCGAATTTGCGGATGAACCATTCCGAAACGAGCGGGTGCGCCCATTCGAGACTAGCCGATTGCGGAATATGAGAAGCAGCTTGGTTCACGAGACACTCGACGGAATAGAAGTCTGCTGATGGCGACTACTATCCTATTTTGATCGAATCTTGGTCCAGAAGCAAAACGGGATGCGCTGCGTAAAATTGCGATCGACGCATGCGTTGTTGAAGTGATGTGTGGCGAGGCTATTGCAGAGCCGGCAGTTTGCGAACGAATGCCGCGTACCGATTACTTATCACCGAAGGCTTACAGCAAATTGATTAAGAAAACCCTGGCTACATCGAGCGAATTTTCATGTAGCGAATGAAATCTGGAAGCATCATAAGCCCCACAATCACGATAGCCGCGACAATCACGCCGAGAATAATCAAGGAAATGTGCATGTGTCCTCCTAGCGTTCCCTTGCCCCCTGGTGGGCGTATCTGAAACGGACCGGATCATAAGTGGGAAAACCAAGCCTTGAACATACTCGAAACCTTGTATGTATCCCGAAACCTTTTCTATGCGGAATACAGGATTCACCTGATTGAGGTACGTTTTCTCTGGCCGTATTGGACTAAGTGTGTATGCAATGCCCAATCCAATTCGGATCGATCTTTCGTCCTCGCGCTTGCATACATGTGGTCCGACGCGGAGGGTGCTCGTAGATCGAGTGATAAGCTCCGCCGGCCAACGGCGGTCGTGACGGTTCTGGTTGGAAAGGAGAATCGAGCCATGGCAGACGCGGTTCCGTACGGTCGCAAAACTCAACGGGATTCACCTGTTTCCGACATCCACATTCTCTGGATCACAGCAGGTCTCGGCTGCGACGGCGACTCAGTTTCGATTACGGCGGCAACACAACCCAGCATCGAAGATGTGCTGCTCGGTGCGATACCGGGGCTTCCCAAGGTTCACTTGCACAATCCCGTTCTGGCATATGAGAACGGCGACGAGTTCATGAAGTTTTTTCATCAGGCCGCTGAAGGCCGGCTCAATCCCTTTGTGCTGGTCGTCGAAGGATCTATCCCGAATGAAAAGATCAAAAAAGAAGGTTATTGGGCCGCGATGGGAACGGACTCAAAAACGGGTCAGCCGATTCTCACCACGGACTGGATTGACCGCTTGGCGCCCAAAGCCTTAGCCGTTGTCGCGTGCGGCACGTGCGCTACGTATGGCGGCATTCACGCGATGGCGGGTAATCCAACGGGTGCCATGGGCCTAGCCGATCACCTGGGCTGGGGCTGGAAATCGGGCGCCGGATTGCCGGTAGTAAATGTTCCAGGTTGTCCGGTTCAACCGGACAATTTCATGGAAACACTGCTTTACCTCCTCTACCAAGTCGCTGGGCTCGCACCGATGATTCCCCTTGATGATCAATTGCGTCCGAAGTGGCTGTTTGGCAAGACGGTCCACGATGGATGCGACCGCGCGGGTTACTACGAGCAAGCGGATTTTGCTCACGAATACGGTTCTCCCAAGTGCATCGTAAAACTTGGCTGCTGGGGGCCCGTCGTCAATTGCAACGTGCCGAAGCGCGGATGGATGGCTGGGATTGGCGGCTGCCCAAACGTCGGCGGAATATGCATCGGTTGCACGATGCCTGGATTTCCAGACAAGTTCATGCCCTTTATGGATGAACCGCCGGGCGCCAAAATTTCTTCTTTGAGTATCGGACTCTACGGCCGGACGATCCGCGCACTGCGGTCCATAACCAACGACACTATAAATAAAGAACCGAAGTGGCGACATCCTGGCGCCAATCTAACCACGGGCTATCACCCGCGTACGTACTAAAAGCCGAAAGGAGCCGAGAAGAAAATGGCCACAATCACGGGTGCGAGCAAAGACGCCGCCACGAAATCGCGAAATCTGGTGGAGATGAATTGGGATCCGATCACAAGGATCGTCGGCAGCCTGGGGATTTTTACAAAGATCGACTTTGAGAATCGACAGGTGGCCGAGTGTCACAGCACGTCGTCGATCTTTCGTGGCTACAGCATTTTCATGAAGGGCAAGGACCCGCGCGACGCGCATTTCATTACCAGTCGCATTTGTGGCATCTGCGGCGATAACCATGCGACATGCGCCACTTATGCGCAGAACATGGCCTTCGGAATCAAGCCTCCCGCGATCGCCGAATGGATCGTGAATCTGGGTGAGGCCGCCGAATATATGTTCGACCACAACATATTTCAGGACAATCTGGTCGGCGTGGATTTCTGCGAGCAGATGGTGAAGGAAACGAATCCGAGCGTGCTGGCGAAGGCCGAGACGACGATGTCGCCGCACTCGAATCTCCACGGTTATCGAACCATAGCCGACATCATGCGGGCGTTGAATCCCTTCACCGGTACTTTCTACCGCGAAGCATTGCAGATGAGCCGCATGACGCGCGAAATGTTCTGCCTGATGGAGGGGCGCCACGTTCATCCGTCCACGCTCTATCCTGGCGGTGTGGGCACCGTTCCCACGGTTCAGCTCTTCACCGATTATCTTGTGCGTTTGATGAAGTATGTGGAATTTATGAAGAAGGTGGTTCCGCTGCACGACGACTTGTTCGATTTCTTCTATGAAGCGCTGCCGGGCTATGAAGAGGTGGGGCGGCGCCGCATTCTGCTGGCTTGCTGGGGTTCATTCAACAATCCTGACGTATGTGACTATACGTATAAGAATATGACGCAGTGGGGCCGCGGGATGTTCGTCACTCCCGGCGTAGTTGTCGATGGAAAGCTCGTGACCAACGATCTGGTCGATATCAACCTGAACATTCGCATTTTGCTGGGCAGCTCGTACTACGACGAGTGGAAGAACGCCGAGACATTCGTCAAGACGGACCCGCTGGGAAATCCCGTCGATCAGAACCATCCGTGGAATCAAACGACGATCCCGCGGCCGCAGAAGCGCGATTTCGGCGGGAAGTACACGTGGGTGATGTCGCCGCGCTGGCTTGACAAGCGCACGGGAGACCATTTGGCGCTCGATACCGGGGGCGGCCCGATTGCGCGCTTCTGGGCCACGGCGCTCGGCGGTATCGTGGATATCGGCTACATCAAGTCCACCGGCCACAGCGTCAAGATTTATTTGCCGAAAACCGCTTCGCTTCCTGAAGTCGAGTTCGAGTGGAAGATACCCAAGTGGAGCAATTGCATTGAACGCGATCGCGCCCGAACTTACTTCCAGGCATATGCCGCTGCCGCAGCGCTGCATTTTGTCGAAAAGGCGTTGGCGGAATTGCACGCGGGCAGAACCAAAACGTGGACGGAATTCAAAGTCCCTGAGAGCGCGATCGGGTGCGGTTTCCACGAAGCGGTTCGTGGGGTGCTTTCTCACCACGTGGTGATCAAGGACCACAAGATCGCCAACTATCATCCGTATCCGCCGACGCCGTGGAACGCGAATCCGCGGGACATTTATGGGACGCCCGGACCCTACGAAGATGCGGTGCAGAATACGCCGATCTTTGAGGAGAATGGGCCCGACAAATTCAAAGGCATCGACATCATGCGTGCTGTCCGCAGCTTCGATCCTTGCCTGCCGTGCGGAGTGCACATGTATCTCGGCAATGGCAAGGTCCTAGAGACCCATCATTCGCCGATGTTTGGTCTTCAGCCCTCAGAGAAACCCTGAGGGCAGCGGAAGGGTGCAGCTGCTGAATCCTGAATCGCAAGGGGTGCGGAAATTTATCTTTTCTCCGTGCAGTGACGCCGGGAAAGGTGTCCATGCCAACATCGAGTGAAGTTCAGAACACGTTGAAGTCGATTGAGGCATTGGTTCATCAGATCGAAAACGCAAGCGATCCCGCTCAGGCATCTGTGGCGAAAGAACTTATGCAGCTGCTGATGGAGCTACACGGAGCGGGCCTTGAGCGCATACTTGAGATAGTTAAACAGAGCGTTCCCTCCGGGGCCTCCATCACCGACGCTCTCGGCCGCGATGATTTGGTGCGTAGCTTGCTCCTGCTATACGGGCTTCATCCGGACGGCATTGAGACGCGCGTGGCGCAGGCGCTGGAAAAAATGCGCCCCTATCTGAAATCTCACGGCGGAAGCGCAGCGCTCGTGCGCGTGGAAGATTCGGGAGTGGTGACGCTACGCCTCGAAGGCAGCGGCTGCAACAGTTGCCATTCTTCGTCGGCCAAGCTGAAACTGGCGGTCGAGGAGGCCATCTACGACGCGGCGCCTGATGTGACCGCAATTATTGTTCACGGTTTGATTGAAGAGCAGTCACCGAGCATCGCATTTGTGCCACTTGCCCAGCTTAGTGGCAACGGCCGCCAGTCGAATTCAGATCTCGATACAACTGGATTGCGAGAGGCGCCGAAAGCCCAGCGGACCGCGATATGACGTTGCCGATTTCAGCCGGGCCGCAAAAGGGCACCGCGCTTTCGACGCTGCGCCAGTTTGCGCGAAAGCGCCCGCCTGTAGAGCGCTGCGAATTGTGCAGTTCCGGCCTGGCGCCCGAGCATCAACATCTGATCGATCCGGCCGCCCGTAGAATAGTCTGCGCATGCGACGCCTGCGCGATTCTGTTCAGCAACCAGACCTCCGCAAAATTCAAGCGTGTGCCCCGGCGCGTTCGATTTCTGCCCCAATTCCGGATGACCGATGCGCAATGGGATGGTTTGATGGTTCCCATTGAGATGGCATTCTTCTTCAAGAGTGGCGCTCCAAGCAAAGTGACCGCGTTCTATCCGAGCCCCGCCGGCGCTACAGAGTCACTGCTCTCGCTTGAGGCTTGGGACGATATTGAGCGGGAGAATCCGGCGCTTCGGGAAATGGAACCTGAAGTGGAAGCTCTTCTCGCGAATCGCGTGGGCGCGGGGCGCGGCGTTGCGCCCGAATACTTCATCGCTCCCATCGATGAATGCTACAAACTGGTCGGCCTGATTCGCCTTCACTGGCGCGGCCTTTCCGGCGGCACCGAGGTTTGGCGCGAAGTCGGATCATTTTTCTCAAGCTTGAAGCAAAGGGCGGAATCGGGCAGCGAGCAATCAAATGCCTGAACTGAACTTCAAGGTGGAGCGCGCGCATGCCGTGCCTTATGGCGCTACGCCGTTGCTCGCGTTCACGATTCGCGTGACGAATACCGGCGACGAAAAAGCAATCCACACCGTAGCTCTTCGCGCGCAAATCCAAATCGAAGTTACGCGCCGGCATTACAGCGCGGACGAACAATCGAAGCTTCAGGATTTATTCGGCGAGCCTGAGCGCTGGGGCCAAACGCTGCGCAATATGTTGTGGACGAACGCCATCGTCATCGTGCCCCCATTTGAAAAGGAAACGGTTGTCGACCTGGAAGTGCCTTGCACATTCGACTTCAACGTGGCGGCCACAAAGTACTTCCACGGCCTGGCTGAGGGAGACTTGCCACTGAATTTCCTTTTCAGCGGCACAGTTTTCTACGCGGACGCCGACGATCATCTTCAAGTGGCACCGATCTCATGGGAGAAGGAAGCGAGATTCGGCTTGCCGCTCAAAGCGTGGAAAGACGTGATCGATCATTACTATCCGAATAGCGCGTGGCTTTATCTGCGGCGTGATGTTTTCGATCGGCTCTATCAATACAAGGTTCGTCACGGGATCCCCACATGGGAGCAAGTGATCGAGCGCGTGCTGGCGGGGACTCAGGAAACGGTGCTGCTGTGAACGCGAAGCTTGTTGAAGACATTGCGAATGCCGTGCTCTACGAAGGCTACATGCTTTACCCTTACCGGCCGTCGTCGGTCAAGAATCGCCAGCGATGGAATTTCGGCGTCGTCTATCCGAAATCGTATAGCGAAATGCAGAGTGGCGCGGATAGCTGGTTCATGCAAACGGAATGCCTCGTTACCGGCGACTCGTCTACGCAACTGACGATCAAGGCGCGATTTCTGCAGGCGGTCGCGCGAACTGTCGGCAAGCTTAGAACGCCGCTCAATCATCTTCCGGCGGACGGCCAGAACGGCCGAGATGTCGATTATGAAGTTGTTGACGCGCTTCAAGTGGGAGACCAGACGTTTCAGCCGTGGCAAGAGGCGATCGAGCGCGAGATCGCTGTTCCTGCATTTCCCATCGCCGATGTCGTTTCCCTCCCGCGCTCAACCGCACTCACTCTTCCGGGCGGAAGAGAGCTTGAACCCGCGCGCGATGCCGATGGACGAATCGCCGGAGTCATACTGCGAACAAGAGAAACGATCGCGGCGCAAGTCGATGTGTCTGCCACGCGTGTCCAGGATGGGCTCTTCAAGATCACAGTGCGGATCGTGAATGTCAGCACGACGGGAAATCCAAGTTCCGCGGATCGCGACGAAGCTCTCATGCAATCGTTGCTTTCCGCGCACACCATCCTGGGAATTGACGGTGGTGAATTTGTGTCGTCGCTCGACCCCCCTGCATCGCTTCGGGAAATTGTGTCCGGATGCAGCAACATCGGCACGTGGCCCGTTTTGGTCGGAGAAGAAGGCCAGCTCGACGCAATGCTTTCGTCGCCGATCATTCTCTATGATTATCCGAAGATCGCTCCCGAAAGTCCGGGCAATTTGTTTGACGGAACCGAAATCGACGAAATTCTTGCGCTGCGCATCCTCACGCTGACGGACGACGAAAAAAAAGAAATGCGGCAAGGCGACGCGCGTGCGCGTCAGGTTCTTGAGCGAACCGAGGCGATGCCCGAGGAGCATTTCATGAAACTTCACGGGGCGCTCCGGGGGTTGCGCCCTGCGGACGAGGACAAGCCATGAACGAATGGGAATGGCGTGCTCTGGAAGACAAGGCTCCCGCGGGAAGCTTGATTATCGCGGCCGTTGAAGTGAAACCGGGGCACCGCGTGCGCTTGCATCCCGGTGAGCGCGGCGATGTGATGGATATCGCCCTTACGGGGAAAACCGCGATGATCGAGTCCATCGAACAGGATTACGAGGGTAAATTTCACGTCTGCGTGGTCGTCGATGACGATCCGGGCCGGGACGTCGGTATCATGCGCCAACCGGGACATCGCTTCTTCTTTGATCCTGAGGAAATTGAGCCGCTTCCTATGGACGAAATGGAGCAAGAAGCGACATCGCAAACGCCTTCGATCCTGATCGCCGGCATCGGAAATATCTTTCTCGGCGATGATGCTTTTGGCGTGGAAGTCGTGCAGCGGTTGGCAAATCGAAAATTTCCACAGCGTGTAAAGGTCGCGGACTTCGGAATTCGCGGTTTCGATTTGGCCTGCGCGTTGCTCGACGGCGCCGATGTAACGATTTTGGTCGATGCATGTCCGCGTGGCGGCGAGCCCGGAGACGTCTACGTGATCGAACTCGATTTGGACGCGCTCGATTCTACGGAAGCGCAACGGGCGCCGATCGATGCGCACAGCATGAATCCCATGAACGTGATTCGCACCGCGAAATCGATGGGCGGAGAACTGAAGCGGATATTGCTGGTGGGCTGCGAGCCCGCGACATTTGGACCCGAAGAGGGGGCCATGGGGCTGAGCGAGCCTGTGACGGCCGCAGTGGAAGAAGCGGCGAAAATCATTGAGTCTCTCGTAGAAAAGATTCGCAACGGAGAATCGCCTGAGTGATGTCGGGGTTCCCATGTAACGAGGATGATGCCGATGGGCTCTGAGGGCCAATTCGAGACTCCGCAGGGAGGATGCAGTATGTGCCTAGCGATACCGGGAAAAGTCATTGAGATCGCGTCGGACAATCCGAATTCAGCGCTCGTCGACGTCGTTGGTATGCGGCGCAGAGTTGACCTCGGACTGCTTCAAGACGACATGCCGGGGCCCGGCGATTGGGTCCTAATCCACGTGGGATTTGCGATGAGCAAAATCAGCGAAGTGGACGCTCTCGATCAAATGCGTACGCTCGAAATGCTCGGCGAGGCCGAGGCGGCCGCTCAAGAAGTGCGCGGATACGGATTGGAAGAATTCGAGGACAAGCAGACACCGTAGGCCATTTGCCCGGGGACCGGAAAAATGAAATACGTCGACGAATTTCGCGATCCGCAACTGATCACCAAAGCCGCTGAAGAGATTCGGCGTCTGGCCGATCCCGATCGGCATTACAGACTGATGGAGGTGTGTGGCGGACACACCCACGCCATCTATCGCTTCGGGCTGAAAGATGTTCTGCCGCCGAATATTGAATTGATTCACGGGCCCGGTTGCCCGGTCTGCGTGCTTCCCATGGGCCGCATTGACGATGCGATGTCGATCGCCAAACAGCCTGACGTGATTTTCGCCGCCTTTGGCGACATGATGAGGGTTCCGGGAACGAACGGCAGCCCACTTGAGCACAAGGCGCGCGGCATGGACGTGCGTATCGTCTATTCGCCCTCTGATGCCATCAAGCTCGCAAAAACAAATCCGCAAAAGCACGTGATGTTTTTTGCCATCGGTTTTGAGACGACCGCGCCTTCCACTGCTTTGACGTTGCTGCGAGCGAAAGCCGAAAGCCTCCACAATTTTTCGGTGTTCTGCAATCACGTAACAATCATTCCGGCGATTCGCGCCATTCTAGACTCGCCTGACATGCGCCTCGATGGTTTCATCGGGCCCGGCCACGTTTCTACCGTGATCGGCTGCAGACCTTACGAATGGATCGCGCAGAACGAGCACAAGCCGATCGTAGTCTGTGGCTTTGAACCACTCGACCTTCTGCAATCGATCGTGATGCTTCTCGCCCAGCTTCAAAAGGGCGAAGCCAAAGTCGAAAATCAGTACAAGCGCGTGGTTCCGTGGGAAGGCAATCGCGCCGCGCTCAGAGCCATGGCCGAAACTTTTCAGTTGCGTCCTTATTTTGAATGGCGCGGCTTGGGTTTCATTTCGCAGTCGGCGCTTCGGATTCGCGAGCAGTACGCCGAATGGGACGCCGAGCAGCGATTCCACGTTCCGGGAATTCGCGTCACAGATCCGAAAGCCGCGCAGTGCGGCGAAGTGCTCAAAGGTGTTTTGAAGCCCGCGCAATGCAAATTGTTCGCCAGGGAATGCACGCCGGAAAATCCGGTGGGAGCGCTGATGGTTTCGTCGGAAGGATCATGCGCCGCTTACTACAATTACGAACATCGGAAGAACGCATTGGTGACGAGTTTGACCTCACCGGCGTGACCGGCGACGCCAGACGCGGCAACGTCGTTCCGACGGTGCGATTTCGCGAGCCACAGATCGAAATGGCGCACGGCGCCGGGGGGAAGGCTAGCCGCCGCCTGGTCGAGGGCCTTTTTGCTCCGTTCTTTTTCGATGCAGCGACCGGACCTCTTGGCGACGCCGCGCATCTCGAAATCAACGGCGCGCGCATGGCGGTCACCACGGACAGTTTTGTCGTAAACCCATTGGTGTTTCCCGGCGGCTCCATCGGAGAACTCGCCGTCAACGGGACTGTAAACGATTTGGCGGTTTCGGGCGCAACACCTCAAGCGATCGTCGTCACGCTCATCCTCGAAGCCGGATTGCGAACGGAAATCCTGCAAGCTGAAATTCAGGCCATGGCGAATGCTGCGCGCGAAGCAGGTGTCAGGATCGCAGGCGGAGACACCAAGGTCGTCGAGCACGGTAAAGCCGATAGCATGTACATCACAACCACAGGCCTTGGCGCGCCGCTCCCGGGCGTCACGATTGATCCGCGGTCGGTGCGCCCGAGCGATAAAGTTTTGCTGTCCGGTCCGATCGGCGACCATGGAATCACAATTTTACTGGCCCGCGGCGAGCTTGATTTGGAAGGCGATCTTCGGTCCGACACGCGTTCCGTCTATCCCCTGGTTCGCGCCGTCGTGCAAGCGGCCGGTCCTGGCGTTCGCTGGATGCGCGACCCAACGCGCGGCGGCGTAGCAACTTCTCTCAACGAGCTCGCGAGAGATTGCGGCTTGGGTGTGAATCTTTTTGATGACAGCATTCCGGTGCGCGACGCCGTACGCGGAGCCTGCGAATTATTGGGCCTCGATCCGCTTCACATTGCGAACGAAGGGCAGTTTCTCGCAGTCGTGGCGCCGGAGCTCGCCGACATAGCGCTGAAGGCGCTACAACAAATACCGGGCGGCGAAGAATCGCGCATTATTGGCGAAATACGAGAGCAGCCCGCTGGCTCGGTGCTGGTAACGACGCTTTATGGAGGCAGCCGAATCGTGGACATGCTTGTCGGGGATCCCTTGCCACGAATTTGTTAAGCGTGCGGCGGCGGACTAGCCGCCAGAAGGACTTGATGGCTACCGAATGTCAGCTCGCCGCGCGAATTGAACAACGCCTTCTGGCGCGAAACCCGGTCTTGGAGTCTTTCTTCGCGCGAGAAGCTCATCGTTTGGCGGAATGTTGCCGCGAAATGTCCGACCGCTTTCTGCGCGGCGGCCGACTGCTCGCGTTTGGGCAAGGTCCTTACGCCACGGACGCTCAACATGTTTCCGTCGAATTTGTTCACCCCGTGATTGTGGGCAAGCGTGCGCTTCCCGCGCTCGATCTTTCGATTCTGTTCCGGCCGTGGCTCGATGCGATTCTTCGACCCGCCGATATCGTAATGGGCTTCGGTTCGCCCGAAGGCGATGCAGAGGTTTGGAGCGCCCTCGATG
>JBAQYV010000004.1:0-46723 GCA_049790315.1 Candidatus Acidiferrales bacterium | reverse complement strand
ATGCCCAGATGGACTTCGGCATAAGCGCCGGGGAGCAGTTCGTCTGTGGGATTGTCCACGGAAATTTCAGCGAGCAACGTGCGCGAACTGGGATCGATGGCTTGCGACGTGCTGACGAGCGTGCCCGGAAAACGTCGGCCCGGAAATTCCGGAAGCACCAGATCGGCCTTGATGCCGGGCTTTGCTCCAGCGGAATCAGCCTGCGGGATGTTGACGTAAACGCGCAACTTGCGCGTGTAGGCGATGTGAAACAATTCTCGCGCGGTGCCGCCGCTGGCGCCGGCGTCGATCAAATCGCCGATATCGATATTGCGCGCGGTGATCACGCCGTCGAAAGGCGCGTAAATTTTCTGGAAGGATTGCAAGTCTTCCAGGCGCTTGACGTTGGCGGCCGACGAATCGAGCGCGGCGCGTTTGGCTTGGAAATCGCCCTCGGCGTTGTCGGCATCCTGCTTGGACACCGAATCGCTCTTCAACAAACCTTCGTATCGATCAGCCGTAATTTTCGCGAGGTTCACGTTGGCCTGGGCGGTGGCGGCGTCGGCCCGCGCCTGCACGAGCTGCTGATCGACCTCCGGCGTCTCAATCTCGGCCAGCAATTGTCCTTTTGTCACATGACCGCCGATGTCCACGTACCATTTCTTCAAATATCCATCCGTGCGGGCATAGATCGGGGAGTCGGTGTAAGCCTGAATATTTGCCGGCAACACGACTTCGTCGGTGGAGGATTGGCGGCGCGGTTGCACGACGGCCACGTAGGCAACCGCCATCTGATCGGTTTCCGAGCGCACTTCGGCGCGCGTGCGCAATCGCGGCAGAATGCCGGCGACGACAACGACCGCGACAACCACCAGGAAGATCACGATCGCGAGCGTGCTCAGCCGGCGCGGCGGCGCAGTTCCGTGCGGCGAAAGCTGCTCGTCTCCGGCGCCGCGATGTTGGCCTTGATCCGTGTCAGTCATGTGAAAAAGAGACTCCGCTATCAGGTACTCGTGTTCTTATACGGATTTTTCCCGCTCTATCGCCACGCAAAATTACGCGCCTTATACCTGTTCCGGCTTGCGGCGGTCGAGCCATTCATGCACGCCGCAAAATACAATCGGAACGAACAACAGCGTCGAAATTGTGGCGAACAACAAACCGCCGATTACCGCGCGCCCCAGCGGGGCGTTTTGCTCGCCGCCTTCACCGAGCCCGAGCGCCATCGGAAACATTCCGATGATCATGGCAAGCGCCGTCATCAGCACAGGGCGAAAGCGCGTGAAGCCCGCCTGGGACGCGGCTTGCCGAGGGGTTTGGCCGTCGCTTAATTGTTCCTTGGCAAAACTCACGACGAGAATGCTGTTGGCCGTGGCCACGCCCATGCACATGATCGCGCCCGTAAGCGCCGGCACACTCAGCGTGGTGCCGGTGACAAAGAGCATCCAAACGATGCCCGCGAGCGCCGCGGGAAGCGCCGAAATTATGATGAGCGGGTCGAGCCACGATTGAAAGTTTACGACGATCAGCAAATAAACAAGCGCGATCGAGAACGCTAAGCCTCCCAGCAGCCCGAGGTAGGAAGACCGCATGGTCTGAATCTGGCCGCGCACAATGATCTGAGAGCCGCGCGGCAGATACTTCCGCGCGGAATTCACAAGGCCCATGACATCACCGCCGACGCCGCCCAGATCGCGTCCCTGAACGCCGCCGAAAATGTCGAGCACGGGCTGGGCGTTGTAGTGGGAAACGCTCCCTTGTTCCTCGCTAAGGTCGATGGAGCTGACATTGCTCAAAATTTGCGGCGCCCGTCCGCTGGGCCCGGTGACCGGAATGTTCTCGAGATCCTGCAGGGAGTCGAGACGGTATTGAGGAGTCTGCGTCGCGATGCTGTAGCTCACACCGGTCTTCGGGTCGAGCCAGAAGGTTGGGCTCGTCTGGAAGCTCCCGCTCAATGACACCAATAGATTGTCGGCAACGTCGCGCTCGGTGAAACCCACTTCGTTCGTCATGGTGCGATCCACGGTGACGTTCAGCCGCGGCTCGTTAAACGTCTGTTGGATGCGCAGGTCCACGGTGCCGGGCACTTGGCGCACTTCGCTGAGGAGACGGCCGGCGAAGAGACGATTGGCGTCCAGATTCCCGCCGACAACCTGAATGTCGATCGGCGCCGGCAAACCGAAATTCAGGATTTGGCTGACCATGTCAGCCGGAAGGAAATAGAACTGCACGCCCGGAAACTCTCGCACGAGGCGAAGCCGCAGATCGTGCACGTAGATGGCGGTGGGACGATGTTTTTCGTTCAGCACCACCTGAATATCGGCGTCGGAGGTGCCGCTCGGCGCTGAATTCGTGTAGGAGAGATTGATGCTGCTATAGGGCAGGCCGATATTGTCCACCACGCTGTCCAGCTCGTTTGGCGGAATCACCTTCCGGATTGTATTTTCCACCGAATCGCAGATCCGCGCGGTTTCCTCGATGCGCGTTCCGGTGCGCGCGCGCATGTGCAACTTGAATTGACCGCCGTCCACGGCGGGGAAAAAATCCTGGCCGAGCCAGGGCAGCAAAACAAACGAGAGGAGGCAGAAACCCAGAAAGCACAAGCCGAAAAGGAGCTTGCGCGCGATCGCCGCCTCGAGCCAGGAGTGATACCAGTCGCGGAACCGCTCGAATCTTTTTTCGAATCCGTACTGGAAGCTCCCGAATACGCCCGAAGAGGGCGGCGGCGCGGCGCCTTCGACGTGCGCGTGGCCGCGCAGCAAATATTTCGCCATCGTCGGAACCAACGTGCGCGAAAGCAAATAGGAAGCGAGCATCGCGAAAACTACGGCTTCGGCCAGCGGCACGAATAAATAGCGCGCGACGCCCGTCAGGAAAAACATCGGCACGAACACGATACAGATCGAGAGCGTGGAGACGAAGGCGGGCACGGCGATCTGCGCCGCGCCATCCAGGATGGCGTGCTCAATCTCCTTCCCCATCGCGAACTGCCGGTTGATGTTCTCGATTTCAACTGTGGCGTCGTCCACCAGGATTCCGACCGCCAGCGCCAAGCCCCCGAGGGTCATGATGTTGATGGTCTCCCCGAGAGCGCTCATGCAGATGATCGAGATGAGCACGGAAAGCGGAATGGAAACAGCAATGATCAGCGTGCTCCGCCAACTTCCCAGGAACAACAGGATCATCAAGCCCGTCAAACACGCGGCAATCGTCGCTTCGCGAATCACGCCCGAGATCGCCGCGCGCACGAAGATCGATTGGTCCACCAGAGGCTTGGCCTTAAGGGACGGCGGCAGCCCGGCGAGAATCGACGGCAAGACCGCCTTGACCTGCGCGATGATGTCCAGCGTCGAGGCGGCGCCGTTCTTGAGGACGGTCAACAGGACGGAGCGCTGGCCATTCACCCGGACCAAATTCGTCTGGGGCGGGAAACCATCGCGTACCTGCGCGACATCGTGAATGTAAATGGTCGTGCCGCCGATCGTTTTGATCGGGAGATCGTTCAGCTCCGCGATGGTGCGCGGACTTGCGTTCGTAGCCACGTCGTATTCAAGCGCGCCTATTTTCGAAGTGCCCGAGGGGAGAATCAAGTTTTGCGCGCTGATGGCGTTCACTACGTCGAGCGGCGAAAGACCTTTGGATTGCAGCGCACGCGTATCTAAATCCACCATGACTTCACGCTGCTTGCCGCCGTACGGGTACGGGATGGCCGCGCCTTCAACGGTAATCAACTGCGTGCGAATGAAATTCGTTCCGTAATCAGAAAGCTGCTGCTCGGTAAGCCCTTGCCCTGAAAGTGCCAACTGCAAGATGGGGACGCTCGAGGCCGTGTAGCTGATGACCAAAGGGGGCGTGGCTCCCGGCGGCAGACCTTTCAGAATCGTCTGCGAAATGGCGGTTACCTGCGCCAGAGCAGTCGCCACATCGGCACCCTGGTGGAAGAAGACCTTTTCGACCGCTACTCCGTTGAGGGACTGCGATTCGATGTGCTCGATGTTGTCCACTGTCGTCGTGAGCGCGCGCTCGTGCTGCACGACGATGCGCTGGGACATCTCCTCGGCCGAGAGCCCCGTATATGTCCACAGCACGCTGATCACGGGAATGTTGATGTTTGGAAAAATATCGGTGGGAGTACGCAGGATCACGAACGGTCCCATGATAAGGACCACCAGTGCGGCCACCACGAACGTATAGGGTCTGCGGAGTGCTAGCCGAACGATCCACATACGGAGACTGCGGGCTCTCCTTCAAAAGAACGCCAGGCAGGAAATAGTATAGACGCTTTACCGGGAGATTCGGGTTCATCGAATTCTAGAATGCCCGATTCGGATGGTGCAACGGCGAAATCAGATTGCTATGGTGGCACGCTGCAATCAAAACGCGCACCTGGCAACAGTGGCCGCGGCAGAATCTGCCTTCGCGATGCGGGGGCAACACGGAAATACGCCGCGCCCGCGAGACCATGCAACACTCCCGCCCAACTCCCGTATAATAGGCCCGCGAAAACGGCTCGCGGCGGGACGTGGCAAGGCGTCAAGCAGTGGATCAGCCAAAGAAACATCTAGAGGAGACGATGAGCGGCCGGACCATCGTGAAGCGCGTGCTGATCGGCATACTCGCCGCCGTCGCGCTCGTTTATTTGGGTGACTCCCTCTCGGTGTGGTACCGGATGTCGAAAAAGACCGCCGGTGACCCGCTAACCACGATGACCACGCAAGGCACAATCGAGATTCCGCACAAGGATGGCCGGGCCGAAATCGTCCTGGCCGATCCCGTAACACAGACGTGCGTGCGTGCGATATTCCCTCACGATGGCTACAATCCTTGCTGGTACGTTGCGCGGCAAAATCAGTCGACGACCGTAATTACTCTGCTGCCACTTGCGCCGCTTGCGAGAAGGACACGGCCCGGTCACTGAAATGTGCGGACCTCGAAACGATTTGGCCTCCGAATTCGTCCAATCAGAGAACACAAATAAGATTCACGGAACGCCTCATCAAGACAGGGGGAACGAACACTGAGTGGCAGGAACCGACCATTATTCTGGCGGACACTGATTTAGGCGGCCTCGAAGTGGAGGCCGCGCCCGTGGCCGGTTCGTCCATTCGCTTGACCTATGTCTTGACGCGGATATGATGTACTGCCCCGAACGGCTGAACGCGAACCAGATGTAAGGCGGGCCTCAATTCACCCGCGCTCTACATTGGGCGGGCTCGAAGTAGAACCCGCACGCAGAACCTAACGGATAAAACGACGATTAAACGATGACTGACTACAAAAGTTCGCCGCTACCACCCGACGCTTCCAGCACAGCGCCGCCTCCGCCGCCGAAGCCCGCGCCGGATGCCGCCAAGCCATGGGACACGACCAAGAAGAAAAAGGGCCACTGGTGGATCTGGGCGCTCCTGATCCTTGTGATTGTGATTGGCTTATGGATTTATTTCCGAAAGAAAGCCGCCGCGGAAGCGGCCGCACAAGCCAAAGCCGCGCAAACGCAACGCCCGGTGCCGGTCGTCACGGCGACCGCGACCAAGGGCAGCATCGGCGACTATGTGGAGGCGCTGGGAACGGTCACACCTGTCTTCACCGTGTCCGTCACCGCCCGCGTCCAAGGCCAGATCACCGCGGTGCATTATAAAGAGGGCCAGATGGTGCACAAGGGAGATCCCTTGGTGGATATCGACCCGCGGCCCTATCAGGCCGCGCTCACTCAATCGCAAGGCCAACTGGCGCACGATCAGGCAGTGTTGGCGGAAGCCAAAATCGACCTGGACCGTTATCAGCAGGCTTTCAACCAGAATGCCATCGCGGGCCAGCAAGTGGACGATCAGGCGCAAACCGTCAAGCAGGACGAAGGGACCGTGCAGAACGATCAAGGTACGGTGGCAGCCGCGCAAGTCAACGTGATCTATACGCACATCACTTCTCCGATCGACGGCCGGGTGGGCATACGGCTGGTCGATCCTGGCAACGTGGTGCAGGCGGGGAGCACGAATCCGCTGGTCGTGGTCACGCAGCTCCAACCCATCACCGTGATTTTCAACGTCGCCGAAGACTACCTGCCGCAGATACAAAAGGGCATGAAAAACGGAAATCATCTGAGTGTCGACGCGCTCGATCGCACTCAAGAATCGAAGATCGCTTCGGGCACGGTGACGACTTTAGACAATCAAATCGACGTGACGACCGGCACGGTAAAGTTGCGCGCGACGTTCGCGAACACCGATACAGCGCTGTTCCCGAACCAATTCGTCAACGCGAAGTTGCTGCTCGCGACGGAGAACGGCGTCACGCTCGTTCCCAACGCGGCGGTGCAGCGTAACGCGCAAGGCGCATTCGTCTACGTAATCGCGAACCAAACGGCGACCGTGCACAATGTCACTCTAGGGACAACGGACGGCACCTCAACCGTGGTGCAAGGCATCAATCCAGGCGATGTTGTCGCTATCAACGGCTTCGACAAGCTGCAGGATGGGATTAAGGTCACCACGCGTGGTCCGGGCCAAGGCTCTGGAAGCGGCGGCAAAGCTAAGAACGGCGGAAGCAGTTCGAGTGCCGCGGGCCAGCCGCAGAACAATGGGGGAAGTAGTCCGTGAACCCGTCTGCCCCGTTCATCCTGCGACCGGTCGCGACGTCGCTGTTGATGGCGGCAATCCTGCTGGCAGGATTCGTCGCTTTCACGCAATTGCCGATCTCCGCCCTGCCTGAAGTCGACTACCCGATCATTCAAGTCGTCACCTTCTATCCGGGCGCCAGTCCCGACGTAATGGCCTCGGCAGTGACGGCTCCGCTCGAGCGGCAGTTCGGAGAAGTTCCCGGCCTGAACCAGATGACTTCAACGAGCTCGCAGGGCAGCTCGGTAATCGTGCTGGAATTCGCGCTCAGTCTGAATATCGACGTAGCGGAACAAGAGGTGCAGGCGGCCATCAACGGATCGCAGAGCTACCTTCCGCCCGATTTGCCGACGCCTCCGATCTACAGCAAGACCAACCCCGCTGATGCCCCGATCCTGACTCTGGCTCTGACCTCGAAAACTATGCCGCTTTCGCAGATCGAGGATCTTGCGGACACTCGTCTGGCGCAAAAGATTTCGCAATTGCCGGGCGTCGGCCTCGTGAGCATCAGTGGCGGCCAAAAGCCGGCGGTTCGCGTACAGGTGAACCCCTCGGCGCTTTCCTCCTACGGCATCAATCTCGAAGATGTGCGCTCGGCGCTGCAACAGCAGAGTCTGGACCAGGCCAAGGGCACATTCGATGGGCCGCACCAGGACTACCAGATCGACGCCAATGACCAATTGGTTTCCAGCGACGACTACAAGAAAGTCGTGATCACATACCGTAACGGCGCGCCCGTCGTGGTGTCGGATGTAGCCACGGTCGTCGACGGCGTGGAGGACATCACGCAGGCGGCCTGGATGAACCAGACTCCCGCCGTGATCCTGAATATCCAGCGGCAGCCCGGCGCAAACATCATCCAGGTAGTGGATAGCATCGAGAAACTCCTGCCGTTGCTGCAAGGCAGTTTACCAGCCGCGGTTCAAATGACGATTGTGACGGACCGAACCACGACCATCCGCGCGTCGGTGAAGGACGTTGAGTTCGAGCTGCTGCTGACGGTGGCGCTTGTCGTGATGGTGATTTTCCTGTTCCTGCGGAATTTGTCGGCGACCATCATTCCCAGCGTGGCCGTGCCGCTATCCCTGGTCGGCACGTTTGGCGTGATGTATCTGGCGGGCTACAGCCTGGACAATTTATCGCTGATGGCGCTGACGATCTCCACAGGGTTCGTGGTGGACGACGCCATCGTGATGATCGAAAACATCATGCGCTTTATCGAAGAGGGCGATCCGCCGGTCGAAGCGGCGATGAAAGGTTCAAAACAGATCGGATTCACGATCATCTCCCTGACGATCTCCCTGATCGCCGTTTTGATTCCCCTTTTGTTCATGGGAGACATCGTTGGCCGGCTTTTCCGCGAATTCGCGGTCACGCTAAGCGTCACCATCCTGATTTCCGCGGTCGTCTCTCTGACGCTGACACCGATGATGTGTTCGCGCCTGCTGAAGCACACACCGGAATCGCAGCAAGGTTGGTTCTACCGCTGGTCGGAGCGCGGATGGGAAAAGGTTATCGACTTTTACTCGAGGACGCTGCGCTGGGTACTGCAATACCAGACGATCACGCTGCTGGTGGCGGCGGCCACTCTGGTGCTCACCATCGTGCTCTACATCTTGGTGCCCAAAGGATTTTTCCCGGTGCAAGACACCGGGCTAATTCAGGGAATCTCGGAAGCCTCGCAAACCGCCTCGTTCGACGAGATGTCCAGCCGGCAGCAAGCGCTGGCCGCCGTGATTCTGAAAGATCCCGCGGTCGACAGCTTGTCATCATTTATCGGAGTGGACGGCACGAACACGACGCTCAACAGCGGCCGTTTCCTGATCAACTTGAAGCCGATCGAAGATCGCAAGACGAACGCGTCCGACGTCATCCGAAGATTGCAACCTAAAGTGGCGGACGTCGGCGGCGTCGCTCTCTACATGCAGCCGGTGCAGGACCTCACCGTCGAGGATCGCACCAGCCGCACGCAATATCAGTACACGCTGGAAGATCCCGATGCGAATGAACTCGATCAGTGGACGCGCCGGTTCGTCAACAAGCTAAAGCAGCTTCCCGAATTACAGGACGTCGCTACCGATCAGCAGAACGGCGGCTTGGCGGAAACGTTGGTGATCGATCGCGTCACGGCATCGCGCATGGGAATCTCACCCCAAATGATCGATGAGACGCTCTACGACGCGTTTGGCCAGCGGCAAATCTCGACGCTCTACACTCAGCTAAATCAATATCACGTAATTCTGGAGACGCTGCCGAACTTCCAAGCCAACCCAAGCAATCTGGAAGATATTTACGTACGTTCGGGAAGCTTTACGTCGGCCGGAACGTCGACCAACTCCGGCGGTTCTGGCGCTTCCACGAGCCTTGTCACAACTGGATCGAGCACGGCGGCGCCCGGCCCCTCGGGTCTTTCTCCGACAGCGATATCGACGTCGCTGACGCTTCCCGTGGTCACGTCGACAAACGGCGCCGCAGTGCCGCTTAGCGCGATTGCGCATTTTGAGCCGACTAGCACTCCGCTTCTGATTACACACCAGGGACAGTTTCCGGTCGTCACCGTGTCGTTCAACCTCGCCTCCAATGCATCCCTGGGTGCGGCGACCGATGCAATCGACAAGGTTCAGAAAAGCATGAACATGCCGCTCAGCATTCAAACCGCGTTTCAAGGTTCGGCCGCTTCGTTCCAAGCTTCGCTGACCAATGAGCCGTTGCTGATTCTGGCCGCCCTTGTAACCGTCTACATCGTCCTGGGCGTGCTCTATGAGAGTTACATTCACCCGATCACGATTCTTTCGACGTTGCCGTCCGCGGGAGTTGGAGCGATCCTGGCATTGCTGATCTGCGGCCAGTCGTTGAACGTTGTTTCGCTGATCGGCATCATCCTGCTGATCGGAATCGTAAAGAAAAACGGCATCATGATGGTGGATTTCGCGCTGGAGTCGGAAAGAAACGAAGGCAAGACCGCCGAGGAATCCATCTATCAGGCATGCCTCTTGCGCTTCCGGCCCATCATGATGACGACTATGGCCGCGCTGCTCGCGGGATTGCCTCTTGCTCTCGGCTCGGGCATTGGTTCGGAATTGCGGCGCCCTTTGGGAATTTCGATGGTCGGCGGGTTGCTGTTGAGCCAAATCCTCACGCTTTACACCACGCCGGTTATTTACATTTTCTTTGACCGGCTCGGCAAGAAACACTTCGGTGCGCACGAAGCTGAGCCCAACACCGGCGCCAGCCCCGAACCAGTCCCCGCCGATTAACCGGCGAATTGACGATGAGCCTGTCAACTCCATTTATCAACCGACCGGTGGCCACAACGCTACTTACCGCGGCCATCGCGCTCGCGGGCGCGGTAGCGTTCGTCGAACTTCCGGTTTCACCTTTGCCGCAGGTGGATTTCCCGACGATCTCTGTGGGCGCGAGCCTTCCGGGCGCCAGCCCGGAAATTATGGCGTCGGCGGTGGCCACCCCGCTTGAGCGGCAATTCGGCCGCATCTCCGGCATCACGGAAATGACGTCCTCAAGCAGCCTGGGCTCCACCAACGTCACCATGCAATTCGATTTGAGCCGCGATATCAATGGCGCTGCGCGCGACGTCCAAGCCGCCATCAACGCCGCCCGCAGCTATTTGCCCGCCAATCTGCCAAGCAATCCGACGTACCGCAAGGTGAACCCGGCCGATTCCCCGATCATGATCATCGCCCTCCAGTCGGACATCTACGATCGAGGCAAGCTTTACGACGCGGCGTCCACGATCATGGCGCAGCGATTGTCACAAGTTCAGGGCGTCGGCCAAGTCAATGTCGGCGGCGGCGCGCTGCCCGCGGTGCGCGTGGAGGTGAATCCGAACCAACTGAATAGCTATGGCATCGGCCTTTCAAGCGTTGCCAGCATGCTGAATCAGCAAAACGCGAATCTTCCCAAGGGACAGATCAGCAATGGCCAGACCACCGCGGACATCCTGGCGAACGATCAGCTTCTGGTGGCCAATTACTACAAACCGTTGATCGTCGGCTACCACAACGGCGCGGCGATCAAACTCTCGGATGTGGCCGACGTCGAAGATTCGTCGGAAAATATCCGCAGCGCCGCCTACATCAACGGCAAACCGGGGGTGTTGCTGATCATCTATCGCCAGCCGGGCGCCAACATTATCCAGACGGTGGACAGCATTCGCGAGGCGCTTCCTTCGCTCAAAGCCTCGATTCCCACCGCAATTACCCTGACGACCGTAATCGACCGCACCACGACGATCCGCGCTTCGGTGAGCGACGTCGAGACGACTTTGGTGATCGCCATAGGTCTGGTGATTCTGGTTGTGTTTGTGTTCCTGCGCAGTGTCCGGGCCACGCTGATTCCCAGCGTCGCTGTTCCGGTTTCTTTGATCGGCACATTTGGCGTGATGTATCTGTGCGGCTACAGCATTGACAATTTATCTCTGATGGCGCTGACGATCTGCACCGGTTTCGTCGTGGACGACGCCATCGTGGTGATCGAAAACATCACGCGCTACCTCGAACAGGGGATGTCGCCGATGGATGCCGCGCTCAAGGGCGCCGCGGAAATCGGTTTCACCGTGCTTTCGATTAGCTTATCGCTGATTGCGGTATTCATCCCGCTTCTGCTGATGGGCGGCATCGTTGGCCGGCTGTTCCGCGAATTCGCCGTCACGCTTTCGGTGGCGATTCTGGTCTCACTCGGAATTTCACTCACCACCACGCCGATGATGTGCTCCAAGCTGCTTCAAGAACACGGGACGGAAAAGCATGGGCACCTCTACAACGCGAGCGAACGGATTTTTGCGGGGACGCTGAGCCTCTATGAGCGCACTCTGCAATGGGTGCTTCGACACGCGCCGCTGACGCTCGCCGTCCTTCTGCTTACGATCACGGTCAACATTTACCTGCTGATCATCGTTCCCAAAGGCTTTTTCCCGCTGCAAGACAACGGAACCATCGCAGGCGGCATACAAGGCGCTCAGGACATTTCCTTTCAGGAAATGAATCTATTGACCCAGGGATTCGTCCGATCCGTCAAGGCCGATCCCGCCGTGGAAAACGTCGTGGCGTTCACCGGAGGCCAGGGGGCCACGAACGGTGGGTTCATATTCGTCGGCCTCAAACCCCTCAGCGAACGAAAGATCAGCGCAATAGACGTAGTCAATCGCCTCCGTCCGAAAATGACCTCCGTCCCCGGTGCGAGCGTCTTCATGCAGCCCGGCCAGGATCTGCGCATCGGGGGCAGGCAGAGCAGCGCTGGATACCAGTACACGATCCAGAGCGAAAATATTCAGGACCTTGTGAAATGGGGGCCCGAACTCCTGAAGAATATACGCAAGCTTCCCGGTCTCACGGACGTCAACACTGACCAACAGAATGCCGGCCTCGAGGCGTTGCTCAGCTACGATCGTCCCACCGCGTCGAGGCTCGGAATCACGCCGCAGTCGATCGATAGCGCACTGTACGATTCATTCGGACAGGCCCAGGTCTCCACGATGTACACGTCTCTGAATCAGTACCACGTGGTGATGGAGGTCGCTCCGCAATACTGGCAGAGCCCGCAGGGATTGAACAACGTCTATCTGAACTCAACCTCCGGCGGAGGAGAGATTCCCCTCAAGACTGTCACGAGTTACGCGCCCACCACGGCGCCTCTGTCCGTGAACCATCAGGGCCAATTCCCTTCCGTGACGGTGTCCTTCAATTTGGCGCCAGGCATGGCGCTGGGCGACGCCACGCGCGAGGTCCTCCAGATGGAGCAGAACATCGGCATGCCCAGCTCGATCCAGGGCATGTTCTCCGGCACTTTGCAGGCCTTCCAGCAATCGTTGGGCACCGAGCCGATGCTGATTATTACCGCTCTCATGGCCGTGTACATCGTACTGGGCATTTTGTACGAAAGTTTCATCCATCCGATCACCATCCTCTCGACGATTCCTTCAGCTGGCGTCGGAGCTGTGTTGGCGCTCATGATATTCAAGACCGACCTTAGCGTGATCGCTATGGTCGGAATGCTCCTATTGATTGGAATTGTTAAAAAGAACGCCATTTTGATGATCGATTTCGCGCTGGCGGCCGAGCGCACTGAAGGCAAGTCGCCGCAAGAAGCTATCTATCAGGCCTGTGTTCTGCGCTTCCGTCCGATTCTGATGACCACCATGGCCGCGCTTTTCGGCGCGCTTCCGTTGGTCATCAATCACGGCGTGGGATCGGAGTTGCGGCGTCCGTTGGGCATCACCATCGTCGGCGGGTTGATCTTCAGCCAAATGCTCACCTTGTACACCACGCCGGTTGTCTATCTTTATATGGATCGCATGCGCCTGTGGTGGGGACGTAAGCATCGTCACGATGTGCAGGCGCCTTCGGCGTCGCCGTCGCCTCAACCGGCAGACTGAGCGGCGCACCCAGCTTATGGGAAAAGCGCATAGGCAAAAGGAGATCGAGATCGTGACCCGAGTTCCACCAGAGATTCCGCCCACTCGCCGCCCGACGCGCGCGGCAGCGGCGCTCACGTTTGCGCTCGCACTCGTCATCAGCGGCTGCAACGTCGGCCCGAAATACCACCAGCCGAGCACCGATGCGCCTCCCGCGTATAAGGAGCTGACTCCGCAGGATTCCACCGTAGCGGGCATCTGGAAAGAAGCGCAGCCGAGCGACGCCGCCATTCGAGACAAGTGGTGGGAAATGTATAACGACCCCGAGCTCAACGCGCTCGAGGAAAAGGTCGATGTCTCAAACCAGAACCTCGCGTCGGCTTATGCGAGCTTCCTCGCCGCGCGCGCTATGGTCAGAGAGGCCCATTCACAGTTTTATCCCACGCTTTCATTCGGTCCCGCAATCAATGCGGGTCAGCAATCGCGGACTCTGACCAGCAATAATTCCGGCACGACAGGCTCAAGCACGACAACGACAACCACAACGACCCCGACTACCACCGGCGTCATCGGCGACTTTGAACTTCCGTTCGATGCGACCTGGACGCCGGATCTGTGGGGCCGCGTCCGCAACACCGTACGCGCAGCGCAATACAACGCGCAGGCCGATGCGGCGGATCTCGAAAATATGCGCTTAACCGCGCATGCGGAAGTTGCCGTGGACTATTTCGAGCTGCGCGGGCAGGATTCTCTGAAGCAGCTCTTCGACGATACCGTAAAGGCCTACCAGGAATCGCTGCGCCTGAATACCGTTCTCTACAACACCGGCATCCAGAATGACGAGGCAGTCGCGCAGGCCGAAACTCAGCTCGATACCGCCGAAGCCCAAGCCACCAATCTCGCCATCCTCAGAGCGCAGTACGAACACGCCATCGCAACGCTCACCGGGCAACCGGCTTCAACATTCTCGATACCCGTCGCGCTCCTGAAGCAGGCTCCGCCGCCCGTGCCGGTCGGTGTGCCGTCACAACTTCTCGAGCGGCGTCCTGATATCGCGCAGAACGAACGCCTGGTGGCCCAAGCCAACTCCCTGATCGGTGTGCAGCGGGCGGCATATTATCCCACTCTCACGATAGACGCCTCGGCAGGATTTGAAAGTACCTCGCTCGCAAAGTTGCTTACCTGGCCCAGCCGGTTCTGGTCAGTGGGGCCTTCTCTTTCCGAAACGATCTTTGACGGCGGCCTGCGCCGCGCCACGGTCCAGCAGTATGTCGCGCAGTATCAGGAGAGTGTCGCGAATTACCGGCAGACCGTCCTGACCGCGTTCCAGCAAGTCGAGGATAATCTGTCTAACCTTCGCATTCTCTCCATGGAAATTACGGAGCAGGATGCCGCGGTTGCCGCCGCGCAGAAAGATCTGCAAATCGCCACGAACCGCTACAAGCTGGGTTTGGATCCCTATCTCGACGTGATCACGGCGCAGACTACCCTTTTCACGAATCAACAGACGGCCGTCGATCTTCGCGAGCAGGCGATGAACGCCAACGTACAGTTGATCGAAGCGCTCGGCGGCGGCTGGGATACCTCGCAATTGCCTTCGCCCGATTCGTCAACCATTAAGAATGCGCCGCAACTAGCGCCCGCGCCCAAATAAGGTAGCGGACAGCGACCTTCCGGAAGTACCGCGCGATTCGCGGCCAGCCGGTCACGCCTCCGTGACAGTGGAGTCCCTTGGTCTCTTAACTCTCCCCGTGCCCCAGCGCCCTCCCGCGCCTCTGCGTTATCTTTTTCACATCGACTACTGACAATGAGGCGGAGACCCAGAGTGCACAGAATTCCCAGAAAACGGCGCTGTGATTTAAACCGGCTTGTCCGGCAGAGTGAGAACCTAGGGAAAGCGCATATCCAGCGCTGGCGCCCGGCGTTCTACTTTCCTGCCGAAACCGAAACCACCGTCAGGCTCTGGAGCATGCGCACCCATCGAGCTGGCCGCTTGTCGGTTGGAACCACCAGGCGCAGCGGTCCCTGTCCCGCCGGGATCGGCTGCCCGTCAACCGTGTCGGCCACCAGCACCGTCTCGTCGCCGATGCTCGGCTCAAGCTCACCGATAGAATAAACAGCGTGATAGCCGTCGGCCGCGCCGGCCACCACACACAGCGCCAGGCCTTTGCCGCGCATGTCCTCGCCAGTAGGCACTCCGGCGCGCTTCAGAAGTTCCTGTAGCGTCACGCCCTCGAATACGTGCGTTTGCTTTTCATGCGCATCAAAACCCTTCACGCTCGTGCGCGGCAGCGCCTTCAAATCCGCCGCCGTCAGATGCAGTTCCTGTTTCACTTCGCCGGTCAGCGACAGCGACGCCGACACTGCCGGTGCCGCCGTTGCCTGCATCGATGGCGCGGCCTGGCCGCCGTCCATTTGCGCCGCCGCACCCATCGCCACCAAGCCGGCCGCCGCAATCAACAATCCAATTCCACTCACGCGCATTTTAAATTTCGCTTTCACTTCCACGCTCCTTGTACGCATTCGAGTTTCCCAACGAAATAATAAGCGGCGCGCAATCGCCACGCAACCGCGCGGCCCGTCAGCGTCTTAATGCGCGGGCATCGGGACAAATTTTTCCGCGCACGAATGCGTGCCATTGCTCGAAGCATTTCCTGCAACATGAACATCGTCGCCAGTCGGCGAAAAATTCACGGGCCCGGGTCCGAACGTAAGATCCGCATGCCCCGCCTCGATCTGAAAGCCGGAAACCGGGTCGAGCGTCACGCCATCGAACGTCATTTTGAGGCGATGCGCCGCGTCAAATCCATCGAGCGTGATCTTGCCTGCGCCCATGATCGCCACATTACGCAGAACGATCCCCTGAAACACAGGAATCTTGTCGCGATCCGCCCCGAAAAATGAATAGTGCGTGTCCATGTAAATGGGATTTTTCGTATCGCGAATGCACACATCGTCGTAGATAACATCCTGCACCAATCCGCCGCGGCTCGAATTCGATTTGATTCGCAGGCCATTGTCCGCGCCATCGATCGAAAGATCCGTCACGCGTATCGCACTCGCGCCGCCGTTTGTTTCGCTGCCGATGGACATGCCGTGTCCGGAATAAAAGTGATTGTGCGCGATGGTCATATGAGTCGCGGGCCCATCGCTGCCCGCCTTGATTGCCACATTGTCGTCGCCCGCATGGATGAAGCAATGCGTGATCGTCACGTTGGTTGACGACGCGGGATCGATGCCGTCGGTATTGCGCGCCGTCGCCGGCGTATCGATGATCACGCCCCACGCCGTGAATCCGTTTCCATGGCTATACAGCACGTGAAAATTTGGCGCGTTGCGTAGCGTTATGTTGTATAGCGTGAAATTGTCGGAGTCTTCGATGTGAATCAGACGCGGGCATTGTTGCCCCGCATTCTGCGCCTTGGCCTGCTGCGCCAAATCCCACCACGAAATGTTCTGGCCCAGCAGTTTCATGCCGCTGCGTCCATCGATCGTCCCCCGCAATGGCGGCGCCGTCGAACCAGCTGCACGCGTGTAGGGATCGCCCATAATTCCAGCTCCCGGCACATTCTTGCCGTGGATGAAATCGCGGCATCCATGGGCGCCGCCCTTGGTAACGATCCCGCATCCACCCGGCGTCACGTCGAAGAGGCGCGGATCGCGCGACGCAAACAACGTCGTTCCGTGGCCCACGACGAGCGTAACTCCCGCGCGCAGTTCGAGCGGCCCCGATAGAAATGCGTTCGCGCCACCGATCTCCGCTGCCAACAACACCGAATGCCCCGGCCCGCACTGATCCATCGCTTGCTGAATGCGCGCCGTGTCGAGCTTCGATTCGTCGGCCTCCGCCAGTGCCACGCCGTGCGCCGTAAGTTGCGCCGTCAGCGTGACGCACACTGGTGGCATTCGCGGTTCTGTAACCGTGCGCGTGTCCTGCGCGAATGCCGCACACGAGAAGCAACAACACGCCAGTAAAGCCAAACTGCGAATACCTCGAAGCGCCATGAGAGCCCTCGCGGTCAATCTCGAACGCCCCGCATGTTAGCGCCGCTCGTGCTGGAACCAAACACGGATTTCGCGACGCATTGTTTTTCCGTCGATCGGCCGGTCTCTGGTCATTTTCAGCGTTGCGAACAAACTTCTGGTATCCTCCTCGTCTGTAGGCCGCGTCGATCGAGCCAACGAGCTTAAGCAAATGAGCCGCCGGCAAAAGTCGCGTTTCGCAGTTGTCTCTCGCGGTGGCGTTTGCGCCGCACTGCTCGCGGTCTCCCTGTGCGCTGTCGCCAAGCCTCGCGCGTCCCAAGCCACGCCGCGCTCCTCACTCACCGTGGACGCAAGCGGCTCCGCCGATTTCAAATCCGTTCAGCAAGCTATCGACGCTCTCCCCGCCACCGGCGGCACGATCCGCATTCGTCCCGGTACATATCGCGAACAAATTCACGTCGATAAAGCTCACGTCAGCCTAATTGGCCTTGGCAAAGAACCGAACCAGGTCGTGCTCACGTTTGACCTGAGCCATCACGACGTCGGCACAACATGGGGCTCCGCCAGCACCACTGTCACTGCCGACGATTTTCTAGCGGAAAATCTCACGATCCAAAACACGTTCAGCGACGAGCATTCCGAAGTTACCGTAGACGCCCAAGCCGTCGCTCTGCGCGTCACCGGCGATCGCGATATTTTTCGACGCGTCCGTTTGCTCGCCCACCAGGACACCCTTTACGCCGATAGCAAAGCCTGCCACCAAAACGCCGGTATCCTCATGGCCGCAGGCAGACCCGCGGGCGCGACGACTGCCCCAATCGCGCCTAATCCTTCAAGCGCAGCTCCTTCAGCGGGCGCACCCACTCGTCCCAGCGCAACCGCGCCTCCCACCGTTGCGCCGCTGCCAAATCCAGGCCGATCCACGGGCGCGGCGAGCCCTCCTGCCCCATCCCCATGCCAGGCATCGCGCCAGCTCTTCACCGATTCCTACATCGCCGGCACGATCGACTTCATTTTCGGCGACGCCAAAGCCGCCTTCGTGCGCTGCGAAATTCACAGCCGCCCTCATCAGGAAGGCACGCTCACCGCACAAAGCCGCTTCTATCCCGCTGAAGACAGCGCCTATGTTTTTGACCGTTGCCGTCTGACCGCCGATCCCGGCGTCACCAACGTTTATCTGGGCCGGCCGTGGCGCCCTTATTCCACCGTCGTCTACCTCAACACCGAGATGGGCGCGCAAATTCAATCCGCCGGATGGCTTGAATGGTCGCGTAACGGCGCGCCAAGTCTAAACACTTCGTTCTACGCCGAGTACCGCTCCACCGGGCCTGGCGCACCCCAGCCTGCCACACCCGCCGCCGTCGCGCCCACCGCCGACCATCGAAGCACCTCCGCACAAAGTGCCTCCGTTACCACCGGACCAGGCCCAAACGGCACCCAGCGCGTGCCGCAGGCAAAAATCCTCACGCCAGCCGAAGCCAGGAAATTCGCCGTTCGCAATTTCCTCCGCGGCGCCGACAATTGGAATCCAAAGCTCTAAGCCGAACCCTGTACGGCGCCCGCGCGGCACGAAAAGAAACCCGGCGCTTGCTGCCCGCATCAAATCTGTTGGGCGCGGTATAACTGGCGTGAAATTGGTTTCAGCCAGGAAGCCGAGTTCGGTGGCGGGAAGGGAGGCCAAGCATGATGTCTCGAATACTTAAGTGGTCAGGGATAGCGGTGCTGGCTTTAGCTTGCATGGTTCCAACAGCTTCGGCCCAGCGGTTTGGGTTCCGCGGCGGTTTCAGGGGTGGTTTCGGAGGGCCCTTTATCGGCTTCGGTTACTACGGGCCCGGTTCGTTCTACGGCCCAGGATATTACTGGGGACCCTATGGCTACGGTTACTACGGTAGCGCCGAAGGCGGAGCCTACGGAACGGGTCACGTGAAACTCGACATGCACGCCAAAGACGCTATGGTCTACGTCGATGGCGGCTACGCTGGCTTGTCCGGCAAACTCAAGGATTTCCCGCTCAAAGCCGGCTCGCACACGATCGAGTTGCGCGATCCTAGCGGCCACACGTTCTATCAAGAACGCATCAACGTGCTTCCCGGCAGAACGGTAGACATTCACGGAGATAGCCCAAGCCCAAGTCCCGGTAAGTAATCGCATCCGTTCTCCGCGGAGCGCATTACTTCAAACCGACGCACGGTAATAACGCCCATCCTTCCAACCGAAGGATGGGCTTTTTTGTGCCTTCGGGCTTATCCCTTGCCCTTCGCTCGCGTGCGTCTCGCACGTCTTAATTGTCAATCGCAACGTAATTGATATAAAGTCGCCCGGTAGCGAACCCCAGTCCGGCTCGCCGAACCATCCTCGGTCGCACGAGAAGGAGATCACAAATGGCAACTGCCACGTCAGCAGTTCGCATGGACGACAAAGTCAGCAAGTACGTCGCGAAAACTCAGAAGATGTTGATCAACGGCAAGTGGGCCGACGCCGCATCCGGCAAAACCTTCGACACCTACAATCCCGCCACGGGAGAAGTTCTTTCGCGCGTCGCTGAAGGTGATCGCGAAGACATCAATCGCGCCGTCGCCGCCGCGCGCGCCGCATTCGATAGCGGCCCGTGGACGCAACAACTCACTGCGTCCGACCGCAGCCGCCTGATGTGGAAGCTCGCGGATCTTCTCGAAAAAAATCTCGAAGAATTCGCCCAGCTCGAAAGCCTCGACAACGGCAAACCGCTCACCATCGCGCGCGCCGCGGATGTACCCCTGGCAATCGAAAATTTCCGCTATATGGCTGGCTGGGCCACCAAGATCGAAGGCAACACGATTCCGCTTTCCGTGCCCTACACGCCCGGCGTGAAATATCTCGCCTACACGCTGCGCGAACCCGTTGGCGTCGTCGGCCAGATCATTCCCTGGAATTTTCCGTTGCTGATGGCGGCATGGAAACTCGGCCCCGCCCTCGCGTGCGGCTGCACTGTCGTGCTGAAGCCCGCCGAGCAGACGCCGCTCACCGCGCTACGTCTCGGCGAATTGATTCAGGAAGCGGGCTTCCCCGATGGCGTCGTCAACATCGTCCCCGGCTTCGGCGAAACCGCCGGCGCCGCTCTAGCCGCGCATCCCGATGTCGACAAGGTCGCTTTCACCGGTTCCACGGAAGTTGGCAAGCTGATCGTTCACGCCGCCACCGGCAATTTGAAAAAAGTCTCGCTCGAACTCGGCGGCAAATCGCCCAACATAATTCTGCAAGACGCCGATCTCGAAACCGCGATTCCCGGTGCGGCCAGCGCGATTTTCTTCAATCACGGCCAATGCTGCTGCGCCGGCTCCCGCCTCTTCGTTCAAAAGGATTCGTTCGACAAAGTCGTAGCAGGCGTCTCTGAAGCCGCGGGGAAAATCAAAATCGGCCCCGGCATGGAACCGTCCTCGGAAATGGGGCCGCTCGTTTCCGAAGAGCAGCTCAACCGCGTCTGCGGCTATCTCGAATCCGGACTCTCCGAAGGCGCCAAGGCCGTAACCGGCGGCAGCCGTCAAGGCGACAAAGGCTATTTCGTAAAGCCCACCGTGCTTGTGAACACCAACGAAAACATGAAGGTCGTACGCGAAGAAATTTTCGGGCCCGTGGTCACCGCGATTCCCTTCACCGATGCCGACGATTTGATCAAGCACGCCAACAATTCCGAATACGGTCTCGCCGCCGGAATCTGGACGCGTGACATCCAGAAAGCCAATCGCATCGCGTCCCAACTCCGCGCCGGAACCGTCTGGATCAATTGCTACAACATTTTCGACGCCGCGCTTCCCTTCGGCGGCTACAAACAATCCGGATGGGGCCGCGAAATGGGTCACGAAGCCCTCGAGGCCTACACCGAAGTAAAAGCTGTCTGCACGCCGATCTAACGATCGCCCGAAAAAAAGCCCCACTCTCCGAATCTCGAAGAGTGGGGCATCATCATCCCGTGCCGTAATTTTCTGTACGTTTACTTCAAAAATTCTCTCCGAAATCGATGCGCGGCGTGACGAAGCATGCGCGCTGCTCAGCCCTTCAATTGGCGCACCAACGCGGCTGCGACTCATCCGCCATGGCCCACGCTCCTTCGCCGATTTTCTCGGCGCAAATCTCAAGGTTCAGGTTCTTGGCGGGTGCATCCTACTCTTCCGCGGCTCTGGGCGCAACAAACATGCGCTCGGCCCCGATCGCACTTATGTCGCCCTTATGTTGTTTATTGTCGCTCTCTTCGCTATACGAACACGTGATCCGGAGCCAGCACATCGGCCTTGGGCGTTACCTCCACCCCCACCTGAAGCCTCGACAGATGCGCCTTGCCAGAACTGTCCGCCGCGCCCGCAAACGTCAGCAGATATTGGTGACCCAAATTTTTCGAGATGGCCTTCAGATACGGTTGAAAATTGATCGGGGTCCAAAGCCCCTCGAAGTATGATTGCCCGCCCGTTTCCGACGCCAACTGCGCCAGACATCCTTGGCCGTTGCTCACCAGAAGCTCGTTCTGCCCCGCGAAACCGGCGCTCGACGCATAGATCGTGTAAACGGAAATTTCCTTGCGATGCAATTCCTCGATTGCCGATTGCAAATCGGGATTGGTTCCCGGATAGCTATCTTCCGCCCCTCGCAGCAAATCGATTCCGTTGCTGATCACCAGCAGCACGCGCCGATTCCCGCCCTCAGGCCAGCGCTTCGCGACGTCCTCGATGCCGGCATATAGACCTGACGACGCGGAGGACCGACCTGAAGGAATTCGCAACGCCTTCGCCGCCAGTTCGTGATCCGTCGTCATCGCCTGCACCACTTGCGTTTCGCCTCCGTAGGAATAAACCACCTCGGTCCTCGCCTTCGACGGCAGCGTGCGCACAAAAGCGGAAACATCCTGAAGCTGCTGCGCAACGGCCGTGCGCAACGCTCCATCGACATACACCACCAAATCCAATCCCGTCCCATCGTCCGGCACAGCCTGCCAACCCAATACCTTGCGCGCTTCTCCGTCCTGCCGCACGGACACCGAATCTTGCGTCACCGCGGGAGCGGCTTCTTTGCCCCTGCCCAGCACGGTCACGATCACGCTCACGGGCTTCGTTTCCGCGCCCGTCGTCTGCGCCGCGATCGGCGCCGCAATCAGACTCGCACCCGCGATCATCATCACGATGTATTTCAGAACAATTTTATTCCGCATGGCACACGCTCCTCACCGCCTGGCCGTCATCTTCGTCACATTTAGTTAGATGCGTCTTCCGCCGATCGCACACTCTTGATTCTGAGCACGCCGTCCCCGCCGCGAAAAGTGAGTAACCAGAATTAAACTCCGTGCAACCTGTCCGCCTCGCGAGCTACCATTTCATTCGTGCCGACGAACCAGATGAGAGGTTTGTTACTGTGCCTGGCCCTCGGCATCTTCTTCGTCGTTCCGAGCGCACCCGCCGCGGCGCCCGCCATCGCAAAACAGCACGCCGCGCAAACTCGCGCGCAGCAGCGCGCGCAAACAGCCAAGGTAAAAGCTGAAATACGGAAGCGCGGCGCCGGCAAAAAATCCCGCGTGAAAGTGACGCTGAACAACAAGACTCAGATCAAAGGTTCCATCACCAAGATTGGCGAAGATTCCTTCGCGCTAACGGATTGGAAGACCCGTCAGGTAAGAATCGTTTCCTACGATGAGGTCGGCCGCATCCAAAGCGCCCATTGGTAAAACGTGGCGATAAGGCGCGGAGCCCTCTTTCGTTCTGTTGCGCTTGGATAGGCTTGTTGTTATTCTGAGTGTGCCCGGAGTTTAGCCATGCCCAAGAAGAAGACCGAAGAAGAAATCGCCGACGAAATCACCGAGATCGTCGCGAAGCACTTGGATGCGCTTCCCAGGAAGGAGCGAGAGAAGCGGATAGCCGCTCTTGAAAAACGCTTCCCTACCGTCCGCGCCCGGGGCGCGCGCTCCAAATCTTCATCAGCCGGACGTACTCGTCCGAGCCCTCGCTATGCCCGAGGTCGAGGATAGCAGCGATAAATTCGGCCTCATTGTTTTCACGAATCGCCCTCATCACAGCTCCTCTGATCCTTGCCTTTTCCTCTCGGTCCGTGTGATCGATTGGCGGCTTGCCGCGCGCCGTTCGAATCTGGTTTTGTCGAACATTTCTGATCGCTTTTTCGTCCGACATCCCACACCCCAACGCAACTCCGGCGCCCCGCGGACCCACGCCACATACCTACATAGGTTAGTACGCATCTGATATACCCCGTACCAGCCTTCGATCCAAGCCAATTCTCAACAATTCCGATCTATACTGTGCGCCGTGCGCCTTACTCCCTTTTCAACGTTGACGAGAAACAATGTCCGCCAAAACGCGTCGATCGCCGCCGCCCTGCTCACTCTCGCGCTCGCTCTAACAGCCACCGCCTTCGCCCAGCAACCCGATCCCGAATGGACCCAGCCATTCCCGCCCTTCCACATCGCCGGCAATCTCTACTACGTCGGCAGCAAAGACCTCGCGAATTACCTGATCGCCACGCCCGAAGGCAACATCCTCATCAACAGCGATTTCGAAGCCAACGTGCCCATGATCAAAGCCAGCATCGAAAAGCTTGGTTTCAAATTCAGCGACACCAAAATTCTCCTCATCAGTCACGCCCACGACGATCACGATTCCGGCAGCGCCATGATCATCCGCGAAACCGGCGCCAAATACATGGTCATGGATCGCGATGTCTCCGTTGTTGAATCCGGCGGCAAAACCGATTTCCAGTACGGCGGTCACACCAGCTATCCGCCCGCCAAAGTCGATCGTATCCTTCACGATGGCGACGAAGTAAAACTCGGTGGAACAATCCTCGTCGCGCATCTCACGCCCGGACACACCAGAGGCTGTACAACGTGGACGATGAAAGTAACCGAAGCCGGCAAAGTCTACGACGTTGTGATCATTGGCAGTCCCAATATCAATCCCGGCTACAAGCTCGTCAATAACGCCGCCTATCCCCAAATCGCCCATGACTATGAGCAAACCTGGCGCGTCCTGAAATCCTTGCCCTGCGATATTTTCCTGGGCGCCCACGGCAGCTATTTCGGCCTCGAAGAAAAATACGCCCGCATGAAGCCCGGCGCCCCCAATCCCTTCATCGATCCCGAAGGCTATAAAAAATACATCGCCCAGAAGGAGCACGATTTCTACACCGAGTTAGCCAAACAGCAAGCCGCCGCAAGGTGATCCCTATTCAATGTTTTGCAGCCGCCTCACCCCCGCGGAACTCCGCTGTCCTACCCGGGCGTCACGCGCCATTGATATACTCCCGCCGTGCCTCGCGATAAAGCCGACACCCCAAACATCTCTTCCCGCACCGCGCCCGCCCCTAGCCCGCCGCGCGCGTATGTTCCGCAGCTATGGCGCGACACAGCCACCCGCTTCACCGTCTGCCTGCTTCTCGCTCTATTGCTCGTCCTGCTCGCCATGGAGGATCGCGGCCCAAACTGGGTTCCTCCGTCGCATCCCCTGCTGGCAATCCTCGAAGTCTGGCGCGAGGTCGCTTTTTCCATGGGAGTGCTGGCGTGCATCTTGGCTTCTCACGGCGTCGGCCCGATCATGGCCAAGAACTCGCGCAGAATTTCCCGCGCCGCGCCGCGCTCGCCTAAATACTATGTGTGGACCGCATGGTCGGTGGGAGTCACTCAGATCGCCAGCATTGTGGCCGCGATGGCGTTTCTGGTCGTGGGAATTCTCCATCACGCCGATGGACATTTTTGGCGCAGTTTGCCTCCAACGGTAGTCCTCCGAGGTCAAACCGTAGCCGTCGATCTGCCGTTGCTCGTAGCCTCCGTTTTCGTCTTTGCCGCCGTCAGCTTCGGCGCCACATTTCTCGTGTGCTCCCTGGCGCGCTCCCGAAAATGGAACCTGATGTCTCTTGTAGTGATCCTGCTACTCACCGTCTACGACGCCAATCCCAGGCTGCCTAGCCTCGTCGTCGCGCCGTATTACGATCCCGGCGTGCACCAGTTTCGCGGTTCACACGCCGCCGAACTCATCACTCTGCTCGTTTGGATCGCCTGGGCGCTCGTCTTCCCCTTCGCCTCGCGGCAAGTTTTCGAACGCCGCAACCGCTAGCGCTCGCATCGGCCTGCCCTCGCCTGCCCCGCCGCTCCAAGCGAATCGCCTGTGGATATCCATTCGAATACTATTAATATATTGACAATATAGCGTCGCCGCGCTATACTTTTCTATGACCTCGAAACACCACAGCGACCCCTCTCCGCTCCTAACCCTCCCAGAATCAACACTTCTGGAAAACAGCCCCCTAACTCTTCCAGAATCAACACTTCCGCGATTCGCGCACCTTTTCTCTATCCCATTCATTCCTAAGTATTTCAAACCCACTAGAATCAACACTTCTGGCGGAAAGGACTTAAAGTCTCCTGGAATCAACACTTCCGGGAATAAGGACTTAAAGTCTTTTAGAATCAACACTTCCAGAAAACACGGTAGGGGGGTGGGGTACAGCCTTCCAAACCGGAGTAGGACAGCCGGTAAATCGCGTCCCGAGGCGTATTACGCGCGAGAGCGCGCCGGTTTCGCCGCAACCGTGTCCACCGGCCCCGGCCACACCGCCGTCAACACCAGCGCCACGGCAATTCCCATCGACACTTCCGCGAATCGATGCAGCGCAATCACCCACGCGGATTTTTCGTGCGCGATCAGCATCACGATTGCCATCGTGATTCCCGCGAACCGATACGCGGCCTTGTCCACCCGCAGCGCCGCGCAAATCAATCCCAGCACGAATACGCCGGCGCTGAACGCGTACGCATTCGCGCCGAATCGTTCCGCCAGCAGCGCTCCCGACGCCGCCCCCAGCGCCGTGCCAATCAAGCGTTGCCCGGAAACGGTTAGCGCGGCTCCCAGCGTCGATTGCATCACGATCATCGTAGTGATCGCCGCCCAATACGCTTCAGGCAGCCGCAGCACTCGCGCGACCAGCAGCGAAATCATCGCCGCCAACGCCGTGCGCAAGGAATTCACAATGGTTTCGCGGCTGAACGCCCCTGAAAGCCAGGTCTTTGCCTTCGGCATCGTGCCTCCTGCGCACGATCGCACGGCAGCCCAGAGCGATTCGTGCCGGAATCTTCGTTTTGGGATCTGTCGAAGTAGCTCGCTGGCGGGACCGCTACCGCGCGCACGGATTATGCCAGCCGCCATCGCCGGCGATGATTTTGTCGGCCTCGATTGGTCCCCAACTACCCGGCTGGTATTCGTGCACGGGCGGCGCCGTGCCGACGCCGGGCAGAATCGGATCGACAATGTTCCACGAGGATTCCACGCTGTCTTCGCGCACGAACAATGTCTGATCGCCGCGAAGCGCGTCGCCAAGCAGCCGTTCATACGGCAACATCTCATCGCCGGCCGCTTCGTGCATCGTAAGCTCCACTTGCTTGCCGGCCATGGCCTCGCCCGGCGTCTTGGCTCGCACTCCCAGCGAGATCGAAACATCCGGACTCAGGCAAAAACGCAGATAATTCGCGTTGTTTTCGGGAATGGCGTCAAACACCGCTTGCGGCGGACGCTTCAGCCGCACGTAAACCTCCGTCGACGTACAGGGCAAGTTCTTGCCGGTGCGCACGTAAAACGGCACGCCAGCCCAGCGCCACGTGTCGATCAGCAATTTCACGGCGGCGTACGTCTCCACTTCGGAGTTCGGTGCCACGCCGGATTCTTTCCGGTATCCGCTGAATTGACCGCGCACCACGTCGCCGGGATCGAGCGGACGCGTGGCGCGAAGTGCGCGCTGCTTTTCGTCGCGCAGCGCGTCGAGTCCGTGCGCGATCGGCGGTTCCATCGCGAGCAGCGACACAATCTCGAGCAGGTGATTTTGCAGCACGTCGCGCACCGCGCCTACCTCGTCGTAAAAAGCTCCGCGCCCCGCGATCCCGAAGTTTTCCGCCATGGTGATCTGCATGCTCTGCACGAAATCGCGGTTCCAGATCGGCTCCAGGAACGAATTGGCGAAGCGAAAGTACAGCAGATTCTGCACCGGCTCCTTGCCGAGAAAGTGATCGATGCGGAAAACCGCGGATTCCGGAAAGAACGAAGACAGCGTCGCGTTCAGACCCTGCGCGGACGCCAGGTCGCGGCCAAATGGTTTCTCAACCACTACGCGCCCTCCGGCGTTGCACCCCGCTCCGGCCAGACCTTGCGCCACCTCGCCGAACAGAGCCGGGGGAATCGCGAGATAAAAAAGCGGCCGGCACGCCGTGCCCAGCGCCTTCTTAAGCTTCGTGAATGTCGCGGGATCGGCATAGTCGCCGCTCACATATTGGAGTCTCGCCGAAAGCGCCGCGAACGCCGCTTCGTCGATATGGCTGTGCTTCTCAATGCTCTCTCTCGCTCGCGCGCGAAGCTGATCGAGCGTCCACGGTGGCAGCGCCACTCCGATGATCGGCAGGTCGAAGTGCCGGTGCCGTATCAGCGCCTGCAACGCCGGAAATATTTGCTGGTAGGCCAGATCGCCTGTGGCACCGAAAAAGACCAGTGCATCCGCATCGGAATTCGACATTTATCTCCCCTGTGGCCGCGCCGGCTTCGTTGCGGCATCTTCCCCGCTCCCGCCAAAGAATACGAGCGATGTTCAAAATACGAGCGCGAGTTCTATTCACAGACCGCCAGCTTTACGATGTTAGCACCCGGCGGCGCGCTCAATCAAAATGCCAATGTGTGCGCTATGGCACAGACATCGCGCGTCGCCCCGCCTACACTCTTGCCGTATGGAGGAGAGACCGTAAATCTTAGCAATAGCAGTTCCTCCAGCTTCAGGCCAATAGCGTCTCGACAACGCGTTCCCTCCCGCTCCATACAGTCGCACAAGCTCTGGCACAACACAGTAAGTCGCGGGACCTTGGGACTCGGCGACGTGTCTTCCCGCGAAGAAAAGGAGTCAAAAAGACAATGCCTTTACTACAAGTATTGATGATCCTGGTCGTCGTCGGTGTGCTGCTTTGGCTCGTCAACAACTACATACCGATGCAGGGCACGATCAAATCCATTCTGAACGCCGTCGTAGTGATCGTGGTCGTTCTGTGGCTCTTGGACATCTTCGGTTTTCTGCATTCTCTTTCCCGAATGCACGTCAGAGGGTAGTGAGCTCGCGCAACAAACGCGTCGGGCGTGGCGAACGCCGGCGCGTGGAATCGCTGTCATCGGAGGCAGCACCCATGAAACCAATTAAGTTGATCGGCACGGCAGCTCTGTTCGTCCTCCTCGGCATCGGCGTTCCCGCGTTTGCGCGGCAGGATAAGCCGGATGATCACGGCGGCCAAACGGCAGGTCACGACAACGCCAAGCCGGCACAGCAGCAATCTAAGCCAGCGCAACAGCAACAGGCCAAGCCCGCGGCACGCCAACAGCAAGCTAAGCCCGCGCAACAACAAGCCGCCAAACCCGCGCGCCAACAACAACAGGCGGCCAAGCCGGCGCAACACCAGCAACAGGCCAAAGCGCCCAATTCCTCGAAGCCCGCTACGCGCCAGACACAACAGCCTCAGCAAGCGAAGCAACAGCAGCAGCGCACATCAGGCCAGCAGGGCCACGTGCAACGCACCGCCGCGCAACAGCAAACGCAACGCTCGCAGCCCGCAGTCCGGGTAAGTAGCAGGAACACCAACCGCATTCCCGACGCTCGATTCCGCTCCAATTTTGGACAGGGCCATAGCTTCCACATGGGCAATCCAGAGATGGTCGGCGGCTATTCGCGCTTTTCCTACGGCGGCTTCCAGTTTGGATTCGTGCAGCCGTGGCCGATGGGCTGGTATTACACCGACGACGTCTACATCGACTACATCGACGGCGAGTATTTCCTGTTTGACCCGTATTACCCGGGCCAGCGCATGGAAATTAGCGTCATCATGTAAAGAAATTAGCGCCATCATGTACGGAATGTAAGGAGTTTTCTTGTCGCGCGTAGCAAGTCAAACGCGAAAAAAGGGGCAATTCCCCGGATGCGGAATTGCCCCTTATCCATTTCTTTAAGTCGCCGTTCGTTCCGTCTAGCTGGCGTAACCCGCGAACACCGGATTCTGCGCCGGCATCCAATCCGAAAGCATTGCTGTCTGGTTGGCAGTGACGTTCTGGAACGCCAGCCCCATTCCCGACCCATCGAACCGCGAGCACACATTCGCCTCCAT
Organism: Candidatus Acidiferrales bacterium; assembly: GCA_049790315.1. Classification (GTDB taxonomy): domain Bacteria; phylum Acidobacteriota; class Terriglobia; order Acidiferrales; family UBA7541; genus DASPOJ01. The sequence continues at coordinate 17,622 of JBAQYV010000004.1, read as the reverse complement.
CTCGATCGTCCCGCCGGCGTGCTCGATCTTCACGCCGAGCGTGGTGCCCAGCCGGAACGGATTCAGCGTGTTGACGTAGCATCCCCCCAAACTCATGTCGCTCGTATTCGCCCGCGCCCGCAAGCCGGTCGGCAAATCGATCAGCTCGATCGCAGCCACCATTGCATGGCGCGGATGGCATCGCCGTTCGTCGCGCTCGCCGCGTTCTTGCGCTGCGGGTCGGGGTTGGGTCGCGGTCGCAGGCGCCTCGCCCATCTTCCAGAATGTCACCGCGATGCCATAGCCGTCCGCCTTCTGATCCACGCGAACCACTTCACCGCCGCTGTCGTCTTCGTGGGAATTGGCTTTCGGATCGTACGGAAATCCGACCCGCAGGCGCATCCCCGCGCGATAACGGCACGACGCGGTGTGAAAGTAGAAAGCCTTGCGCGACGCATTTATCGTGTCCGCGACTTCGTCGAAGGCCCCGTCGTCAAACTGGCCGGGTCGCATTCGCGCGCGCAGGCGCATCTTTGCCCTGCGCAATTTTCTGCGCTCTCGAAATTGCGCGGCGGGCGCGCAAGGCGTCGCGGTGTCGATTTCGAGATCAGGCAGAGTGTCAATGCTTGCTTCTGGCCAGTTGTCTTGCATGGTGTACGCTCCGTTCGTGGGCCAATTGCTCACGGACCAAGGATACGGAATAAAACAAACCGCTTCCATGGCTCACACGTACTGCCCCAAAAGGAGTCACGTCATGTGCGTACCGGTACTCGAGTTAAGTACTCGACCGTATTACAAGTTAATTTTTTTCTGCTACTTACAGGCGGGAACATCCGTGACCGTGCGAATCCCAGCTTGGAACAAACCCTGAAAACCAGCCAGAAAGGACGCGGCTACACACGAAGCTTCGTTTAGCGTAATTGTTGCGTAGAAATAAGCGGTGAAGATTCGGCGGAAATTGCGGGAGCGCGTGCTGGCGGCACGACGCCCGCTGCACAGCTTCCGGGCATTGTTAGAACTTGGCCCGGCAAGATTAAATTGGCATCTCGCAGTTCGGGATTGGCTCGCGCGACGCAGATCCACGCGGCGCCGTTGCCGTAGCGGAGCCGGCTCAGCGTCCACAGCGATTCGCCGCGCGCCACTCGAACGCGCTGTGCGGTGCCGGACGCGGGCGCACTCGCAGTTTCGGGCAGACGCAGCAAGGTTTCTACTTCGAGCCGGGTAGGGTCGCTCACCTGGGAATTGACGGCTGCTAGCGACGGCCAGTTCTTGCCATGGCCGAGATATTTCCGCGCCAGGCTCCAAAGCGTGTCGCCGGATCGCACGCGAATGGGCATCGTTGTTGCGATCTTTTCGGTTTGCTCGATTGCCGGATTCCGTAAGCGTCCGAAAGCGGGAGCAGGCGGCGCTTGAACCGTCGCGAAGTGGCGCTGCGGCGGTGCCACGGGCACGACGTTTCGCGGCTTCGGTTGCGTAAATGTCGGATAAGCCAGCGGCGTGGCAACTGGCAACGCCTCGCGTGCTGCCGTTTGTGTTTCCTGCTGCTCGCGCGCGGCTTTCAACGCCCGGTAGTGCCGCGCGATGTCACCGAGCGGCAGCGTGTTCGGATCGACATTCGATTCAACGGTGAAATCTACGGCCGAGTTGAGTTCGCCTTCGCTCGCCGTAAGTTGCGGCGCAGTTGCCGCGGGCGTTGCCGGCGACTGACGCGCAGCCGATTGAGATTCCTGTCGCTGACGCGCGGCCTTGAGTGCGCGGTAGTGCCGGGCGATATCTCCCAGCGGCAACGTGTTCTGGTCAACATTCGGATCAGCGGCCGGATCCACGTATGCGGTTGTTGTCGCGTTTGCGTTTGCGTTTGCGTTTGCGTTTGCATTTCCGTTCGCGTTTGCGTTTGCAGTCGCGATTGCGGCGACGGTAACGCTCGCGCTCGTGCCCGTGTTTGCTTTAGCCGAAGTGATCGTGCTCGCAGTTGTGCTTGCGGTCGTGCTTGCGTTCGCGGAAGTCGTCGCGTTTGCCGGTGCGTTTACGTTCGTTTCGCTCGTCGTCGCTTGGCGAGCAGGCGGTGTCACTTCCTGCCCCGCCGTTTCCATGCGCTCGCGGTCCTGCGGGACCAGGATATGTGCACGCTTCAGATCATCATTGTCGTAAACGTGAGTGGTTTGATTTTGCTCGGATTGTTTGCGCGCACGCTCTTGGCGCGCGACGTCGCCGAGACTCTGACCGTAGATGGGCGCGGCAAGAAAAGGCAACACAACCGCGAGGCGCCACGAAAGCCGCGGCGCTCGCCATGCCGTCCCAAGTATCGTTTTCCTCGCAGTCACGGCTTCTCGACTACCTTGCCCGTAATGCTAATCGAGACAGGCGCTTAGGAGGGATCGATCTTGGCGGAGTGGTTCGAGTTAGTAACGTAAGCCTGATAGATGAGGAGCGGCGTAAATCCCTGCCGCGTACCGAGTTCTGCTCTATACACCGCTGCCCTGCATCAGCCGCGGAACGGCCGGGAACAGCCGCGATTCGTCTTGAAAACTTCGAGCGCTTCGCCACACCGAAGGCATGCGCTCTCTACGACAGCATGTACGGCGCTCGTTGCGGACGCGAAAGCATGCCATTCGCCTCATCGTCATTCTTGAAGCGCTCCTTCGTCGGGTCCCAATAGAGTTTGCGCTTCAGCACCATCGCCATATCGTGAATCAGGCAGGTTGAACAAGCGCGATGGCCAAGTTCGACGGGAGAAATCGGCGTCGCGCGGCTGATGATGCAATCCAGCCAATTGCCGTGTTGCTCCTTGCTCTCGTACAGGTGAATTTCGTCCGGCCCGATCACTGACTTGATGATCGCCGGATCGCTCGACGCCAGCGCCGAAGCGTCGTTCAGCTTCGCCACCGGATCGCTCTTCGTCACCTGTTCGTTGCCGCGCGAAACGAATATCCAGCCCTTCGTTCCGTAGAACTTGATGCCGTTGGTGTAATCGCCGCTCACGCTCATGTGAATGCCGTTGGCATACAACGCCTCGGTCTTGAACGGTCCGTGCACGTCCCACAATCCGTGATCCGGAAACTCCGCCTGCCCCCACACTTCGATGGGCCCCGTGTATTCCGTGTTCATGCCCCAATGCGCGCTGTCGATGTGGTGCGCGCCCCATCCCGTGATCATGCCGGCGCCAAACTGCCGGCAACGCAACCAGCCCGGACGTTCGTAGCCCGTTTGAGGATGCACGCGATCCACCGTGTAATAGACGTACGGCGTCTCGCCCAGCCACATCTCGTAGTTGAACCATTCGGGCGCCGGCATAGGCGTCTTGTCGCCGCCGGCCGGATCGCCCGGCAGACCAACCTCCACCCGCTGAAGCTCACCGATGCGGCCATTGCGCACCAACTCCGCCGCATACCGAAACTGCACGGTCGAGCGCTGCTGGCTGCCAATCTGCAAAATTTGTCCCGAGGCTTGCACGGCATCGCTCAGTGCGCGGCCTTCCGCAATCGTCAGCGAAGCCGGCTTCTGCAGATAAATATCCTTGCCCGCGCGCACCGCGTCGACGCCAATCAGCGCGTGCCAATGATCGGGCGTGCTCACCACAACGGCGTCGATATCCTTGTTCGCCAGCAGTTCGTGATAATTCGCATAGCCCGTCACGCCGTCGTAGGGCTTGCCGGTCTTCGTGGCGTAGTAATCGTTCACCAACTTCTTTCCATCCTCCACGCGATGCGTGTCTAAATCGCAGACCGCCACGATGCGCGCGCGGTCGTATTGCAAAATCATCGGCATATCGTGCACACGTGAGATGCGTCCCACTCCGATCGCGCCGATATTGATGCGCTTGCTGGGCGCAAATTGCCCAAACACGCTCGCAGGCACAATCGCGGGAAATCCAAACGCCGCCGCCGCGCTCAGGCCCGTCTTCAAAAATCCGCGCCGTGAAACTCTTCCCTTACTCCTGTCTTTCATGGCCTTCTCCATCCGTTAAGCCTTCAGCGTTACGAGCGTGGCGTTTTTCTGCGCCTTGATCACCAGCTCCGCGGCCAGCAAACATTGCGTCTGATCTTGCGCAACATGCGTGCGATTCACGATATCCGCCACAAACTCCGGACCAAAGGGCAGCGGCATATTATTGCAATCGATATACCGCGCCTGCTTCTTGTCCACGATGAAAAGATTGTTTCCCTGCTTGCTCACCGCGACGTTGGTATATTTGCGGATTTCGATGTAGCCATCGGTGCCCAGAATGAAAAGCCGTCCATCTCCCCAGGTTCCCAATCCGTCCGGCGTGAACCAATCCAGGCGCACATAACCCAGACCGCGATCGCCACGCAGCACCATATCGCCGAAATCCTGAAAGCGAGGCCGGTCCGGATGCCGCACATTTGCAATTTGCGATTCGACCACCGCGGCTTGCGTCGAACCCGTGTAGAACAGAAATTGATCCACTTGATGCGAACCGATATCGCAGAGAATTCCGCCGTACTGATCCGGATTCCAGAACCACTCCGGCCGCGCCGCTCCGCCGCCGGCATCGCCCGCGCCCTGAATAATCTGATGAGGCGCGATATTAATCGTCTGAATCACCTTGCCGATCGCGCCTTGCTGCACCAGCACTCCGGCATACACCGCCGCCTTCACTTCCAGACGCTCGCTGTACATGATGCCGTAGATCCGTTTTGTCTCCGCGATCGTCTTGCGTACCTCCGCCAGTTGCTCGAGCGTCGTGATGCCCGGCTTGTCCGACAGAAAATCCTTGCCCGCTTTCATGGCTCGGATTCCAAGCGGAGCGCGCTCATTCGCGATTTGTGAACTGAGCACCAATTGAATGGACGGGTCGTTCAGAATCTCATCTTGCGTCTTCACCATTTTCACGTTGGGAAATCGTTTGGCGAAAGCCGCGAGTTTGTCCGCTTCGCCGCCCCATGCCTCCACAAGCTCGCCGCCGCCGCGCTGGACCGCGCCGATCATGCCGTAGATGTGGTCGTGGCTCATGCCGCACACCGCGAACTTGATGTGATATTTCGGCGCCTCTTCGGACTGCACCGGTGGCGCGCTCTGTTCAATCACGCGGCCGTGCTCTCCGCCGGAAGCCATGGCGCCCTCGGGTAACCCCGCCATCATCGCAACCGACCCCATCAATCCCGTCTGCTTCAGAAAATCGCGCCGGCCCGTAGGTTTCATGTTCGTCTCTCCTCCGCACACACTTCTTCGTGGATGCGCATCATTCTCTCAGATTACATCGCGATTGAACCAGCAGGAGGGGTTAGGAATGGCGCGCCCGAGAGGAGTCGAACCTCCGACCTTCTGGTTCGTAGCCAGACGCTCTATCCAGCTGAGCTACGGGCGCGCCGCGTCGAAAAGTTTAGCATAGGAGCGCGAAGTCCGTCTGAGAGAGTCGCATAACCGATCTCACAATTCTGCGCCGGGTGATGCCGGCAAAATCCAAATCAAATCGTGACGAATATCGCGCCGTCTTCGATCGCCAGCTCGAGTCCCGCGGCCTTGGCGGCTTCCTGCAGCGCCGCATCCAGCATTACGATCGGATCGGTGCTCACGTCGAGCCGCCGCATCAATCCTTCGCCTTTTTTGCCGCCTGCGGAGAAAGTGATTTTCAATCCGCGGCGCTTACATTTTACGGGCGTTCCGTCTTCGAGCTTCACGTTCATCGGCTTGATGTACGCGTCGATGTAATGAACGCCGATGCCCGATTTGTCTTCTCCGAGCGGCGGAAGTTTTTCTTTGGCGGCCACGTTCACATCGCAAAGTTTAGCTTTCACGTTTCGCTCCATTCGATTTCGCGCCTTTCGATTTCAGAAATTCGTCGATGGTTTTCCGGAACAACGCGATATGGTCCGGCGTGCTGCCGCAGCAGGCGCCCACGATGTTGGCGCCCGATTCGAGAATGGGCACGAGCCCTTTCACCATTTGTTCCGGCGTCTCGTCGTAAATCACTTTCATGTTGATCAGCTTCGGTTGTCCGGCGTTGGGCGAACACATCACCGGAAGCTGCGTCACGCGCTTGTAGCGCTCTACCGCTTCTTTCGCGCGCACCATGTCCATTCCGGTGCCACAATTCAGCGCGACAATATGCGCGCCATTCTCTTCCATGAATTCGGCGGCGCGTTCCGGCTCCACGCCCATCATGGTGCGAAATGTCGAGCCGTCCAGCGTAACGTCGTAGGCCATCGATCCAATGATGCACGGAGCGCCCGCCTGCTTGGCCGCGCGAATGCCCAGGCCGAGTTCCTCGAACGACGTCTGCGTCTCGATGATGATGGCGTCAGCTCCGCCCTCAACCAGCGCCGCCGCCTGCTCTTCGAACGCGCTGCGAACTTGATCCTCGGTGAAATCGCCGTACGGCTCCATCAGCCCGCCGAAAGGCCCGATGTCTCCGATCACCCAACCTTCCCTGCCGCCGAACGCCTGACGGACAATGTCCACTCCCACTTTATTTATTTCAACCAGCCTCTCCGCATTCCCATGCCGGGTGAGCATGATGCGCGAGCCGCCAAACGTATTGGTGAGGATGCAATCCGCGCCGGCCTGCGCATACCGCTTCTGTATCGCCAGCACTTTTTCCGGCTGAGCGAGATTCCATGCCTCACCGCAATTGCCCTGCACCAATCCGGCGAGCATGAGCTGCGTGCCCATGGCGCCGTCGGACAGCAGCGGGCGTTCCATCGCCGCGTCTTGCAGAAGTTTCTTCATGATTCTCTCGCGTCTTGCTCCCGTTCCATTTGTACCAGGGCGTAGTGAATCGTTTCAAACACCAGGCCCCATTTATGCTCGCGGCTCGCGGGCTCGCAGTAGCAGCCCGCGGCGCACTCCGCGCGCGGCCAAGACAATACAGCTTCCAGGCGCTGTCCGTGAAGAGGCTTCTCGCTCTCGATCGAAACCATCAACAACTCGGGATTCTCGAGATACTTGCACATTTGCGTGTAGCCCGTATCGCCCGCTGCCGGAGCGCAACGTTGCTTCAGTATGGGATAGCCCGCGGCGCGAGGCCCGAGTTTCACACTGTAATCGAAACTCAGTGACCGGCCCATGTTCGTGCACGTTGTTCCGTCGTAGCGAAACAGCGCCTCGATCGTGCCGTCTCCGCACTTCCGAATGGACAGGCGTTCATCAGTCCATCTCTTCAAAGCTTTCGTATTCACGCTGTACGCCGCTTCATCGTTCAAAACCGGCGCCGGAGCCGGCACTTCCTGCCCTCCGGCTCGCGAAGCCCGGCGGTACGGCGCGCGTCTGTACTGGCACGGCGTGTAAGAACACGCCTCGCAAGGAACAAGCTCGGTAAGCCTGCGCAGCCGATCCGTATGCCGCGTCAATCCGAAAACCGCCAACAAACTTTTCTTCGGCCGCAGCATCCCGGATTCAAGCACTTCAATGCGCGACGGCAGGGGTTGTTTTCGCGTTCGCCGCACGAGTTCGAGCAATTGCGGCTGGTCCGCAATGTCCCATTCCGGATAACCGGGGCTGTAGTGCGGCAGCACGGCCATTTCATGGCGTTCAGCCCAATCGCACAAATTCGCTCCGGTCACCGTGGTCAAATGCTCCACCACGGCGGAGCTATACATCTCAAGAAAGAAATATTCGTCGGGCTTATCGCCCTCCCACCGCTGGCGCGCTTCCTCTTCGGCCTCCGGTCCCGCGCCGACGGCGACAAGAATCACACTATGCGCTTCCGCCTGTTGCAAAGTGCTCTGCAATCGCTTGCTCGTAAACGGCATTCCGTCGATGTGAATGAAACCGTCCGCCATTTCCAGGCTCTCGGCTTGCCGCGCGTAAATCCACGGCCGGCCATTCTTCGCGTACCAATCGCGCGCCCAGTCCGCCAATTCCAATGCGCGTCCTTCCATCACCCATCCGCGCGGAAAGCCAAGCAATCGCGTGTACTCGGTCGCGGACACGTTCACGTCCGGACGCGCGCTGGCCAGTTCGATCATTTCCGCTACTTGGCGCATGGCAGCGGCTCCACGGGTTTGAACTGGCAGCCTTCCACAAAGAAATCGAAAAAGCGCGGATGCGTTTCCAGGCGGCAATGCTCGACTTTTTTTACGAGTTCCTCAAGCTCCTGCCGTTTCGATTTTGAGAGCAGCGCGATCGTGGCGCCTTCAATCGCGGTGTTGCCCGCCTGCACGATCTTGGCGGACGGCAAACTGGGAATAAGCCCGATCCGCTTTGACGCTTCCACGTTAAGGTGCCGCCCGAATCCGCCCGCCAGATAAAAAACGTCGACGTCGTCGAAATCGATTCCGTAGCTGCTGAAAACCACGTGCAGACCGGCGACGTTCGCGCCCTTGGCCTGCGCCAATTCGTTCACGTCGCTCTCCAGCAGGAAAATATCGTGCTCCTTGTCGAGCACCACGCGATGCAGGTCGTCCTCGAAACGTCCCATGTCGTTCATGCGGCCGGTGCGCAGCAGTTCGCTCAAAACATCCACCAGGCCCGATCCGCAAATTCCTTCCGGCGCGATATCGCCGATCACGCCGATGCGCACCGTTCCATCGTCGCCCATCGCGACTTCTTCGATCGCGCCGTCCAGCGCGGGCATGCCGCACGCAATCGCTCCGCCCTCAAAAGCCGGGCCAGCGGGACAAGACGCCGCGAGAATTCTGTTTTTGTTTCCGAGAATCAGCTCGGTATTCGTTCCAATGTCCATTACCGCGACCAGCCGCTCTTCATTCGCGATGTCAACCGCCAGCATGCAAGCGGCAGCGTCGGCCCCCACGTGGCCGCTGATGATCGGAGCGCCATACACGCGCGCTTTCGGATGAATCGGCAGCAGCGCTCTGCGCCCGCTCTCGACAAGGCTCGTCGTGGTGCGCTTGCCTTCCGCCATTTCGATTTCCGTGATCGAGCGATACGGATTCTGCCCGATCGAATAAACGCTCTGCCGGAAAAACAGATCGCGCATGGTGGAGTTGCCCACCACCACCATCTCGTAAATCGTTTTCGGGTCTACTGGAAATTTTTCGATCGCGTGGCTCAAGTATCCGGCGAGCGTGCGCATCAACAGTCGTCCAGGATGATCGCCGTCGTAGCTGATGCGCGCCATCACGTCGGAACCGCCAAATCGTTGCGGATTCTCGAACGAAGCGTCCGCGATCATTTCGCCGCTTTCGAGATCGATCAGCCGCAAAACGATCGTCGTCGTCCCCAAATCCATCGCGATTCCGTGAATCGGCCCGGTGGAGCGCTCCACTTCCACGCCGTCGATCAGAATGCGGTCTCCGTCGCGCGTAACCGCCGGATCGAATTTCATCGTGCGGTTGCTGGCCGGCAGTCCGAGCGCCTGGCGTTCGATGCGCATGTGCCCGCGCCGCATGGTATGGCAGCGGACCACGCCGCTCTCTGCCGTAACATACGTTTGGCACGACAACCGGAAATTTCCCTTCAGATGTTTTTCCGGATCGGTGAGCGGCGAAAGAGCGTTCATCCCTTCGACAATTTCCACCATGCACTCTTTGCACTTGCCTTGTTTCCGGCAGGAAGTGGGAACGTCGATGCCGAGCGCCTCCGCTTGATCGAACAGCGACACTCCGGCAGCCGCTGGGACAGTTTGTCCGTTGATTGTGAGGGTAACGCCCATTGCTGAAGACTTTCTACCAACTCTTTGCTTCGAGTTCCGCTTTCACCGCTTCCGCCACTTCTTGCGCGGAACCTTCGCGCTCCTGTTCCTCGCTCCATTTCCACTGGGCCAGGTAATCATCGGCGCTCGTCAATCCTCTTTGCGCGGCCATGGCGTCGATATGCTCCATGAATTTTCCATCGAGTTGTAAAGTCACGTCGTCCGCATCGTCCTCAACCTTGATTTGCGAGGGAATTTCCTGCCAGTAAAGAATTTTGTAAGTGGCCACGATTGTTTACACCCTTACGCTGAGAGTCGCAAAAATAAATCAACCGCGGCGGACGCGTTCGCTCCGTATCCATCCGCGCCAATTTCGTCCGCGAACATCTGGCTGATCGGAGCGCCCCCGACCGCCATCTTGATGTGCGTCAATCCGGCTGCGTCAAAACCGTCGATCACGGTTTTCATATACATCATGGTGGTGGTCAACAGCGCGCTCATGCCGATGATGGTCGGCTTAACTTTTTCCGCCGCGGCCATGAATTTATCCACGCTTTGATCCACGCCGATGTCGTGCAATTCAAAACCGGCGCCTTCCGCCATCATGCCCACCAGATTCTTGCCGATGTCATGCAAGTCGCCGCGCACTGTGCCCATCAGCAGCACGCCCTTGGGCTTCGTGGCGCTGTCTTTCGCGCTCAGCAAGGGCTTCAGCACCGACATGCCGGCCTTCATCGCCCGCGCCGCGATCAGCACTTCCGGCACGTAGAGCACGTTATGTTTGAAATCCTCGCCAACCACGCTCATACCCGCGATCAATCCTTCGTTCAGCACTTCCTGCACGGTACGCCCTTCGGCGAGCGCTTCTTTCGTGAGCCGCTCGACTTCCACGGCGTTGCCCTCGTACAGAAGCTGGTTCATCAGGGCGTAATCGGGCATGGCGTTCTCCTTTGTCCCTTACTTACTTGCGGCTCGAAACGCGCCGGCCGTTGTATTCGTTCAGGCCATCCAGCATGGCAAGCATATTTTCGCGCGGCATGCCGGGACTTGTGCCGCCGCCCACCGACAGAATAATTCCTTCGCCGCCGGAGGCTTCCAAAATCTCGAGCGTTTCGTCTTTCACTTCGTCGGGCGTTCCGCGCACCGCGATCTCCAGCGGATTCACATTGCCCATCAGGCACATCCGGTCTCCGATGCGCTTCTTCACTTCGGAAATGTGCCGTTGTTTGCCCCAATTCAGCACGTTGAATCCGGTGTCCGGCAAGTGATTGAGGCACGCGTCAACTTCCGCGTCGTTGTGATAAAGCTTCACCCAATCCTTCGGGAACGCGTCGCAGATGCGCTTCAAGTAAGGATGCGCATACTCCAGGTAATGCTCCTCGTTAATGAATCCCACGATGTCATCGAGAATGAAAATTCCTTCCACCGTGTCTCCCATCACTTTTTGCTGCGCCTTCAACCAATCGATGATCATTCGCGTACAAAGATCGATCAGCTTGTGCGCGCCTTTCGGATCTTCCACCAGATCGATCATGAAATGGGTGGTGCCACGCACGAATCCCGCCGTGCACAGCGGACCGCGCGCCGTCACCATCGGCAGAATGTATCCCGCATCCAAAATGCGCTGCTTGTGCATTCCGATGCGATGCAGAGTCAGTCCCGCAAAACCGTCGGCCTCGACTTCGTACTCGGGAAAACTGTCGATGTCTTCCAGCCGCTGCAACGTGTGATATTCGCTCGGAGTGTTGTCTTGCCAGAATTTGATTTTCGAGCCAAGCACGGACGGCTCAGCCGCCATTCCATATTCCATCCACCATCCCGGCACGAAAATAACGTCGGGAAATTCCTGCATGATTTTCAGATTGGAGTGAAACCAAACTTCGGGATCGAGAAAATAGTCCAGGTGCTTGATTCCGAGGTACCCGGGAATCCACGGGCTATCGATAATCATCGCCATCGGAACTTTATCCAGCTTCTCGCGGCGCACCGCTTTTTTGAAAATTTCCCACTGTTCCGGCCGCATGCATTCCTCCTGGATCTGGCGGGTTCCACGCAGAATCCGCACCCCGGGTTACCCCGGGAAGACGCGCAACTATAGCCCGATCTGGCTTTCCCGGCACGCCGCTGGCTTGCGAGCCTCAGCCGGCACCGCTGATTTGCCACCCCAAACCTGCCCCAGCGACACCCGTCGCGGGTATATTGTTGTACCATACAACAAAATCGGTTTCAGGTCACGCGGACGATTTTTCGTAACGGGTGGATCAGGTCTCGCCGGAGCGTTTTTTGCTTGGATTCCAGCCACCGCAAAAAATGGCGACCAATTGGAAGGCACACAACTCCCATACAATCAATAGGTTAATAGCCATATCGAGCATGAGAGTTGTATCCCTTGTCGAGAGTTCTGAGATCGTCTTCCCCGGACGGCCCTTCGTGACCATCCTGACCGATTTCGCCAACTAGCCAAAAAAGAATCCGAGACGTTTTGCGCGACGAATCAGCCCGAGGACGGCGCGGGCGCGGAAAAACTCCGGCCGTGGCGCTCGGTGCCGAGCGAGACGAGCACGATGAGAACGATGATCGTGACGAACTCGAAGCCGGCGAGCGCCCATTGGTAACCGAAACGGTCGCGTAGCGCGTACTCGATTGAGTTTGTGGGCGCGGCGATCAGGATTCCGATTTGATAGGCGAAGCCGGGCACGAGGCCACGCGCGTGATCGGGCGAAAGTTCATTCAAGTGAACGGGGATCACGCCCCAGGTTCCCTGCGCTCCGATTTGCATCAGACACGCTCCGATCACAAGCAGGCGCAAATTTCCGCCGAACGCCCAGATCGGAATGGAAATCAGCGCGACAACCAGCGCGGTGACCATACTTTTTCTGCGGCCAACCCATTGCGAGAATTGTCCCGCGGCGATGCCGCCCAGGATCGCGCAGACGTTGTAAAGGATGGCGATGTTGGAGATGGTCGCGGCGGCGACGTGGTGCACGGTGCGCAGAAAATCGGGATACAAATCCTGCGTGCCGTGCGAGAGAAACGGCATGAAGGCCATGAACGCTACAAGATACGCGAAATTTTTCCAGTCGCGCGCGACCGAGCGCAAAACGGCGAGCATCGAAGGCGCGCGATGCTGCTGCCACGCTTCGGATTCGGGCACTCTGGCGCGAATGTAAAGCGCGAGCAACGCGGGAGCCGCGCCGATGAAAAACATCGATCGCCATCCCCACACTGGCAAGACAAATCGCGCCGCAACCGCTGCGAGCAAATATCCCAGCGGATAACCGCCTTGCAGGGCGCCGCTTAACCACCCGCGCCAACGCACGGGCGCGGCTTCCATCGTGAGCGATGCGCCGATGCCCCACTCGCCGCCCATGCCGATTCCGAAAAGCGCGCGCATCACCAGAAAAAATGTGTAATTGGGCGAGAAGCCGCAGAGAACTTCGATCACGGAAAAATAAATTACGTTGACCATGAGCGGAATGCGCCGGCCGTAGCGATCGGAAAGCAAACCGAAGAGAAACGCGCCGACGGGACGCATGGCAAGAGTAAGCGTCATGGCCCAAACGATGGCAGATTTATCGACGTGAAACGCGGTGGATAGCGTGCCGACGAGAAAAACTACGACGAAAAAATCGAAGGCGTCGAAAGTGAAACCGAGCAGGCCCGCGGCGATGGCGTGAGAGCGGCCGCCAGTGGTCTGGCTGCTTCCGCCGATCCCTGCGCCACCGCCGCCGCTGATTCGGGTACGCGGTTCAATCACCGGCGGTCACCGGCGCGCCGGCATCGATTGCGCCGGCATCGAAGCGGCGGCTGACATCGCGATAGAGCAGGGCGGCGGAAACGATGGCGACGGCGGAGCACTCGAATCCGGCGCGATATTGCTCGAAGCAAAATTTTCCGCCGGCGAAAAGCGCGGCGTAAACCATCGCGCAGCCAAGCAACCAATCGAATAAGTTGCGGCCGAGATCGTGGGTCGGCGCGACATCCGGCGACAGCGCGGCGATGGGACGCCAGCCCGCGGCGTCGGGACGAACGTGGCGATAAAAGCGCGTGAGAATTTCGCGCGGCTCCGCGGGCGTGAGAAAAGTTACGGCGATCCAGACGACCGTGGTGATCGCGGTGGTGAACAGCGTCGTCTTGGCGAACACCACGGGAACCGAACCTACGAACGGATTCCACCAGTGCAGCGCGAGAGTGGAAATCAGCGCGGCAGCCATCGCGGAAATTTCGCTCCATGCATTGATGCGCCACCAATACCAGCGCAGCAGATAGACGCCGCCGGTGCCAGCGCCGATTTCGAGAACGACTTCCCAACCTTGGCCGACGGTGGCGAGCTGCGCGGAAACGTAGGCCGCGGCCGCGACGAGGAGCAGCGTCGCAATGCGCGAGGCGTGAACGTAGTGGCGTTCGCTCGAGTTGCGCCGGATAAACCGGCGATAGAAATCTTCGATCAGATAGGAGCTGCCCCAATTCAATTGCGTCGCGATGGTGGACATGAACGCGGCCATGAATCCGGCGATCAGAACACCGCGCAACGCGTGCGGCATCGTGGTGGTGGCGACGCGCATGTAGCCATCTTCGGGATGCTCGAGGCCGGGATAGAGCGCGACGGCCACGAGCGCGGTGACGATCCAGGGCCACGGGCGAATCGCGTAGTGCGCGATGTTGAACCACAAGACGGCGAGAAGGCCTTCGCGCTCATTGCGCGCGCTAAAAATTCTCTGCGCAATGTAGCCGCCTCCACCCGGCTCGGCGCCCGGATACCAGAAGGCCCACCATTGCACGCCGAGATGCACGAGAAATGTAAGCACGGGGAGCGTCCATAGCGCTTCGGACGTCCAGCCGCGCGAAAAATCCGGAAGCATCGCGGTGATGTTGGAAGCACCGGGACCGGCCGCGGCGCGCTGTGCGGCGAGATGCGCAAGCAGCACATGCATGCCGCCGACGCTGCGCACTCCAAACCAGGCGACGGCGATGACGAGCGACATCTTCAGAACGAATTGAAACAGGTCCGTCCAGAGCACGCCCCAGAGGCCGCCAAGCGAAACGTAGAAACCCGTGAACGGAATCAGAAAGAATATGCAGATCGCAAGAGCGTGAGGTTGCGTGACGCCGAGCGTGACGGCGACGATGCTGGTCATGGCTTTCGTGACCCAACCGAGGATGAGGCAATTCATCAGCAGACCGAGATAGACGGCGCGAAACCCGCGCAGGAAAGCCGCAGCGCCACCGGCATAGCGCATCTCGGCGAACTGAACGTCGGTGAGGAGACCGGAACGCCGCCAGAGGCGCGCGAAAAGAAAAACCGTCATCATTCCCGACGGAAGAAAACTCCACCAGAGCCAATTGCCCGCTACCCCTTGCGCGAAAACCAGACCCGTAACTACGAGCGGAGTATCGGCGGCGAACGTGGTCGCGACCATCGAAGTGCCGGCGAGCCACCAACTGACCTGACGGCCGGAGACGAAGTAATCTTCGGTGCTCTGCGCCGAGCGGCGGCGGAAATAGAGGCCGAGCAAAAGCATCAGCAGCAAGTAGCCGGCGATCGCGAGCCAATCGAGGAGCGAGAGGGTCATTTTGGGAGCGGGCTCGAAGCGGAGTCCGCACGGGCAAATCTTGATCCGCGACGCGCGGGAGCCGAGGTGCGATCGCGCGTGGCGGATTCGGCTGCACAGTCTGTTCGCGGCGAGGCGCGGTGTCAATATCGCGTCGCGAACGGGGAACGAGCTGGGATGAAACTTCGGAGCCAAACACTGAGGGAATGATTACAAAGGGCTTAGGTGACCGGGCGAGTTGACAATCACGAGTGGGGTATACACCCCCGGCACCTTTTTGCGAAAGTGCTGAAAATGCGTGGTTTGCGGCAAAAGAGTGCGCATGAAGTTGAAAATGCTGGGACTTAAAAGCGCTTATATTCAATGCATTGCGCACTCTTTTGCTATTGTGCTGAAAACAAATGGAGTTGCGGGTGCAATTGGTACGAACGATCGATGCGGGCGCTAAGAGTCGCTTACTTTCGAGGGATCGGGGGCGTGGATCGATATGCGTCCGCGGGAACATGCAAAACGATAGCATGGTGTGTACAGTATTGTCAATTACTAAATGAGCATTCGAATGGATTTCCACAGGCTCCAAGGCGTGAAAACAAACAGCGCGGGATCTTCGTGAGAGAGGAAGACCCCGGGTCCGTCAGGGGGATGCAGACCCGGGGCCGTGGGGGATGAAGCAGAGGCAGGCCGCAGTAAACTCGTGTTGTAGCTATTGGCTGCTAATTCGCTTGGCTAGACCGCCCGAATCGAAGAGCGGCAGAGCCGGTACAACTCCTCGTACGTGAAAACGATCGTGTCAGTGGCGGCGTCGGCGTTTTTGTGGCCGATGCCAAGCTCACCGGACATGCGCCGCAACGTTTCGCGGCTGAATCCCAGAATCGCGGCGGCGCGGTCTTCGTCAATTTGTCCCGGTATGCCTTGCGGGGACACGCGCGCGCTGCTGTGGACAACAGGCATGATCAATCTTTGGTCGTGAGGAGACCGGCGAAGCTATCTTCCTCAATGGCCAAGATCATTTTCTTGTAGATGTCGATATCGAGGCCGTCGCCCAGGCGGAAGCGCACGACAGCATCGGATTCTCCGACAACGGTTCCGCGCAGCGGTACGCGAAGATCGTCGGACGCAACTTGCATAACGACGGGCTGACCCATCCAGGCCGCGTATACACTTTTCATTTTGTTTGCTTCCCTCAGCCGGCGACGAAAGTCTGACCGGACAATTCGCATTCTGGTGGCGGCGAACTGGGCGGGCAATAGTACGGTGCTCACAGAGCGATGGGACGGAAGTACTGTTGATGGTTGCAACACAAGAAGCACGTGCGGGATGGGCGGCATGCGCGAACACCGCGCGAGAGAAAAATCAAATTTTCTGCTAACGTTGTGCCCGGCCGAGTTGCACTCATGCTGACAACGCTTACGCATCTATTTCACACGCTGTACAACGTGCAGGGCCTGATTCAATGGGGCGGCACGCTGCTGGTCTGCGCGATCGTGTTCGCGGAGACGGGATTGTTCGCGGGATTCTTTCTGCCGGGCGATTCCCTGCTGGTGACGGCCGGGGTGCTGGCGGGCGCGGGGCGATTACCGGTGCTGAAGCTCGCGGCGCTCGTGATGCTGTGCGCGATTGTGGGCGATCAACTGGGCTACTGGATCGGGCGCCGAGCCGGGCAAGCGCTCTACAGCCGCCGCGATTCGCTGCTGTTCCGCCGAAAACACCTGGAGCGCGCGCACCGGTTCTATGAAGCCAATGGCGGTAAGACGATCATTCTGGCGCGCTTTGTGCCGATCGTGCGGACGTTCTGTCCGCCGGTGGCGGGCGCGGCGCGGATGAATTACCGGCACTACCTAAGCTACGACATCGTGGGCGGAATTGTTTGGGTGGGCAGCATGATTTTTGGCGGCTATTTCCTGGGCTCGGTGATACCCAACATCAGCCAGAAAATTCATTGGGTGATCGCGGCCGTCGTGGTGCTCTCGCTGCTGCCGGCGATCGTCGGAATGTTGCGCGCGCGATCGAGCGGCGCCGCAAAACCGGTACTTCCCTCTCCGGAAATCGAACAAGAATAAATATGACGGCCGAGGATAGCGGGACGACGCGGAGGGGCGACAACACCTCCGCCGCCAGCCACTCCGTGCGGACGCCGCGCGCCGTGATTTTCGATATTGGCAGCGTGATCGTGCGCGTGAATGTGGGGCGCGCGCGCTCGGTTGCCGGCGGAGACGCGAAGCATTCGCCCGAGCAGATTTGGTCGGCGATCGAAGCGGATCCGCTGTGGAGCGATTGGCAAACGGGCAAGATCGAGCCGCGCGAATGGTATCGCCATTTGACGCAGGCGTTCGGCACAGCGCTGGATTTCAGCGCGTTCACGGATGCGTGGAACCGGGTGCTCGAACCCGAGCCGATTATCGGCGACGAATTGTTTCGCGCGCTCGCGCCGCGATGCCGTTTGGCTTTGCTCTCAAACACCGATCCCCTTCACGTGGCTTATATGGAAAAGAATTTTTCGTTCATGCGGTATTTCCCTGTGCGCATTTATTCCTGCCG
>JBAQYV010000003.1:0-3205 GCA_049790315.1 Candidatus Acidiferrales bacterium | reverse complement strand
GTGGCTTCACAATCTCCCTGGGATTTGCTTCGTGTACCGCCAGCACAGCTGCGTTCAACGGGCCAATGCCAATTCCCGAGTCTACTGCATCCCTCGCCGGAGCCGCAAATTAGTGTGTCATCATTCGTGATCAAATTTGTGTTCGTGTAATCGTTCGTGGACTAGCGTGTCACCAATCGTGATCCGTGTCATCGATCGTGCACTGATTCCTGTCTCCGAATGGTGACATTCCCGCCTTGGCTGTCTCACGATGCGCGGAACCCGTCGCGCATCCAGTCCCGGGCGCAGTCGAGGGTGCGCGCCACGTTTCGCGTCAGGAATCCACCCTCCGGCCCGCCCCTCTCTACCCACTGGTCGTCCCGAGCTAGCCTATATCGTACGCATGGGGCGCGCCCTCGTCTGGCTCTTCAACAGGGACGGTGATTACATCTTCAGCGTGTCAACCCGCGAGCTTGGAAATTCGGTAAAAGATGCGTGCCACGCGATGCTCAGTAGCAAGAAGTAGCAGACCGGGAAGAAATTAGAAGTGGCCCAGCGGAATGGCCCGTCCAGCCTGCTCCTCCTCCCCGAACGTGGTTGCGAAAAACATCGTAACTCCCTGCGCCGCCGGGCTTTACACCCCCATCTATTCGAATACAGTAAACACACTTTATTGTTGACACACTGGTAAAATATATGCTATACTCCGGGTCATGAGCTGCGATCAGCGCATCTCGCCCCACGCCTCGATTTCCCTCCACCCCGCGCCGAATCACGAATTCCGAAAACTCCCAGATCTGTTGATTCTGCACGACATAATCTCCCGTAGAATCAATACTTACAAGATTCCGAAAAAATCCTGCATCGCACTCATTCTGCTAACTTTAAAGTCTCCTAAAATCAACACTTCTGGGAATAAGGACTTAAAGTCTAATCATTTCAACACTTCCGGCGCAAAGGACTTAAAGTCTTTTAGAATCAACACTTCCAAAAAACAGGGTAGGGGGGTGGGTACGACGCATGTCATCAACTTACAAAAACTGGGCAGCCGGGGAGGTCCATCGTCTCGTGTCAGGGCTGGGCGCTTAGCGTGATGTTGTCGATCAGGCGGGTGGCGCCGACGTGGGCGGCTACGGCGACTAGCGCTTGATTTGTGATTTCCGGGAGCGGGATCAGAGTGGCGGGGTCAACAATCTCGAAATAATCGAGGCGCACTTCGGACTCGGCGGCGAAAATTTTGGTGGCGGCGGCGATCAGTGTGGCGGAGTCGCGTTCGCCGGCGTCGAATTGGCGCTCGACTTCGAGGAGCGAGCGACGCAGAACGAGCGCTTGGCGGCGTTCGCCGGACGCGAGGTAGGCGTTGCGCGAGCTCATCGCCAGGCCATCGGGCTCGCGGACGATGGGGCAGGCTTCGAGTTCGATGGGAAAGTTCAAATCGCGAATCATGCGGCGAATCACGGCGACTTGTACCGCATCCTTCTGGCCGAAAACGGCGATATCGGGCTCGACGATGTGAAAGAGTTTGGCGACCACCGTGGCGACGGCGCGAAAATGGCCGGGGCGCGATTTGCCGCAAAGGCGATCGGCGAGGGCATCGACGGAAACCCAGGTTGCGGAGCCGCCCGGATAGATTTCAGACGCAGCGGGCGCGAAGAGAAAGTCCACGTGTTCGTTTTCAAGCAGGGCGCGATCGCGTTCGAGATCGTGGGGATAGATCGAGAAATCCTCGTGCGGCGCGAACTGCGTGGGATTCACAAAAATCGAGACGGCGACGGCATCGCAACGTTTTCGAGCGGCGCGCACGAGGGAGAGATGGCCTTCGTGCAGCGCTCCCATGGTGGGAACGAAGCCGAGGCGCTTGCCGTACCGGCGGGCTTGCCGCGAGGCGGAGAGCATGGCGGCTGCGGTTTCGAGGATTTTCATGGCGGCAATCGAATCGGCAACAACTTGCGGAGGCGAGTGAAAATTATCGCCGCAACGTGTTTTTTCGCTCGAGAAAACTTTCGAGAGCTTGGCGCGTCTCGCTGGACAGATGGTACGACTCGATGTCGCTGGGGTATGCGCGGGCCAGGACATCGGCGCGATAGGCGGCGACGGCGCGCGTGATCTCCGCGGCGGTGTCGGCGTAGCGGCGAACGAATTTCGCGGGCGGCGCAAAACTGAGATTGAGCAAATCGTGGATCACGAGGACCTGGCCGTCGCAATCGGGTCCGGCGCCGATACCGATCGTAGGGACGCTAACTTCGGCGGTGATCATCGCGGCGACTTCGCGCGGAATGGCTTCGAGGAAAATGGCGGCAACGCCGGCGCCTTCGAGAGCGAGGGCGTCACGCGTGAGCTGCTCGATATCGGCGAGCATGGTGCCCTGGACCTTGTAACCGCCCATGCGATGCACCGATTGCGGCGTGAGTCCGATGTGGCCGCAGACGGGGACTTCGGCGTCGATGACGCGGCGAATTGTGTCGGCGCGATTTTCGCCGCCTTCGATTTTCACGGCTTCGGCGTTGGCTTCCTTCATAAAGCGCACGGCGTGGCGCACGGCGTCGTCGGCGCCGAGATGATACGAGCCGTAGGGCATGTCAACGACGAGCAGGGCTGTGCGGACGGCGCGGCGCACGGCTTTGGCGTGGTGCAACATTTCGTCGACGGTCACGGAAAGTGTGTTCTCGTAGCCGAGCATGGTCATCGCGAGGGAATCGCCGACCAGGAGGATGTCGATCGAGGCTTCGTCGAGAAGGCGAGCGGTGGCGTAATCGTAGGCGGTGAGGCAGGTGATGGGCTCGCGGCTACGCTTCTTGTCCTTCAGCGTGGCGGCGGTGATTTTCTGGCGCGGCGCGCCGTTCGGGGCGAGAGTCAATTTATCCTCCAGTGTCGCGACGGGCGCGCGGAGTTGGGAATGCCGGGCTTGTGGACTGCACTGGACATTTTAGATGCGTTGAGATGGCAAGTCGAATCGGGCATTTAGGACTGCGGCACAGCGCCGCCGGAGATGGCGGGACGAAATGCCGGCCACTTTCGTCCGGGAATTTTGCTGCGAAACACGGTATAATTATTTTTCCGTTGAACGTTGCTAATCGCATCGGACATCGCTGATAGCACCGGCCACCGCTGATATCATCGGTCACCGCTCATAAGATTGGTCTCGAATAAAAACATTGCTCTCGATTAACAACATCTCAATGCGGTTCGGCGCTCGACGTTTGTTCGAGGACGTGACGTGCTCGTT
>JBAQYV010000002.1:0-32462 GCA_049790315.1 Candidatus Acidiferrales bacterium | reverse complement strand
GCATCAAATTTCGGTCGCGCCATGTAACGTCGCGCCGTCCCTGGTCCTGGCGGCAAACGGTCAGAGCTGCCTATGTAGCGGAGGCCGGAACCTGTCCCGACACAGGAGGGAGGCCTCCATCTTCGCCCCGTCTCGAAAAAAGCGGCGCCGCCTCAAATCGCAAGCACGGCGCGGAAGCGAACCGTGCCTTCGGCTACTCGCGTGTAGGCTTTTGCCGCGTCATCCAACTTGTAAGTTTCGGCGATCACTTTCACTTTGCCTTTGGCGGCGTAATCCAGCGCCTCGTAAAGAAACTCGGGGCCATTTTGCGTGCTGCCGATGATGCGCATGCGTTTGCCGACGAACATTCCGGTCTGCAAAGGTATCGGTTCGCCGCCGACGCCCATGATCACCAGGCGGCCGTCGGGTCGCAGACCATTCACGCTCTCGGCCATCGCCGCGACGGAATTGGTGGTGCTCAGAACGATGTCCGCTCCGCCGGCGGCCAGCAGCGATTTGCCGTC
Organism: Candidatus Acidiferrales bacterium; assembly: GCA_049790315.1. Lineage (GTDB taxonomy): Bacteria > Acidobacteriota > Terriglobia > Acidiferrales > UBA7541 > DASPOJ01. Next base: position 31,959 of record JBAQYV010000002.1, on the reverse strand, counting down.
GCGCACGATTTCATCGGCGCCAAGATCGCGAATGAATTTATCTTTGTCGGGCGAATGCGAAATGGCAATGGTTTCAAAGCCGGCGGCTTTCGCGTATTGCACGGCGAGGTGGCCGAGTCCGCCGATGCCGAGCACCGCGACGCGCTCGTGCGGTTTGGGATCGGCGATGCGCAGTCCGCTCCACACTGTGTAGCCCGCGCAGAAAATCGGCGCAGCCTGCTCGTAGGAAAGGCCGTCGGGAATCAACGTGGTGGCGTCGGCGTACATCGGCATCAGTTCCGCGTGCCCGCCTTGCACGTCGATTCCAGTGACCTTCTTTTCCTTCGCGTTGGTGCAGAAATTTCGGCTGTCGCGCAGGCACCATTCGCAGCGCCCGCAGGTGTGCGCCACCCATGCCGTGCCCACGCGGTCGCCCACCTTGCGCGAAGTGACGCCCGCGCCGAGCGCGATGATTTCGCCCACCGGTTCGTGCCCCAGAATTCGCGGAAACGCGCCCGGCAAGTGCCCCAGCGTTTCGTGTACGTCGGAGTAGCAGACGCCGCTCGCGTGCATCTTCACCAGCACTTGCCCCGCTTCAATCTTCGGATCGGGAACCTCGCGAATCTCCCACGGTCCGCCCAACGCAGTGACGACAGCTGCTTTCATGGTCGTGTTACCCCCAACAGATTTGATGTGCGAGCGGACCGGTGGTAACCGCCGACCGCGAGACCGGCCGCGTGTCTCGCCCTTCGTAGCACAGCCACTCCTGGCTGTGTGCCTCTGCCGTGTATCGGTTTCTTCCAAGCCGCTAAAAATCGACCCCGCACAGGCAAGAGTGCCTGTGCTACTAGATCCGATGCCGAATTTCGCGGTGCGAGAATCCGCGAAAAACAACCGCTCCCCTCCCCCCCTCCCCTGTTTTTTGGTAATTATCCCTTGACAACAAGTAAGGCGTTTGGTAGGCTCTGACTTGTGAGGACATACTAAGATGAGCGACGGCGATTGGAATGAGGTTTTGATTGACGTTTACGAGCGTTTGTTAATGCAGCAGCAGTCCATCCGGAATATTGCGGTTGGGTTCGACGCGCTGACAAACGCTTTGGCTGCGGGCGATCCACGGTTTGCGGTTCGATTTGCTGAGGCATACGACCAGTCACAGCAAGGGCAGTTAAGTCAGTCGCACAACGCATCAATAGAAGCGATTCGTTTAACAATCGCCGAACTGAAGAAAATTCCGAAGGACGCGAATTAGCTTTGCGATTCATACCATCCATTAGAACACGGCTGTCAAGAGGGGTAGAACGATGAAAGTCAAACAGAGTATACCGAAAGAACTGCGCTACACCGTGCGAGACTTCAACAAAGAGTTTCCGACTGACAGCGCGTGCCTCGAATACATCAAAGAGCAACGCTATCCGGGCGGCGTGACTGAGTGCGCCAACTGCGGCGTTGAACGCAAGCATCATCGCGTTACTGGCCGCACCGCATACGCTTGCGACCATTGCGGAACTCACATCTACCCGCTGGCGGGAACCATCTTCCAAAAGTCCTCTACTTCGCTGCGTCTATGGTTCTACGCGGCCTATCTCATGGGTTCAACCCGCTGCGGAATCTCCGCGAAGCAGATTCAGCGCGAGACTGGCGTTACCTACAAGACCGCATGGCGCATGTTCCGGCAGATTCGCTCGCTACTGAGCGAAGAAGGCGACATGCAATTGGAGGGACCAACGGTCGAGATAGACGAAACCTACATGGGCGGTCGCCGGAAGTATCAGCGCGGGCGTCCGATGCGCGGTGACAAGAAGAAAACTCCGGTTGTCGCAATCGTTCAACGCGGCGGTCAAGTCATCGCCAAAGCGGTCCCAGACGTTACCAGCAAGAGCCTAATGGGACTCGTAAAGAAGCACATCGTTCCGGGCAGCATGGTTTATACCGACGAACTGAGCAGCTACAACCGCATTTCATTCTTGCGCGACAGAGAGGGCAAGCATTTGGATTACCGGCACCGCACTATCAAACACAGCGACGGCGTTTACGTTCGCGGCGACATTCACACCAACAGCGTGGAAGGGTTTTGGAGTCTAATTAAGCGGGGAATCGGCGGCGTGTACCATTCGGTTTCGCCGGAATATCTACAGACCTACTTGAACGAATACACTTTCCGTTACAACCGCCGGTTTATGGGGAACCAGCAGTTCCGTGCTATCTTGTCGAGGGTTTCAGAGCGGGCGTCTTAATCGCTTTATTTAGCAGGCTGCGGAACGCATCACGCGAGAACGGTTGCATACGCTTCTTCGTCTTGGCGGAGGGAGTAAGCGTCTTGCGCGTTCGCGGCGTAGCGGGTTCACGCTCCATACAGAACGGAGTGTGCGCCCATGTGCGCCCAAAGTCAATGTGCGTGCGCGATTGCTCGTAAACGCCCGCCCCACGAAGACATCATCCCGTTGTTGGATGACATGCTCCCGCGAGGGAGCGGATTGCTGGTCATGCTTAATGCCTACCTAGACCGTGGCACAAAATCCGATGCCGAAGAAGAAGCCATGACCATCGCGTGCGCCATTTTTAAGCGCACCCCGTACAAGCAATTCACGCGAGCATGGAACCCGACACTGAGTGCGTGGAATGCGAAGTCTTTTCACGCGACAGATTTTTATAACGGCGCTGGAGAGTTCAAAAGAGATACACCAGAACGCGAACGCCTGTTTGAGGTCGATTCAAAACGCATCCCCGGAATGTTGGGAAACGCCATCTACAGGGGGCACACATTCCAATTTAATCCCGCTGAATTTAATCGCGTTGCGCCGCCCGGATGGTTGGACCGTTACGGCTCTAGCGTGCACGCACACGCGGTTCATATCTGCCTAGTATTCAATGGATTCTGGCGTCAGACCACGTGTCCATCCGAAAAATTTGCGTACTTCATAGAGTCCGGCGAGCTAGGCATCGGGGAGACCTCGGCGATGGTAGAAAAGATTAGAAACCATCCACTATCAGGCCCGATCGTTCGCGTCAGCTCGTTTGCTCAGGTTGAAAAAGGTTTCGCTTACGGAACAGACGTGGCCGATTTTATGGCGTGGCACTGGAACAAGTTTTACATCGACAAATACAAAACAGGGCAGCAGGCAAAGCCGCGATTGGATTATCAGGCTTTTATCGAAGCCGCGGGAGACAAGCTAAAACATACTTGGGTGACTGGCGCTGCATTGGAAAAGTTCTTTTCGCTAACTCCCATGTACGAAGAACCGCGTTCCTAGCCACTGGCGGAGGATTGTGCGATGACGAAGCTTGGAAAGGTGCTCAGTGTTTATCTCTCGTTCTTTTGCATCATGTTCGTACCCGCTGCGTTTATCCCCGGAGCGGGACAAAATGGACCGCTCTGGGTAGTTCTACTGTGGTGCTCGATTCCTTCCATTGGCCTTACTTTTTTCTGGTTTCAGGTCAGACCGCTTTAAAAGTCGCTGCCTGTCACGCAACCTCATTCTAGCAGCTACTTGTCCACAAGGGATACTTACCCTGTTTTTTGGAAGTGTTGATTCTAAACGACTTTAAGTCCTTTGCGCCGGAAGTGTTGAAATGATTAGACTTTAAGTCCTTGTTCCCAGAAGTGTTGATTCTAGTAGGGTTGAAATCCTTGTTAATCAGAGAGATGCAGGAAATTGAGAATTTCTTGGAAGTGTTGATTCTAGAAGAGTTAAAACGCGACTGTCCGGAAGTATTGATTCTGCGTGGGTTGTGGGGCAACAATTCGAATGATTTGCGGGCGAACATGCGCAAGGATAGCATATGTATACAGTAGAGTCAATACCTAAATATGAATTCGAATGGATTTCCACAGAGCGTAACGCACAGCGGGGAACGCGAACGAAACGAGTGGCCCTATAATAAGAGCCAACCGTACTTCGTTCGTCGTGGCTGTCGCGTCGAGTAGACTGGCGGGCGTGGGCATGATTGTGCGGGTTGGAAGGTGTGCATGGCGGAGTTCAGATCGTATCGGAGCTATCAGCGATTTGCGGAATTGATTGCGACTCAGCGGCGTTTTACGAGAAACGAAGAGCAAGCTGAATTCTTGGGCGTCGTTCTTGCGACCAGCGCGAAGCGACAGGAGGTTATCCCCGCCGGGTCGCACCTGTGGCGCGCACAGCTTGGGCAAAGCTGGATCACTGTGGGTCATGGGGACGACGCCAGCGACGAGCAGCCTGCGCCGCTGGAGCCTGAGCGCATGAAACCACTCGTTGATCGCGCGCGCGAGGGCCGAGCCAACCCAAAGGGTATTCCTTACCTCTACACCGCAACTCAGGAGCAGACGGCGGTGGCAGAAGTTCGGCCGTGGATCGGTTCGGTAGTTTCTGTTGGGGCGTTTGAGTTGACTCGTGACCTTCGAGTCGTCAACGCCGTGTCTGACGATCGCCGGATAATGGTGTACTCGGCTGAGCCGAGCCCCGAAGAACGCGAGCGACGGGTCTGGCGGGACATTGACCGTGCATTCACGCGCCCGGTAACATCGGGCGATGACACGGCGGATTACGTGCCCACGCAGGTCTTGGCCGAATTCTTTCGGGAAAGTGGTCTCGACGGCGTTGCATATGGGAGTTCCCTTGGCCCAGGCCACAACGTCGTAGTTTTCGACCCAACTGCTGCTGAGTTGGTGAGATGTGACCTCGTCGAGATTAGCGGCGTGAAATTGGATGTTTCGATGGCGGCCAACCCATACTTCATGCCACCTGCTTCAAGAGGACCTGTCGGCGGTACATGAGCGGGATGTTCCACCCAATAGCGTGGAGGTGGTTCCCCTGAGGTGCGGTCATGTCGAATAAGGCGCTGGCAAGGAGGTTGTTCGCTCTCCAGAAAAGAGCCGATCTTATTCACGCCTTAATGGACTTTCTGAAGAAGCATCCAAGAATCGTCCGGTACCGCACACTAAAACAGCTGAGAACTGGGGTCGCTTTGAACTTTGGAGAAAAATGCCTGGTTCGACCCGTATGGGACGGCAGGCCCACTCTCAAGCTCGTTCGCTTTATGGCCGAGTTTGATGACGATGGGAGCCCGATACTTTTGCACGATGACGTAAGCGATCTTTCGCTCGACGAGTTAGCCGCGCTGCTCAGGATAGGGCAAAGACGGACCTAAGCAAGCCCCCGGGCTGGGATCCTGAAGACGATGAGGAAATTGGTGGCTGACATTTCCCCCCGGTGAGTTCCCGCTATCGTCTAGGAAGTCGTATGTTCTACGATGAACCGCGCCCGGTCGAACAACTCGTCGAAGGTGATGATCTCCACGTCGTAGATCGATCGCCGGAAGCGTTCGAACGTCTGCAGCTTGTGTAGGTCATCCCTCACTTGGGCGAGCCTACCGATTACGATGATTCCCTTAGGTTTCACAGTGTAGATTCCGGCACGCTCCAGCGTGTCGCGGTTTTCATCGGTTCTCGCGCCCTCACGATTCCATCGATCAACATTCGCTTGTGTCTGCGCCAGTGCGTCCGTTAGCTCTTTTGATAAGCTCCAGGCTCCGTTTCTCATTTCGGCTGTTCCATCCAGCAAAGAAGTGGAGGGCATTTTGATTTCGACAAGAACGGTGAATCGGACGTCGCCGCTCGTTATGCCGATGAAGTCGGGAGTCTGTCCGCCCCTCCGGTTGAACTGCTTTCCTCCCACGTAGGCTTGGCCCTGGACGCTTAAGATCACGTAGTTCAGACCGTAGCCGAAAATCCACTTATTATCTTCGAAAAAGTCCTGCCAGTGATGTTCTGAGGCGGATTGAACGAGGGGATCCTCGAATTCCTTCAAGCGTTTCTTTCGTTGTAAGAGCTCGTTTACTTCCTCTTGCGAGAGCGGCACGCCGGCGGATAATTGTTTGATAATGCTCTTAATGCTCTCCGGATCTCGCTCGCGGAGTGCCGCGACAATCTCGACATCTTTCTTCGACACCAAGGAGAAGCTCCCTTCAGGAATTCCCTCAATGTCACCAAGCGTCTTCAGGTAGGAGATAAGCTGCCAGAATTGCACGTAGCATTCTTTTAGGCTGACAGAGGCTTTCAGCCCGATAGTCTCTCCGTTCTTCAGAGATCGAGTTTTTAGGCGACCGTATTGGTCCCTTACGGTGAGGTGTAGGCGTGGCGTAAACTTGTCTTTCTTTTTGATTAGCGAGACCTCGCAGCAATAAAGGACGTTCGGGCGGGTGCAGTCGAGCACGAAGCGCTTGATTAGGCGGTGGTCCCGCTGATTCGAAAAATAATAGAATGAGTCTTGTGCAGTCAGGTTGATGATCAGGTCGCTGAAATTGTCTCTACCAACCACGAAATCTGTTTGCCAGGGCATCGCGTGCCACCTCTTCCCGCTTTCCCATTCCGCATCCGCGGATGATAACACCACTTACTTCACCATGGAGTAAGACCGAATTCCCACGGGATTTACGAAGTGCGCGGGTTCGCGACCGATCAGCAGGTGCTCGTTAACAAGGTGGAGCGCTGGGACGCGTATGCAAGAGCGCGTGTGTTATCCTTTGCCTGTGGAGATCATCCTCAATATCCCGGACGAGCTCGCGCGGCAGGTGGTTTCCGAGGGCAAGGAGCCGGCGCGTGTGGCGCTTGAGGCGTTGGCCCTAGAGGGCTATCGCACGGGACTGCTAGCCGAATCGGCCATCCGCGAGATGCTAGGATTCGAGACGCGAATGGAAGTGCATGCGTTTCTGAAGCAGCATGGGGTTTTTCTACATTACGATATTGCGGAATTAGAGCAAGACCAAGTGACCGCGGAAAAATTGCGCGGAAGGGCCTGATACGAGAAGGCTTCGAGTGAACCGCGCTTAGAATGATCGTTGTCGCCGACACCTCGCCGATCAACTACCTGATTCTTATCGAAGAGATCGACATCCTCACAAAGATGTATGGCAGGGTCGTGATTCCGCATGCGGTGCGCGAGGAGCTTTTGCGCGCTTCAGCGCCGCAGGTGGTTCGGAATTGGATCGCTCAATTTCCCGCGTGGCTTGAGGTTCGAGGGCCTGCGAGTGCGCTGGACACGTCGCTGGCCTCGCTGGACGCGGGCGAGCGCGACGCGATCATGCTCGCGGGGGAGCTACACGCCGATCAATTGATTGTGGACGACCGGCAGGGACGGCAGGCAGCCGAGAAGCGCGGAATCCCGGTGATGGGTACGTTGGGAGTGCTGCGCGAAGGTGCGACGCTCGGTCTGCTGGACCTTCGCGCGGCGGTGAAACGCTTGGAAGCTACGAGCTTCTATGTCGCGCCGGAGGTTTTGGCGCGGCTATTGAAAAATGAGCCTTAGGCGGCGAGCTAGGAAAAACCACTAAGAGGTCCCTCCCTTCTTCGCTAAAGCTGCGGCGGCCAGGCGTCGCTGCGCTCCTCGGGATGAGAACGTTGAACAAATACGCGGGGAGTGTGATAGAAAGCGGGCCGTAGAGAGGATGAACCATGCGCAAATGGGGAATTGCGATTACGGTGGTTTACGCGCTGATTGTGGCGGGGCTGTTGACGCCGGGCGCGATTTTGATGATGGGGACCGACAACTTTGTAGCCAACACCAAGTGGGCGGGATTCGAGGCGGCGCTTCAGTTCACGTACGCAAGCGGATTTTTCTGGTTCGTTGTGGCGGTGCTGATTTGCAGTGAGGCCGCGCTGCTGTTTTTGCGCGTGGACACGTCGTGGCAGCGGCTGAGGCCGCGAGAGCACATTGCGGTTTCGGGCGTGGTGGCGGCCGCGCTTACGGCGCTGCTGACGGCGGCGGCGATCTGGTCGATTGGATTCGCGGCGCGCGGCGACGATTTTGGAAATTCGTTCATCATCAAGAGTGGAGTGGAGATCGCTTGTTTCTTGCTAGGGCTGTGGCTGCTGTGGGGGATTTTCTTTTACTTTTACCTGCGTGGCTCGAGCGATGCGGTGACGCGCGTGATTTCGTGGTTGCTGCGCGGGAGCGTGCTTGAGCTGCTGATCGCGGTGCCGTGCCACATTATTGTGCGGCGGAGGAATGATTGCTCGGCGCCGACGGTGACTAGCTTCGGCATCGCAACGGGGATCGCGATTATGCTGCTGGCATTTGGTCCGAGCGTGCTGCTGCTTTACAAGAAGCGGCTCGATGAGTATCCGCGGAAGGCGCGCGCTTAGGAAAGAAAAGGAAAACAGAGGGGCAAAATCAAAAGCGACAGAGAGGTCCCTCGTCGTCCGCCGCGGCGCACTCGCTCGGGATGACCAGAGGGGAGTGGGGCGAAGCGAAGATAAAAGCAGATCCCTCACCGTCGTTCGCCAAAGGCGGGCGACCGGGTTCGGGATGACAACGCTGAGAAAAAGAAACGGCCGACAGCGGGGGCTGCCGGCCGTTTGAGTTTGTCGTTGAGCGTGTGTGCTCAGCGACGATTTTTAGATGCTTAGCTTAGCGATGTCCGCCGTGGCCGCCGCCTCCACCGTGGGAGCTGCCGCCTCCGTGGAAACTTCCGCCACCGCCGCGTGCGAAGCCTCCGCCGTTACCACTGCGGAAGCCGCCGCCGACTGATCCGCCGCGGAAACCATTGCCGCCCGAGAATCCGGGGCCGCGTCCGGCGAATCCACCGCGACCGACGAAGCCAGGGCCACGTCCTACGAAGCCGCGTCCGCCGAATCCGCCGCGGCCAGCGAATCCGCCGCGACCGTAGAAGCCTGGGCCTCCGTAGAAGCCGCGACCATGGAACCACGGGCCGGCGCCGATGAAGACGCCTCCGTCAAACCAGCTAGGACCGTAGTAGCCGTAGGGCGCGCAGGCGTACGGGTAATAGTTGTAGTAGCCGTAGTCGCACACGGGAGCTGGGCCAACGTAGCCGTAGCCGCCGTAGCCAGGCCCTACTCCTACGCCAACCACGACTCGCTGCGCGTGGGCGTAAGGCGCGAAAAGCATGCACGCGCCGAAGGCTGCCAGAACTGTTAAATATTTTAGATATCGCATTTGAGGCCCTCCCGAGATCCAATCTTTCGATCTCGAACTGCACTTAAGAGATGCAACGGGAATGCCAAACGTCGCGATGATTCGAGAATGGCCGTAAGTGCGATTGTTTCAATGCAATGGCGATTGCGACGGCTGTTGACGGCCAGGGCGGATAACGGATCGATGGTGGATTTCGAGCGAGGGTGGTGGTTTTCAGCCACCAGCTGGCATGCGCGTTAGCAGCAGAGCGCCGCGAGTCGCACCGCGGCGTCTGAGGTTTCGATCCGAGGAACCAACGCCGCCACTGCGCGTTAGTGTTGCGAGCATCTGACGTCTTCATGCTTTGAGCGATGGGCCCCTCGAACGACGCGCCGGCTTGGGCTGGCGCGCGGCTGCGGCGCGGGAAAATGCTTCGACTAGGATGCTTGGGTATATATCTCTATAATTGGCGGTGATGCAACTGGCAGACGAGATCCAGCGCGCGCTTGCGGGATTGGTGAAGGCGGGACCGCTTGAAGTGCACGAGAACGGGCGCCGGCTTGCGGGGCTGGCGGATGGGCTTTGCTACGAGGTGCGCGCGCAGGGTACGGCGCCGCTGCTGCATCTTTGGTCCGAATTACAAAGCGATGCGCAAAATGCGCCGCAGAGCGATGCGCGGAATGTGGTGCGGCGCGTGGTTGGCATCGCCGAAGAATCTGCCGATCATTTGAGATTGGAAATTCAACGCTTCGGGCGCGCGCGGCCGGAAGTGCTGGAGATTCGCGTGGCGGGGCGCGAGCGTCCGGCGGGGAAACTTCGTCGCGAATCGTTCGGCGAGCGGTGCCTGGCGATTCTGCAAAATCAATTCGCCGATGAGAAAGTGGAATCGCTGACGACGGCGGCGCGGCTGGAACATTCGCTTTCGGGCTGCTACGCGCGCGGAATCATGCGCGGCGCGGGAAGCACGGCGTGGGCGGTGCTGGCGGTTTCCGCGGAAGAAAGTGCGGCGACGCTGGACGCGAGTTTGACAGCTGGTCTCTTGTGGCTCGCGCAGGCGCGGCGGCGTGCGGCGGGGCCGCCGGTCGTTGGGCTGCGATTGTTTTTGCCGGCGGGCGCCGCTGCCGTGCAGTCGGCGGCGCGTCGCAAGAAGGCGCTCGATCCGCGCGTACAGATTGAGCTTTTTGAATTGGACGAGAAGCGCGGCATCGCGCGGCGCTTCGATGGCGCGGGCGGCGGCAATTGGGCAACGCACTTGGTGCCGCGGCGCGAAGCGGAGGCCATACTTTCCGCTGCTGCCGCGGACATTGCTCGCGTGATTGCGTGCCGCGGTGCGCCGGGAACTCGCGGCGCGATGGTGCCGCAGGCGATTCAAGCATGCGCTTCGGCGGATGCGCGGAGTGTTGTGCTGCGATTTCGCGGGCTCGAATTCGCGCGATGGGATCCGAACGGCATCGTCTTCGGTTTGGGTTTGAGACGCGAGCCGCTTACCGCGCGCACTCTGCCGGAGTTGGCGAACCTGGTTCGTCGACTTGGCGAGCATCGGCATCCGAAAGCGCATGACACCAAGCACGCTCTTTACCGCGCGCATCCGGAGCGTTGGCTTGAAACTTTGGTAGAGGAAGATCCGACGCGGGTGGACCCGCGCCTGGATCCGCACAGAATTTATCGCCAGGTTCCCGCGGTAACGGGCGGGGAGCGCGGAGTGCTGGATTTGCTCGGCGTGACGCGCGACGGCCGCTTGGCGATCCTCGAATTGAAGGCCGGAGAAGATTTGCAGTTGGTGTTGCAGGCCGCGGATTACTGGCTAAGCGTGAACGGACATCTTGAACAAGACGATTTTCGCCGCTATGGATATTTCGATGGGATCAAGCTCAGCACCGAACCGCCGCGCATTTTTCTGGTGGCGCCCGCGCTGCGATTTCATCCGGCGACGGACACACTGCTCAGCTTTCTGCGGCCGGAGATTGAAGTGATTCGCGTAGGAGTGCAAGAAAACTGGCGATCTGGATTGCGCGTCAGCCTGCGGCAGTGAACCATCCGCACGAAACTGCGAGCGTTTTCTGATTCCTGTGCTTTAATACGTTCCCACGAGATGGACGCGGCGCGAGCTGTCAACCCATGACTGAGACGACGGATACGCGCGCATCGGTGCCGGCACGTTATGTTGCGGCCGTTGTGGTGGGGAACGCGCTCGAGTTCTACGATTTTCTGACCTACGCTTTTTTCGCTGTGTACATCGGCAGGGCTTTCTTTCCTTCCAACATTCCGACAGTGAGCTTGCTGGCATCTCTCGGCACGTTCGGCGTGGGTTTTGTCACGCGGCCGATCGGCGGCTTGGTGATCGGGAGGATGGGCGATCGTTTGGGACGCAAGCCCGCGATGATTCTGTGCTTCTCGATGATGGGCGTGGCGATCGCGGGACTTGCGCTGACGCCGCCCCATTCGATGATCGGGGTTGCGGCGCCGGTGCTCGTAATTTTCTTCCGGATGCTGCAGGGTTTCGCGCTCGGCGGCGAGGTTGGGCCGACTACGGCGTTCCTGCTGGAGGCGGCGCCGCTGGAGCGGCGGGGATTTTATACCGCGTTCCAGGGCTGGAGTCAGAGTCTGGCGGTGCTGATTTCCGGCCTCGTGGGTTTTGGACTTGCGAACGCGTTAAGCGCGCAGCAATTGCAAGATTTCGGATGGCGCATCGCTTTTCTAGTTGGAGCGGCGATCGTGCCATTTGGCTTGGTCATGCGGCGCAGCTTGCCCGAAACGTTTCACACGCGCGATAACGGCAAGCGCGAGCGTGTTCCGTTGCGCCCTCATTTGCCGATCGCGGTTCTGGGCTTGATGATGCTGGCGAGCGGAACCATCGGTATCTATACGTTGAGCTATATGACCACCTATTCGATCGCGACGCTGCACATGCGCGCGAACGCGGCCTTCGCGGCAACGATTGTGGTCGGCGTATGCGGGGTGGCGCTGAATCTCTGGAGCGGCGCGCTCTCGGACCGCATCGGCCGCAAGCCGATGATGCTGGCACCGAGCATCCTTTTGCTCGCTTTGGTGCTTCCGGCGTTTTATGTGATCACTCACTATCCCACGACGGCTGCGTTGCTGTGCGCGACCGCGGTGCTGGCGAGCTTGCATGCGCTGTGCGTATCCCCGATCGTGACGTGGCTGACCGAATCGCTTCCGGCGGCGATTCGCTCCGGCGGTGTTGCCGTGGTTTACGCCTTTTCGATCGCGACGTTCGGCGGTTCGACGCAATATGCCATCACCTGGATGATTAAGGTGACGGGGAATCCATTGGCGCCAGCATGGTATTGGACCGCGGCAATGGTCGTCGGCATTGTCGCCATGATCGCGGCGCGCGAATCGGCCCCGTGCAAGGTCGCTGCGCCGGGAGATTGAGATCGTCCGCGCGGGCGTTCAAGAGAGTCGGCGTTCGGGATTGCGCGTCAGCCTGCGGCAATGAAAGCTGGCGATCCGCGATTTGCCACTACGAATGTGAAAGCCGCATAATTCCGTTGTGGACAAACTCTGCTCCCAATGCAACGCGCCGATAACCTGCTTGCAGGAGCGCGGGTGCTGGTGCGCTGATCTCCCCAATATTTTGCCGATTCCAGATGATCCCGCCGACGGATGCCTTTGCCGCAATTGCCTGACGAAGAAGATTGAGTTGGAATTGCTGGCGCGCGGCAACTCAGAAGAATCGACTACCGCAAAAAAGAGGCCCTAAAAGAAGAGAAGCAGCCTTGGCTGAGCCAACGCTGCTTCCCGGGGTGTGTCCTAGAAGTGATGTTATAAGGTTAGACGCCGGAAGAACGGCGTTGGTTGCAAGATATATCGTATTCGGAGAAACGGACGACCAGTTCAGTTAAGTTATTGTTTTTCAGCGAATTGCCAGCGCAAAAACGATCTTCCGCGAGCTAATAGAACCTAATAGAAAAGATATTTGCGCCACTTTTCGTCTTTGTTGCCGATCAGACGCATCAGTTGGCGCGAAGTGTGGAGCGTGAATGGGCGCGGGCGGCGCACCAAGCGCAGGCCGGCTTCTTCGGGCGTGCGATCGCCCTTGCTGTTATTGCACCGATAGCAGCAGGCCACCAGATTCTCCCAGGACGAATGACCGCCCCGCGAGCGCGGCATGATGTGATCGAGCGTGAGCTCGCCTGCCGGAAACGTGTGGCCGCAGAACTGGCAGATGTTGCGATCGCGCAAAAGAATATTCTTGCGCGAAAGCGCGCGGGTCTGCTGCGGAATGTGCCGGTAGGCGATCAAACGAATCACGGAAGGCACTTTCAGTGAGCGTGCAGCCGAGCGGACCTCTGATTGGTGCAACTCCTCAGCCTGCGCGACGCCTTTGAGCATCAGGACCATTGCGCGGCGCACGGCGGTAACATTGATCGGCTCGAAGGTGGCGTTTAATACCAGCACAGGCTCTTGCAGGATGCCGGGTTTACGTGCGGCGGCGCGGAGCGAGCTGCCTTTTGGGCGCGCTTCGGAGGCGGGGGCTTCGAGCACTGGGCTCGACCGGGAACTTCTGTCACCGATCTGCTCGCCTTTGGCCATCTTAGAACTCTTGCCGACAGCCGCTGAACCATCTGGCTGGTTCAGGCGGCGGTGCCGCTGCGCGAATCGCCCGGCGGCACGGTTCGGGACTCCGGGCGGGAGAACGAAGGAGGGAGCACCCGGGCTACAGTCAGCCCCGCGACCCGCACAGCGCCAGCTTTGCGTAAAGCTCGGGAACACGCATCCAGCGTCGCACCGGTCGTAAATACATCATCTACCAGTAAGACGCGGAGCTTGTCAACCTGAGTGCCGTCGCGTGTGGCATAGGCGCCACGCACGGTGCGCCAGCGCTCGCGGATCGTGAGCTTGAGTTTGTCGGGACGAGGTTTGGTGCGCACGAGCAAGTAGGATTTCAATGGCAAGCCGAGCATTCGAGCCAAAGGGCGAGCGATCAGTTCCGCTTGGTTGTAACCGCGTTCGCGAAAGCGCGCGGCATGAAGCGGTACCGGTACCACGACGTCGGCGGCGAAGCCGGCGCGGTTAGCATGAACTAATTCCGCAATTTTGGCCGCGAACCATGCGCCGAGTGGAAGGACCTGTTCGTATTTGAGCATGAGGACCGCGCGCGAGGCGACAGTTCCATAGGTCGCGAAACTGCGCGCGAAATCAAAATCGTAAAGGCCGCGGCGGCAGAATCCGCAGAGCAGGGGAGAAATTTCCGCGGCAAAGCCGGAAAGGATTGGGCGCCCGCAATGTTCGCAGAGATGCCACGGCAACGGCTGGAATTGCTCAAGACACGGGCCACAGATGGGAATGCGCCGCCCGGAATCCAAAGGCTCGCCGCACACGCCGCATGGTGCGGGGAGCAGGATCGAGGCCACGGCTCCGCCCCAGTGACGCAGGCGGGCGCGCGCGGATGCCAGACTGATGGCCACAGTGCCTGAAGCGTACTCCACGCGCTGTGTTCATCAAAGAGGAATTATCCAGAGAACAAATTGAACGCGCGGCGAACGTCGCGCCAATCGATTACGCGGAGCGCCCTACCATGGCGTATCGCGGCGAGCGCGACGGTTCAGGAAACGCGGGGCGTCAAAGCTGGCCGCGTTCCATTTTTTCCTGGCAATTGACGCAGTGGCGCGCCCACGGCACGGCGTCGAGACGTTTTTGCTGCAACTCCACCTGGCAATTGGTGCAACTGCCGTAGGAGCCGGTCTTGATGCGGGCCAGCGCGCCTTCAATCAGCGCCAGCAGGCTGCGCTCAGTGTTGGTCTGCCCGAACAAGAACTCCTTGGTGTAGGAGTTGGCGGCTTTGTCGGCCATGTCCACGGTCGGATCATCGTCGGCCGCGCGGCCTTCTTCTTCGGTGCGAGCGATGCTCTTGAGCAACTCCTCGCGCCGCGCGACGAGTTTCTTTTTGTAGACTTCGGTTCGTTTCTTGTCCATGAGTGTTCCGCGCCCTAGAGCCGCACGGTGAGCCTTAGATGCAGCAACGCAAACGAGAGATTCTAGGCGTCGCTCACAAGGGTGTCAAGGAAGCTTGCACGGCCGCAGTTGCGGGGGTGGGGGGCGGCTGCTAAAATTCAGACGAAAGAAGCTGTCGGCGCACGGGGCCGCGCTGAGGCGGGCGCGGGTCCATTCGAGATTACAGCCCACGTCTTGCACACAGCGGCCGCTCGCCTGCCGCGGAGGAAGCTCTTGCCTAAATATGATTTAGCGATCATTGGAAGCGGTCCGGGCGGATACCAGACCGCGATCCGCGCCTCGGAATGGGGGCTCAAGACGGTTGTAATTGAGAAGGATGGCTTTCTGGGCGGGACGTGCCTGCACGTCGGCTGCATTCCGACCAAGGTGCTGCTGCATACCGCCGAAATCCTCGACAATTTCCGCAGAGCCAAGGAATTCGGCATCGAGGCCAAGGATTTCAAGCTCAATTGGGAAGCGGTGCTGGCGCGGAAGAACAGCGTGGTCGACCGGCATGCCAAAGGGATCGAGTTTCTTTTTCGCAAGAACAAGGTGGACAAGATCGAAGGCTGGGGACGCTGGGCTGGCCCGGGCAAAGTGTCCGTTGAAAAAGATGGGAAGACCACGGAGATCGAAGCGACGCACATCATCGTGGGCACTGGCTCCGAGGCCCGCGCGCTGCCAGGCATGGAATTCGACGGGAAGATCGTGCTGAGCAACCGGGAAATCCTGACGATACCGGCGATTCCGAAATCTCTGGTGATCGTGGGCGCGGGCGCCGTGGGTGTGGAGTTCGCGTCGATTTTCAATTCGTTTGGCAGCGAGGTCACGCTGATCGAGGCCTTGCCGCGCATTGTGCCGCTCGAGGACGAAGAGATTTCGCCGGAACTCGATAAGGCTTTCCGCAAAAAGGGCATCAGGATTTTCACCGGGGCCAAAGTCGATGCGCTGAAGAAAACGGCTAAGGGCGCCACGGTTACGTTCAAGGATAAGAGCGGCGCGGCGCAGAGCGTTACGGCCGAGCGGGTGTTAATCGCCGTGGGGCGCTTGCCGCGCACGGAGAATTTGGGACTCGAAAAATCGAAGGCCAAACTCGAACGCGGATTCGTGAAAGCCGGTCCGTACATGGAGACCGACGAGCCGAGGCTTTATGCCATCGGAGACATCGTCGCAGGGATGCCGCAACTGGCGCACGCGGCGTCGATGGAAGGCATCACCTGCGTCGCGAAGATCACGGGCAAGCAAGTGCCGGCGCTCGATCGACGGCATATTCCGGCGGCTACGTACTGCGAGCCCCAAATCGGGTCGGTTGGATTAACGGAAAAAGCCGCGCGCCAAGCCGGATATAAAGTGAAGACCGGGAAATTTCCGTTCACAGGAAACAGCAAGGCCACGATTTTGGGACAGCATGAAGGGTTCATCAAGGTCGTGAGCGACGAGCAATATGGCGAAGTGCTCGGCGTGCATGCCATCGGGCCGCAAGCGACGGAAATTCTGGCGGAGCCGACAACGGCGTTGCAGCTTGAGGCCACCATCGACGACATGATGTTCACGGTGCACGCTCACCCGACGGTCTGGGAGGCCATGGGCGACGCCTTCGCGGCCGTGCGCGGTTTGAGCATCAACGCGTAGACCCGGCAGCGCCTAGCCGGGGCTGCGGAAATGCCATACTTCGCGCGCGGCATTCTGACCGCGATCTGAAGTCGAATCGATCACCATGAAAAATTGCCTCGTCGCAAATCTAGGATTGGTGGAGTACGGAGCCGCTCGCGAAATCGAGCGGCGTCTGGTCGCCGCGCGCAAGGCCGGCGCCGTGCCCGACGTGTTGTTGTTGTGTGAGCATCCGCACGTGATCACGCAGGGGCGCGCGGGGCGCAGGCAGAATCTGCTGGCGCCCGAGCGCGTGCTTGCGCAGATGGGCGTGAAATATTTCGATACCGATCGCGGGGGCGACATCACGTATCACGGGCCGGGGCAACTCGTCGCATATCCGATTTTGCAACTCGGCGCGATTCGCCGCGATGTCGGCTGGTATGTCCGGCAACTCGAAGAGACCATGATTCGCACCAGCGCGGATTTCGGGATTGCGAGCACGCGCGTCTCCGGGATGACTGGGGTCTGGGCCGCGCCGCTGAGCCGAGGAGCGAAAACGCCCGAAGGAATGCCCCAGGAAAGCGTCGAGAAATTGGGGGCCATCGGCGTGCATATCAGCCGCTGGGTTACGTCGCACGGCATGGCGTACAACGTCGCGACCGATCTGCGCTATTTCGATTTGATCGTGCCGTGCGGATTGGCCGGACGGCGGGCGACATCGCTCGAAAAATTGCTCGATCGTCCGGTGAGTGTCGCCGAAGTTGCGCCGCGCATGACGCGGCACTTGGAGAAAGTGCTGGGGCTTGAGATGCGCGACGCGGCGATTCCGGAAATTGAGCGCCAGCTGGCGGAGTTCGAAGCGTCCGTGCAAACTCCGGTTGTGGCCTGAAGGTTTCGCATCCGACCCGACTGAAATGGAACAGACGCTCACACGCGAGCAGCAGCTTGAGCTCCTTTACTTCATGCGGCTCAACCGCGCGTTGGAGGAGCGCCTTGAGCGGCTGGTCCGGCAGAATCAAGTGGTCGGCGGCTTGTATCTGAGCCGTGGGCAGGAAGCGATTTCGGTGGGTTCGGCGTACGCGCTTGAGCCGGGCGATTGGATTGCGCCGATGGTCCGCAACATCGGGGCGCTGCTGGTGCGCGGTTTCAGGCCGCGGGATATTTTGACGCAAAACATGGCGCGCGCGAATTCTCCGACGCATGGACGAGACAGCGCGAGCCATTTCGGCGACTTGGGCGCGCGGCACGTGGTCTCTCCGATCTCAATGCTGGGCGATTTGATTCCGGTGATGACGGGCGTGGCGATGGGCGCGAGGATTCTGGGCCAAAAGCGCGTGGCCATGACGTGGATTGGCGACGGCGGGAGTTCGACGGGCGCGTTCCATGAGGGATTGAATTTCGCGGCGGTGCAGCGCGCGCCATTGGTTCTGGTGATCGAGAACAATCAATGGGCTTATTCGACGCCGGTCGCGCGGCAGACACCGCTGCGCGATTTGGCCGATCGCGCGCGCGCGTATGGCATCGCGAGCACGATTGTGGATGGCAACGATGTGCTGGCGGTTTACCGCGCGGCCAAGCAAGCAGCCGATCGCGCGCGCGCAGGGCAAGGTCCCGTGCTGATCGAAGCGAAAACCATGCGCATGCGGGGTCACGCGCAGCATGATCCGGCCGAATACGTGCCGAAAAAAATGCTGGAGTATTGGAAGGCGCGCGATCCAATCGCGCGCTGCGAGCGCGTGCTGACGGCGCGCGGCGTGTTGACCGAGCGCGTTGCCAGTGCGCTTACTGCGCGGATCGAGCGCGAGCTTGCGGACGATGTGGCTTTTGCCGAAGCGTCGCCGCTGCCTTCGGAGGAGGAGGCGAATGCCGTGGCGCAGGGAGTCTATTGCGACGGCTGCCACGAAATCGCGCCCGATTGGCAGCGGCCTAAAGACGAATTGCTGCCGCCGAAATCGGCGACTGAAGCTCATTGGACCGTGCGGGATTTCGGCGCGTTCGAGGAAAAGGCGTCACTGCACGTCGCGCCGAAGACGGCAGCCAAACGTCCTGTACCTGCGGCGAAGGCGAAGTCATCTGCGAAGCGAGCGCCGCGTCCGAAAGCCGCGAAGATATCCAAGGTCGCAAAAGTTCGCCGGGCGCGCGGCTAACGATGGCGGAAACCACTTATCTCGAGGCCATCCGCCAGGCGCTCGACGAGGAAATGGCTTCAGACCCATCGGTTGTGCTGCTCGGAGAGGACATCGGCGTGTATGGCGGCGCGTTTGGCGCCACGCAGGGTTTGCTCGCCCGCTACGGTTGGGAACGCGTGGTGGACACGCCGATCAGCGAGACGGCCATCGTGGGCGCGGCCATCGGAATGTCGTACACGGGTTTGCGTCCAGTGGCCGAAATGCAATTTATGGATTTCATCGCGTGCTGTTTCAATCAGCTCACCAATTTCGCGGCCAAGTCGCACTACCGCTGGGGCGCGCCGGTGCCGATCGTGGTGCGCGGACCGTCCGGCGGCGGCGTGCACGGCGGACCATTTCATTCGGCGAATCCGGAAATGTATTTCGTACACACGCCCGGCCTCAAGGTGGTTTGCCCGGCAACGGCTTACGATGCGAAGGGCTTGCTGAAGTCGGCGATCCGCGACAATAATCCAGTGCTCTTTTTCGAGCACAAGTTTCTGTACCGCCGCATCAAGGAAGATTTGCCGGACAAAGATTATTCCGTGCCGCTGGGCAAGGCCGCGGTGCGGCGCGAAGGGCGAGATCTGACGATTGTGAGTTACGCGGCCATGCTGCATGCTTCACTGGAAGCCGCGACGGTGCTGGCGGGCGAGGGAATTGAAGCCGAGGTCGTTGACCTGCGCACATTGTTGCCTCTCGACAGCGAAACAATTTTGGATTCCGTGCGCAAGACCAATAGACTGCTGGTGGTGCACGAGGACACGCGTACGGGCGGCATCGCGGGGGAGATCGCTGCGGTCGTTTGCGGCGCGGCGTTTGACGATCTCGATGGTCCCATCGTGCGCGTCACAGCGCCTGACGCGCCGGTGCCGTCGTCGCCGCCGCTTGAAGAAAGATTTTTGCCGAACGCCGCGGGCATCGCGGATGCCGCGCGCCGTTTGGCGCACGCTTAAGGATTGCGAAGCTTCACGAATCGACAGGAGACGAACATGGCCGTGAACGTCGTCATGCCCCAGATGGGCGAAAGCATTTTCGAAGGCACCGTCACCAAGTGGCTGAAAAAGCCCGGCGACAAGATCGAGCGCGACGAGCCCCTGTTCGAGATTTCCACGGACAAAGTGGATGCCGAAATCCCCGCGCCCGCCGCGGGTGTGCTCAAGGAGATCAAGGTTCAGGAAGGCCAGACCGTCGCCGTGCAGACCGTCGTGGCCGTGATTGACGGCGCGGATTCGGCTGACGCGGCGCCTGCCACAAAAGGAAAAGCGCCAAGCGGATCGGCTGTTCCGGCAGCGGCGGCGCCGACAACTGCGCCGGGAGATAAGCCGGTTGCGGATGCGCCGGCGCTCAAAGGCCAGGCTCCGGGCACAGCGGGCGCGCCGGCCGCCGCACGGAGTTCAGCCGCGGCTGCGATTACGCAAGCCCCGGCAGCACCTGCGACCGCGTCAGGCAACGGGCGCCGCATCCATAGCTCGCCGCTCGTGCGTCGTCTCGCGCGCGAGAACAATGTCGATCTCGCCCAACTGAGCGGCACCGGCGCCGGCGGACGCATCAGCAAGAAAGATATTCTGACGGCGATTTCATCCGGCGGCGCGCGGGCGGGTTCCGCGGCCTCCGGGGTCTCGGCTTCTAGCGCGGGGACGTCCAGCGCCGTGCCGCGCGAGCGGATTTACTTCGGGCGTTACGATGTCGCGCCGATGAGCGTGATGCGGCAAAAGATCGCCGAGCACATGGTGGCCTCGAAGCGCACGTCGCCACACGTGTACTCGATCGAGGAAGCCGACATGACGGGGATCGCGCAGCTTCGCGCCCGCGTGAAGGATGAGTTCGAGCGACGCCACGAAACGAAGCTAACGTTCATGCCATTTTTCCTGCGTGCCGCCGTCGAAGCCCTGCGAGCGTTTCCCGTGGTGAATTCTTCGGTGGATGGAAATAATCTGGTGATGCACCGCGATATCAATCTGGGCATCGCCGTGGCGCTCGATTCGGGTTTGATCGTGCCGGTGATCAAGGGCGCCGACGAAAAGAATTTTCTCGGCTTGCAACGCTCGGTGAACGATCTGGCCGAACGCGCGCGCACCAAAAAGCTGAAGCCCGAAGAGGTGCAGGACTCCACATTCTCAATCACGAATCCGGGCAGCGTAGGCGGGCTGATGGGCTTGGCGGTGATCAACCAGCCGAACGTGGCCATCCTGGCGATCGGCGGAATCTCAAAGCGCGCCGTGGTGATCAACGACGCCATCGCCGTGCGCTCCATGGTCTATCTAACGCTGAGCTACGATCATCGCGCCGTGGATGGCGCCGTCGCGCACCAATTTATGTTGCGCGTGAAGTCCGGCCTCGAAAAGTGGGACGAAGAGATTCTGTGATTTCGTAATTTGGCCTTAGCCGGCCCGCGCCACCTTTGTGCGTCAAGCGCCGCCGTTGGCGCGGAGGCGCGGGCCCAGGTCGTGAGCCCAGCCGCGCAGGCGGGCCAGCGGCACCACCGCAATTTGCTTTTCCTCGAGCAGCGTGGCCACGAACCTGTGCCGCCCGTCTTCCCGCGCAGGATCCACTTCCGTGATCGCCGTGAATTCGGTGTGCTCCACATGCGCGCGTATCGCGTCGGCGGTAAACGCCAGCACTTTGGCCTGCCCCGGGTCGCGTCCCAGCGGCAAAGCCTGCACGAATCCGCGCGTTCCGTTGCGCCGGTAAGCGAAATCCATTCGCAGCGGATCGCCGGGATAGGTGTAGTCCGCGACGCGCACGGCGCGCTGCATCCGGCCGAGCAATCCTTCAAGTCGCAGAAAATCCGCGGCGCGAGCGCGAATGTCGCTGCGCGTGCGAATTTCGCGTACCTCGGGGCGGCCCGCGCGCGGCGGTTCGACTTGTTCGCGGTACAGACGATCGAGTTCGGCCTCGAAATCGGCGGTCAAAATGCCGCGTCGTGGGCTCAGCTGTATTGTGTTGGACAACGTTTCTTCGAGCTTACCCAGCCACGCGAGGCCGTTCGCGCGATCGCCATTCCGCGGCGCGTCGAAAACCCCGCCAAGATTGCGCAGGAAATCTTCATCGGCGGCGGGATGCAGCCTGCGGACGCGCGCAAATTCCCCCGGTTCTTCCACCAGTCGGCGCACCACGCGGCCCGAAGTGGGATCGAAGAGCACGACGCCGATATTGATCCACTCGTCGCGGACTAAATTGGGCGCGTAACGTACGATGTGGTACGCGCAACTTTGCAGTTCGGTTTCGGCCATGATTGTTTCCCTTCGTTCCTTTTTCGGAACTCTCATCTAGCGCTACGACTACTTCCAGTTTGGAAAAGGCTGCCGGCTCGAGTCCCGCGCTGAAACCAGCAATTCCCGCACACGACCGCGCCGCTGATACAAACGTTCCAGCAATTCATCCAGCGCCGCGGCATCATCCGAATACCATTCGGGCGGGATGCGCTCGGCGGCCTCGCCCAGCGCTGCGCGCGTGATGCGGTTTTCCAGGCGCCCGAGCCACGGCTCGAACGAATCGATGCCGGTAACGCGCTCGTACACGCGCTGCCGGGCATACAGGCCGCGCAGAGGCGCATCCGGAAAATTCCATTCCCCGGCATTGAAGCAAAATCCCTGATCGATCATCAGCGCCTGGTAGCGCGAGCGGCCCGCTTCGCGAAAGAACACAGCTTGCCGCCCATTCGTATTGCAAGACCATTTGTCGAACACCAGCATTCCGCAAAAAACTTCCAGGTCTTCAATCTCCACCAATTGTTCGTCCGGCAGATAATCGTGCACGCTCACTTCAGCCGGATGGCCGGGATACTGCGAGCCGAATTGCCGGCCTGGCTTGCATGCCACACGCCCTGTGGCGAATTGCATTACGAGATCGGCCGTATTTTCCACAAGCTCGGGCGAAACTTCGACGACGGTCACCGGCGGAACGGGCAAGCCGAGACGCGCCGCGAGACGACTAGCTAGCATTTCGTTCGCCAATATTCGCAGGTGTTGCGGATTGTTTTGGAACTTTACGACGTAGTAGGCCCCGTCCCGGCACCGGAAAAGGTGCGATTGCGCGCCACCGCGCATTCTGCGCAAATGTTCGAGCGCCTGAAGCATTAGCGCGTATGCTAACGGTGCCGGGCAAGTTACAGCAAGCGATAATTCGCCCTGCCGCCCTACCGCCGCCAAAAAGGGATGCCGCGCGGCCCGTCTTGGTCTCGCAACGGCGCACTTTGGCGCTCGACCCGTACAGGAAGGGCCAACGCAATCTCTACGCCGTGCGCAAGCAGACCACATTTCTCGCAGGCTACGGGGGAACGGGCCGGAGACCGCTTGCTATTGCGGCCGCAGAGTCTTGAGTTCGATCTGGAGCTTTTACTGCCGCCGTTTTCAGAAGAAAGCTTGTCGCCGAAGAATTGCTTGCTGGGCCGTGTGGCTCACATCTCGACCGAAGCCTGAGCGCACTTTATCCGGAATGCAATTTCATCCAGGCGCGGCACGCCACGACACGCGCGCGGTTCAAGCGCGAGAGAACACGAGGGCCCGATATGCCCCGGCTCTCTTTCCCGGAACTCCCTCAGAAACTTCAGAATCGGCGGAGCACACGAACAGAACCAAAGTCGCTCAACAAAATAAGCGCGCCGCGCACGCCTAGCGGCGTTTGCGTTTTGCGGCTTTGCGCTTGGCCTTCTTCGGTTTCGCCGCGCGCTTCACTTTCTTCTTCGGGCGCGCCTTGGGCCGAGGCGCGGCTTTCTTGCGCTTCGGTTTTCCCGCGACTTTCTTCTTTCGCGCGGGAGCGGCCGGACGCGAAGGCGGCGCTGCCGCGGGCACGGCCGGTCCTTCCTCGATGATCAGCTCTTCTTCGCCTTCATCTTCAAGGACATCGTCGCGATCCGCGACGACCTCCTCTTCTTCTTCGATCTGCGAGAACTCGTTTTCTTCACCGTTGCCGTTTCGTTCGTAAGCCATCGTGTCCTCCCAGCCGAAGTCTGGTACAAAAACTGGCGCGCGCACACGCGCGAGCCTGAGGCCGGTATAAACGTACGGTCATGGATTTGTCAAGTCGGAACGCTTTCCGGCCCAAATTTGACGATGACGGCGCGGCGAATAGACGCTTCCAATGCGTCTAATGCACTGATATATATGGGTTTATAGTAGAACTGTCCGTTACTGCGCCCGCAGTATAGTCAGCTCGTCGCCAGCCTCAAGCGGCCGGCTGAACAAATAGCGATTGGCGCCGCGCAACGCTTCCACCGTTGTCCGGTATGCCCGCGCGATCGACCACAACGTCTCGCCCGGTTTCACTTGATAGACGATCGTCTTGGGTGAACCGTCGGCGTCGTTGCCCGGACGATTCATCGCCGCGGTCACCGTCGCAGCCGTAGCAGCCCTGTTTGACGGCGCCGGTGGCGGCGTCATCCCGCCGGGATACACGCTCAAGCGCATTCCGCGCGCCACATGATCGGCGCGCAAATGATTCCAGTGGCGAAGTTCCACGGTGGTGACGTCGAATTCATCGGCGATCGAAGCCAGCGTGTCGTCGCGTCTCACGTGATAACTGATGCGCCGGCCCAGCGCCGGCTCTCCGCGCTCCTCGACCGGGATGATCAGCTTCGCCCCAACCGCCAGCGGCGCATCGGTATCGATTCCATTCGCCGCCGCGATCGCCGCGGGACTCACGCGATATTGTTTCGCCACGCTGGACAATGTTTCGTCCTCTTCCACGCGGTGATTGCGCCAGCTCACCCACTTGTCCGGCGGAATCGCGGCGATTTCGGCGTAGAAACGCTCCGCGCTTCCTTCCGGAATGTGCAATACGAATTTTGGATCGTCCGGCGTCACCAGCCGCAACAACTGTGGATTCAGCGAGCGCAGCGTATCCAGATCCACATCGATCGTCTCAGCCACCAACCGCAAATCGATCGGATGTCCCGGCATCACGCTGTCGGGTTCGTCCGGCGCTTCCGGATTCACTTCGATGCCGTAGCGCGCCGGGTCCTTCGAGATCAGCGCCAGCGCCAGAATGATCGGCACATAGTTGCGCGTTTCCTTCGGCAGCACGTTGCGGCGCGACAGCTCCCAGAAATCCGCGTAACCGGTGCGTTCGATCGCGCGCTGAATATTCATCGGACCGCAGTCGTATGCGGCCATCGCCAGATACCAGTCGCCGAATTCGTTGTACAGCCCGCGCAGATCCTGCGCCGCCGCGCGCGTGGCTTTTTCGGGATCCTGACGGTCATCGACCCACCAATTTTTCTGCAGACCGTACAGCCGCCCGCTCGACGACATGAATTGCCACAATCCGCGAGCCCCTTCTTTCGAGAGCGCCTGCGGTTGAAATGCGCTTTCGTTTTGCGCCAGGTAAATCAAATCCTGCGGCAAGCCCTCCTCCCGCAGCACGCGCGATATCATCTCGCGGTATCGCCCGGCGCGCCGCAGTCCCGTTTCCACAATGGCGCGGCCTCGAGGAGTCTGGAAAAAGTTCAGGTAGGCCAGTACCGAATCGTTAACCGTCAGCGGCAGATCGTGTTCCACCGACTGGATTTCACCTTCGGCGTTCCCGCGCAGCGCCGGGTCCTCTGGCTCAGGCGGCGCCGCGGACAGGTCCGGCATTTCGTCCAGAGGCGCGGGCACGCTCTTCTGCTCGCTGAAACCATCGCCCTCGCGGAAGGCCACCATTTCGTCGGCGTGCACGGTCTCAACGATGTGATCGTACAGGTCCTGCAGGCGCGGCTCCTTTTGCAAATCGTAGCCGCTTGAGAGCAGCACTTCGAGGGATTGGTCGAATTCCTGGCGCGCCTTGTCCAGATGCCCGGCGCGATAATCCGCTTCACCAGCCTCAAATGAAGCGTTCACCGCCCGCGCCAACAACACGTCTCCATCCGGTGCCTTAGTCGAAAGACCTACGGGTCCTCGCCGGGAGTTCAGCGGGAGCGGACCGATTCCTGGCGCCGCGGCCTGGATTGTCGGCGGCCTGACCATCACAGCGTTTCGCGCTGTGTCGGCGCAGCCCGCCGCGCAAAGTCCGCACAGGAGGACGATCGCCGCAATTCTAATTTCGGAAGGTTTCGTCAATATTTTGACCGGCAACGCCATGCGACAGCCGACAGTGCCCGCTACCCGGCTGGGGGTCTATCCAACCAGGTTAGACGGACTCTCGCGGCGAAAGGTTCGCCTCGGGCATGCTACCGGCAGAGCGGGGGCAGGGTCAATCCAAAACGACACAGACGGTATCCCTATTGAACACAAGTGACTAGGGACGTTGAACCTCCTTAGCCGAGGGCTTGCTTGAGATCAGCGATAAGGTCCGCCGGATCTTCCAGGCCCACCGAAACTCGCACCGTGCCGGGGCCCCCACCGGCGGCCGCCCGTTCCTGAGCGCTCATGTTGTAGTGCGAAGTGTATTCCGGCAGCACGATCAGCGATTCCACCCCACCCAAACTCGCCGCGAGCAGAAAGATTCGCGCCCGGTCGCAGAAGCACCGCGCGGCTGCCAATCCTCCCTTGATCTCAAAAGCCAGCATCCCGCCGAAGGCCGCCATTTGCCGCCGCGCCAGGCGATGGCTCGGGTGCGAACGTAAGCCCGGATAATGCACCCGCACGACCTTGGGATGCCGCTCGAGAAACCGCGCCACTGCCAGCGCCGTAGCGCACTGCCGCAGCACGCGAATTTCCAGCGTCTTGAGGCCACGGATCAGTAAGTACGCCGCGCCCGGGTCCAACGATCCGCCCAGGTGGATCACGCGCTCGCGCACTCGCGCGATCCATTTGCGCGGGCCAACCACCACGCCCGCGATCAAATCCGAATGCCCGCCCAGATATTTGGTGGCGCTGTGCGCCACAAGATCGATCCCCAGCGAGATCGGCTTTTGCAGCACCGGCGATGCGAACGTGTTGTCCACCAGCGTCACAATGTCATGCCGACGGCCGATGGCCGCGGCTTTCCGCAAATCCACAACGTTCAGCGTCGGATTCGTGGGCGTCTCGAGATACAGTGCCCGCGTCTGATCGTTCACCAGGCGATCCACGCCTTCAAGATTTGCCTCCGCATAGTGCACTTGAATGCCAAAGCTGGGTAAAACGTCGCGCAGCAGGCGATACGCGCCGCCGTAAATCTGCCTCGTGGCGATCAATTCATCGCCCGATTGCAGCATGGCCAAAAGCGCGCTCGTGATCGCCGCCATGCCCGACGCCGCCACGATTGCGGCTTCCGCGCCCTCAAGCGCCGCCAGTTTCGCCTCCGCAATCGCCAGCGTTGGGTTGCCGTAACGCGTGTAGATGTAAGCTTTTGACTTTCCTTCCGCCCAGCGTTTCATCTCCGCGGTATCGGCGAAAACGAAATTTGACGTGCGTTCGATTGCCGGCGCCACAGACCCGTTACGCCCGTGCTTGGGCTCGCCCGCGTGGATCGCGAGTGTCGCGTCCCCCCAGCGTGGGGAGTCCGCGAGCCGTCTCCGCGTTTTTGGTTTTTTCTTCGCCATCGCAATTCTTCGCGGAACCGCCCCGCCACGGACAATTCTGCGCGGTTACGCCACCGGCGCAAGAGCCAATTTGAGCGGCAACCCGAACTGCATTAAACTCGCCACCGCGCGAAGTCCGCGCGAAGCCGATGCCTGCTCAAATCCTTCGTGAACCTCGCTGGCCCGCCTTCGCGGCAATGTTTGCCGCCGGATGTCTCTACCTCGCGCTGCCGACGTCGCTCGCGGTCGGTCCGAGTTGGTTGTTGCTGGCCATCGTTTTCGTCTTGCTGATTCCTATGGAAGTTTCCTATCGCAGCGGCCGCCACGAGATCACGCGGGCGCTCGCGTTCATCGCGAGCGGCGCGATCACCGCCGCCATGATCGCGTCACTGATTATCTTGATCGCGGGCTTGCCGCAGCATCGCGAGTCGCCGAAAAAACTTCTGATTTCAGCGGTTGCGCTTTGGGTCACCAACGTTCTAGTTTTCGCTCTGTGGTATTGGAAGCTCGATGCCGGCGGTCCACTTGTGCGGGAAAAATCGCAGGGCCGCCGCATCGGCAGCGCGTTTCTGTTTCCACAAATGTTGAATTTGGACGATGGCAATCCGCCCTGGTCGCCACACTTCATGGATTACTTGTTTCTCGCCTTCAACACCAGCACCGCGTTCTCGCCCACCGACACCGCGGTCCTTTCGCGCTGGGCAAAACTCGGCACCATGCTCCAATCGTTGATTTCGCTGACCATCGTCGCCCTGCTCGCCGCGCGCGCCGTCAACATTCTTTAGACTTTTTTCGCGCGGCGCGCGAAGGCGGATTGCCTTTACGGCGCCGCACGCAGCGCCGCTTGCACCGCAGCGCGCAATCTCTCGGGCGTTTCTCCGCCCATGGTGCGAAACGCGATGCGCCCTTGCCGATCGACCAGAAACGTCGTCGGGTATCCATCCACAAAATATTTTTCAGTGATGTCCGGCTCCGCGCCCAATAACAGTTTGAATGTGTAGTCTTTTTGTTTGGCGAACTGCGCGACGCGGGCCGAATCTTCCCCCACGTCGAGCCCCAGCACCACCAAGCCCTGACTCGCAAGCTCGCGGTGCATTTTTTCGAGGTCCGGCATCTGCGCCTGGCACGGCGGGCACCAACTCGCCCAGAAGTCCACGATCACGACGTTGCCGCGCAGCGTGCTTAGCGTCACCGGTTTGCCGCTCGTGTCCGCAAGCGTGAAATCCGGCGCGGCCATTCCAATCAATGTCGCGGCATTTGGCGATCCAGCCGCCGTGCCTTGAACACGCGCAGCCGCCGCAACTACGAAACGCGCCGACGGCGGCGGTGTGAACTGAAAAAGTGTCCCCGCCACGGCCTGATTCCACTTTACAATCGAGTACAAGAAAATCTGCGCGTTTTCGCTCGCGTCGTAAATCGCCGCTTTGTAAACAACAAACGTCTTCTCATCGATGCGATACATCGCAAACTGCGCGCCCGCAATCGTTCCCGCGGGCCACTCGTCGCGCGACACCGCCACCACGTAAACCGGCACCGTCTTCCCATTCACCGTAAATAAATCTTCGCGCGCGATGCTTGCGTCCGTTACGTGTTGATCCAAAGATTCGAGCCCGGTGATGGGCGTCTCGGCATCGGGCGCGAGCGCGACTTTCGTGTATTCATTCGTTCCGCGATTCCAATTCCATTCCGTTTTTCCGTCGGCGACGCGCAACGTTCCGCGCGGCCCATCGTCCTCAATCCGGAATTGGTCCGCGCCCGCGCCGGTCTCCGTAAGCCGCCGCTCGGATACATTTGAATCCTTTACGGTTTGCTCCGTCACATGAAACTCATAGCTCGTAAGGCTCCGATACGTCGCAGCCGCGTGCCGCAAAATTTTCATCGCATCCGGATCGATTACATGCGCGGGCGGCGCGGCAGGAGTAGCATTTTGCGCGGCGGATGGCGCGAGAGCTGCGCTACCACCGGCGGTCGACTGTGTCGCGCCGGCCTGGCCAGCGTACAACCCAGCACACGGAACTGCCAGCGCCCAGAAGGCCAGAGCGCACTCTAAAACCCGGCTATGTTTAGTTTGCGACACAGTTTTGATTCTATCTTTCCCTTTTCATTCTTAATGTTTCGTCGCGCGCGTCATCAAATAATCCTGTTTGATCGTGTTCTCATCGAAATATCCGGACGCCAGCGCATCGTATTCGCCGCGGAACGCCGCGAGCTTCGCTGGATCATTGGCCGAAAGCATTTCCACCAACTTAACGAGCGGCCCCGCGGTTTGCTCCGTGTGAGCGCGAAAGTGGGCCAGGCTGAGCGCCGCAACGCGCATGGTTCCGCGCTCGAACGCGATATCTTTCACTGCGTTGCCCAAGCGTTCGCGCACGATATTTTGATCTCCCCACTGCGGCGGCGGAGCCGCGCCCGGCGGCGGGGGCGGCAAGTAACTTCCGATCAGCCGGAACATTTGCCCGATAAAAAGTTCCGGCGGCCACGTGGAAAATGCGATCGTTCCGCCCGGCTTTAGCACGCGAAGCATTTCGCCCAACGCAACGCTGGGCCGCGGCGCGAACATGTGGCCGAATTGGCTAAGTACCGCATCGAACGTCGCGTCGCCGAATGGCAACGCTTCCGCGTCTCCTTCGCGCCAATCGACTTCAACGCCGGCGATTTGGGAGTTCGCACGCGCCCGCTCCAGAAGTTCGGGCGTCAGATCGAGCCCGCTCACTTTAGCGCCGGCGCGTGCCGCGGTGATCGCCACCACACCAGTGCCGCAAGCCACATCCAAAACTTTTTGCCCCGCGCGCAGGCCCGCAAATTTCACGAGTTGCGCGGCGGTCGGCGTCGTGGACATTTCCAGAGGCGCAAAGTGCGCCCATCCTTGCTTCTGCACGGCCTTGAAGCTCTCAAATGGGTCCATATTTCCCTCGCATCCCGGCGCCGGTTACGCGCGGCGCGCAATGTTTGTGGCGGCCAATCTAGCACCGCCGCGAACTATTTCCCAGATCGCAATTGCGGCGGCGCAAAGAATGTTCAGGCTCGTTGTCGATTCGGCGCTTCCCCCAGCGACTATCTTGTGAAATAAGATGTTTAATCCCAATTCGCCGGAGGACGCCATGAAATATCTATGCCTGATCTACGCAGAAGAAAGCCAGGGCGCCAAGATGACCAAAGAACAGATGGGTGCGGTTTTCGCCGAGTACAGCGCGTTCACCGAATCCATCCAGAAAAGCGGCCAATTCATCGGCGGCAACCCGCTCCAGTCCGTAACGACCGCATCGACGGTGCGCGTGCGCAACGGAAAAGTCTCCACGACCGACGGCCCCTTCGCCGAGACCAAGGAACAACTCGGCGGCTACTACCTGATCGAGGCCAAGGATTTGAACGAAGCGATTCAAGTGGCCTCGCGTATCCCGTCGGCGAAATTCGGCTCGATCGAAGTGCGGCCGATTTGGGCGATGGCTCCCTGATCGCCGTGACGGGAATCGATCCGAAAGCGTTCGGCGCACCCGATGCGAACAAACCGCGCGAGCGCAACGAGCACATCGACGCGATCTATCGCTCCGATTCGCGCCGCGTGCTGGCCACACTCATCCGCCTTCTCGGCGATTTCGATCTCGCCGAGGAGGCGCTGCACGATGCGTTCATCGCCGCGCTCGATGCCTGGCCGCGAAATGGCGTGCCGCAAAATCCGCGCGCGTGGCTCATCTCCACAGGGCGTTTCAAAGCGATCGACCGGCTGCGTCGTCGCGCGCGATTCGATGCCGCGCTGGCCGCGGCCGCCGATCAGCTTGACGCTACCGTAATCGCGCCGCCAACGTTCGACGATTACAACGCCGTTGAAGACGATCGTCTGCGGCTGATTTTTACGTGCTGCCACCCTGCGCTCAGCCCTGACGCACGCATCGCGCTGACATTGCGCGAAGTCTGCGGCCTCGAGACCGAAGAGATCGCGCGCGCATTCCTTGTGCCCACGCCGTCGCTTGCGCAGCGCATCGTTCGCGCGAAAGGAAAAATTCGCGACGCAGGGATTCCGTATCAAGTTCCTTCGCTTGCCGAGCTTCCCGATCGGCTCGACGCCGTGCTACACGTTCTATATCTCGTCTTCAACGAAGGCTACTCGGCATCTTCCGGCGAAACGCTGGT
This sequence comes from Candidatus Acidiferrales bacterium, assembly GCA_049790315.1. Classification (GTDB taxonomy): domain Bacteria; phylum Acidobacteriota; class Terriglobia; order Acidiferrales; family UBA7541; genus DASPOJ01. Next base: position 817 of record JBAQYV010000002.1, on the reverse strand, counting down.
GCGCGCCGACCTTTCCGCAGAAGCGATTCGACTCGGGCGCCTCTTGACCGAGATGCTGCCGGAGCCCGAAGCTTTCGGTTTGCTGGCGCTGATGCTGCTGCATGATTCGCGCCGCTCCGCGCGGACTTCGGCTACTGGCGAACTGATTTTGCTCGACGAACAAGATCGCTCGCTCTGGAATCGCGCGCAGATCGCGGAAGGGCTTGCGCTCGTCGAGCGGGCGCTGGCGTCGCGCCGCTTCGGTCCGTACACGCTGCAAGCCGCCATCGCGGCGGTGCACGCCGAAGCTCCCAGCGCCGCGGCGACGGATTGGCGTGAAATTGTCGGCCTCTACGACGTGCTGCTTCGCGCCGAGCCGTCGCCCGTGGTGGAACTCAATTGCGCGGCCGCTGTTGCGATGCGCGATGGGCCTGAAGCGGGACTCGCGCTCATCGATGCGATTCTTGCGCGCGGCGAACTTGCGGAGTATCACTTCGCGCATTCCGCTCGGGCCGAACTTTTGCGCCGGCTCGGGCGCAAGCCACAAGCCATTGTTGCTTTCAAACGCGCGCTTGAACTCACGACGCAAGCCCCCGAGCGGCGATTCCTTGAGCGCCGTCTCGCCGAACTCGGCGCGGGCCTGCCGCGGTGATCGCACGGCGCGCATAGCACGCGACTCTCGCCGTAGCGCGCCACCCGACTGCGTTATACTGTTGATTCCCGTTGTCGGTCCAATTTCCTTGTCGCTCCGAAAATCGTCCTCGCTTTGAATAGGAGATACTCTCGTGAAATGTTCCCGGATCGCTGGCTCTCGCCTTGGTTTTGCGATTGCGCTGCT
>JBAQYV010000001.1:0-5879 GCA_049790315.1 Candidatus Acidiferrales bacterium | reverse complement strand
GCGACGACTTGATCGCGCCCGGACGCTCGCGCACAGGCTCGATAGAGGCAGCGGCGCGCTCCGTACCTGAATCGAGTCCGGCGCGCGCCGCCCGCTTTGGCTTGGTGGCAAGCTTCTTCATTCAATCGTCCGCATAAGCTCAGGCTGGCACCCAGTTGCCGTGGAACCCGAACGGGACGCGATGAGGAGCCTTGACGCGCGCGACCGGCGCGCCGGCAAAATCCTGCGCGTTCTGGATTACCATCTCGCTCGTGTTCTCCGCTCGATCGTACCAGACCGAGAGTATCCAGCCGTCGTCCTCGGCCGAGGTTGCGCTGCGCGGGACGAAGACCGGCTCGCCGGGGGTTTTGTTGCCGCCGAGCGTCTGAAGCTCGTGCTTGCCGGTCTGGTAGTCGCGCTTGATCACCGAAGTGAAACCGAGCGCGCGATCTTTCTTGTCGACGCCGCCGGCGAAATAACCGTAGCGATGCTTGAGTCCGGCGCGGCGTTCGTCGAGGCGCGGGAACTCGCTCGAGGTATCGTCGATCTGGCGCTCGCGCATCGATCCGTCTTTCAAGTTAAGCGTCCACCGCCACGGCAGCGCCGGATCTCCGAAGGAGTTGCCGCCCATGTCGAGCGACTTAAGGCGGCATCCGTCGATCACGAGCGAGCCGTCTTCCTCATACGCATTCAGGAAATGGAAAACGTAGAACGCATCGGTGTGGAACCATTTGATTTCGCCGGACTTGCGATGCATCGCGCCGATTTTGGTCCCATGCTGCGGCTCCCAGGCCATAACGGGCAGGCCCTTCGACGCGTTCTCGATCCGGAACACGGAAGGACACACGAAGAAGATTGCGTATTTATCGGTGGTGACGAAAACGTGCATCATCACCGGCAATCCGGAATCGATCGCGCGGGTTTCGAGCAGGCTGCCCGCCTTGTCTGCGCGGTACCAGGTCGTGTACGGCGGAAACGGCGAGTAGCCGAAGAACAGCAGGTCTCCGTTTGCCGGATCGTACTTCGGATGCGCCGTCACCGGACCGTTGACCTTTCCGCCGAAGCTGTACATCCCGACCGTCTCGAGCGTCTCGGGCTTGAGCTCGGTCGGTAATCCGCCTTCCATCAGCGCGAGCAGCCGGTTCGCGTAACCGATAATATTGGTGTTGGCCTGATTCTTCATCGGCGGAACGTCGGCCGGAACTTCGCGGGTCAGTCCGTCGATCAGGCCGCCGTAGAGTGCGCGTCCGTACTTCATCTCAGCCTTGAGCCCGTCGGTCTTCACGTAGCGATTGCGATAGGCGGCGCGGCCGTCGCGGAGCAGGAATCCGTGGACCATCCCGTCGCCGTCGAACCAGTGGTAGCGGCCCGCGGGCTTGAATTGCGGATTAGGACCGATGCGGTAGAGCGCGCCCGACAGCTCGCGCGGAATCTCGCCTTCTACCTCGAGATCGTAAGCGTCGCCCTCCTCGCGCCAGGGAGCGTAGTTGCCGTTAAGGTATGGACTGTCAGAATTCCACATCGGTGGGTCCTCCGTGTCTGTGATCTTTGTCGTTCATCTCCGGGCGCAGTTGATGTCGCGCCCTCGTTCGGCATTGCATTCTTGATATAGTCCATTATTGAGGTATAGGTCAAGCCTTGATCTTTCTTTTTGTCATTCCCGCGCGTGGCTGCCGCGCGAGGAATCCCGATTTGGATTGCGATCGTTATGGTTCCTGCGGAAAATGTGATCGAGCGCTTATGATGCGTATTCCAGCGGTGATATTTCCAATCCTGGCGATCTTAACGATCGCTCTGCCTGGCAATTCTCAAGCCAGCTCCGGCGGTACGGTTTCATTTCAGCGAGCCAATATCACGTATACGCTGTTCGATGTGTCGATACCGAATATCCCGATGCGTCCCGGCGACCGGATCGAGCGATTCGATTGCGACATCCTGGGCACAGTCGAGAGGATTCGTGTGCCGTATGAATGGAAAATAACCGTCGACAATCCGACGGGTGACCACGCCACGGTAAGGGCAGAGGCCAACGTTGGAGCAGCCGCCTTCGATCAAGATATCAGCTACTTTCACAATTTTCTCCGGATCGCAAAAATGTCGGCTCCGGGAAGACAATCGCATTTTAGTATAATTGTCACGCTATGGATTTCGGACATGGCTGATAATGTTCGAAAGGACGAATTCTCTGAGTCAAAACTAATTCTCAGCTCGGTGCCCGCGCGGTGACGAATGCGGTGAACGCGATCCCGGGTGACCAAATGACATACATAACAACGCGCTATATGCCCAGATTGGCGCTGACGGGTTCCGCGTAGAGTTTGTCGATCCGTTTCCGGATTCCGTTACGAGATGTCCGGCGGAGTTCATTTGCGATTTTGACGAACGCAACGAGCTTATCGGGATTGAGACCCTCAACCTCTATTGCGATGAGAACCCTGACGCGCTGTCTCTGCTCCGCGAGTCGACCGAAGGTTTGGAGACTCCCGGCAGGGCTAGGTACTACGAAAAAGGACAGGCTTTCTATTTCAATATCACGGGCAAACATGGACCTTCCGTGAACCAGAAGGTATGCGAAGGTAGCTTGATATTCGATTCCAAACGGCGACTGGCGGGTTTGGAGGGAAAATATTAGACCGCGAGCTTCATGCCGCGACGAGTCATCCGAGAAGCCCGACGATCGAGAATGACCTTTCGTGGCACTGGCTGAAACGAGGCGAATTTCAAGGCCCCGAGGCCCTCACCTTCAGCGTCCGGCCGGACTTCTGGGCGCTTCAATATTGACACGGAGCTCACGGGGGTCTTCAGTTCTGGGTCATGAGAACCCTGACGCTAGACGAGATCACGCGGTGGTGCGCTCGACAGAAGGTCGTGCTCGATAGTGACGGCCTTCCAGTTCGCCCACCTCTAGGCACAAGTAGCCGAAGATTTAAGGTAGTGCCAGACATAGCGCGTCTGACGTGGTTCGCAGACTTCATCGAGCGATCGTTGAGGCCACGTAACGAGTGCCTTCTTTGGGTTATCTCGACAGGCATATGGCCGAACTCTGAAAATTGGCACCTCTACTATCGATTACGCCAGAGCTACGCGGATCACCGATTAATGGACGAGGCGTCAGGTCATTTGTTTTTAGAATACGAACGGGCTGACCTGGTTAGTTTCCTAGAGGTTGGGTTAGTAGCGTCATGGGACATGTATTTGATAACTGGCGGCCAGGGGTATGGTCGAGTTTTTATCTCGCATGACGAATGGATCGAATTCTCGATGGACGTTCCAGATGAACTGCAATCCATAGCAAAGGATTTGGAGAAAGCAGGGTTGTTGCTATCGTAAATATACAACCAAATGAATAGGCAGTGAGCGGATAACCCCAGCGTTACCGGGACGCCGCCAGCGGGCTACGGTAACGTGTACGCGGGCGGGAATGGAGAACGATCCGAGCGGGCTCTACCATGCGAAAGCGCGCTACTACAGCCCGGCGCTCACGCGCTTCCTTTCCGAGGATCCTGAGCGCGGCAAGGCCAATCTATTCACCTACGCCGGAGAGAACGCGATCACCGGCAGCGATCCGAGCGGAATGGACGACTGCGGCGCCGACTGCGATGACGACAGCCCAGGGGCGAATGTCGGAAACCCAGCAGCCGGTTTTATTGAGGAGATCGCATCTATTCTCAATTGGATCTTCAATTCGAATCAGCAATCCTCAGCGGCGACTCAGACGATAGCGTACTCCACTGACGTTCAGCTAAGAGCGCAGTCCGGGAGTTCGCAGTACTCGACCGGCACCGATGGCAACCAAGACGTCTACACGCCCGGTGGGGGAAAATTTCTCACTCCAGATGGTTCGACGTGGGCACAGGTTCTTGACGTCAGGTTCGTTGTGCCCTTTAGAAGATTGCCGGAAGATCCAAATGAGTCTCCGGGCGAAAGATGGGTGCGCAGGGGTCCTAGGGGAAATTGGTATCATCCCCCGACTGAACATAGTCTCCATCCTGACAACCATCCGCCTATGGGACCACATTATGACTGGCATCAGCCCGGGGAATCTAAGCTTCGGGTCAGACAACGAGGGTTGAATTTTCAATTCTGGAGCGACGATCTTTTGGATTGGCTTGACTTTGGATCCGAACTCCTGCCTCTTGAATAGTCTGAAAAGAGGAGCAACTGCATCTCTATGGCCATCCAGGAAATCAGGCGCTCATCATCAGCTCAGGAATATATGGTTGACGAGCTGTCGGCGGGCACAACATTGGCTAAGCTCGTTCTAAAAGGAATAGATTTCACGCGCGGCAGGTTTCGCGTTGCGATGCCCGCTACGGTCGAACAGGACAGGGATTTGGACTTTCAACAGAGTCTGCGTCTCGATCGCGACGAGGAAATCACACTGGCGCGTATGATCAAATGCTTCATTCGGGATTCGAAGGCCGCCGTCCTGTTGCAAGATACACAAAAATCGATTTCGGACCCTGGGCTGGCACACTTGAATAACAAAGAACTGATGATTCCTTTCGAAGCCGAATTTTATTGGACAATTGCCGGCCGTGGTTTATCCGAGATACCAGACACAAAAATGCTGGAGATCGTATATAGTGCAAGTTACTATCCTTTCTCCGCATTTTTCTATTTCGATGATGTAACCATCGGAAGACAATCATTGCAGCCCGACGATCTGGCACATATCGTGACCAACCTGGTGGGCATAGCCGTTGGGGTCTTCGATGACCGCTCTTTTCTGATCTGGTGGCGTGATGATCTGTATCCGTTCCCCACGGTCCCGGCGGAATCTGCATAGTTTCCGCGGAAAATACCTGTGATGAATTTGGTCGTTACCGGAGCACGAGAAGGATCTCCGCCACACTTGCCCGGAAGCGCTCACAATTCTGGTCTCGGAGCGGACCTAGGTAAGCGAAGTAATCCCGGTCTTACGCGCCAGAATTTTGAAGGCGCCTGCTTTGAGCAATGCTTCAACCCATTCGAGGAGGGAAGGCGCCCAGTATTGCCGAACACGGGTCTTTTGATTCCAACGGAACGTGGCGATTATTTGTTATTGCCCGGTATGGAGCTGGGTCCTGCAGCTAACGGGCGCGGGTATAGATTCAGATACGGTCCTGAGCTGGAACTCAGGGTAATGGGTCCGCGACCCGAGGAGCCTTGGAACGCCCCGAACGGGTACATTGTACTTCTTAACGCTTCAGGCCAACCGATTGATCCGGATACTGGAAGGACAATGCCCAAGGGATCGAGCCACATCAAGAGGATCGTCCCCAGAGTGGGGCCATTCTGAATGCGACGAACAGGTAGCGACCTACCCGGTTCTCGTCCGGGTCCGTCGCAAATGAAAATATCACGTACTGATGACGAATCTTGGCGCGTCCGAAACACCGCGTGACAGGAGGCGCGAATTAAGTGAATATCGTTGAGATCAGGCAGGCACTTCAGCAACCTTTCTTCGATAGCAGTATCGTGCGGCATGGCTTCACTCGTTACAATCGAGACTACGACGTCGTCATAGCAATAAACGAAAGTCAGTTCCGGTACCGGTTCACACACTGCCCTTTTGCAAATTTGGCCACGGTCGTCCAAGACCAAATCTGGCGGGCATCGTGGGACGATGTCTTTATTCGCTACTCAGATTGGGAGCGCGGAGGCGCTCCAGAGGGATTCGTTTGGGGTGTCAACTACGCCAATGCCTATCCCGGAGCCCGCCTCGTAGAGGAATCGCCACTAGCGAGCGAGTGGTCAGAACGATTCGGAAAACAGATGCGTCATGCAAATATCCAAACGAACACATATTCGCTGGATTTGGTATTTTACGATTTGCGCGTGACAGAGCTTGAAACGACTAAAGAGCAACGCGGTTCCCGGTGACGAAAGACGGGCGCCTCGCGACGCGCCTCCACGAA